>CAZIXM010000033.1:0-31241 GCA_964543345.1 uncultured Muribaculum sp. | reverse complement strand
TATATTTACAGTCTGAGTGTTAAAATTTAACGGACAATATACGGATAATCATATTATTTTTTTATTCATTTCAAGATAGTCGGGTTCTTCTGTAACTGGAGGTTGTGGACACATAATGCAACGATGATTGCATTTCCCTGTGGCAAAAATTGCGTTATGATTAGATGCAATTTCGTAATGGAATATTATCTCTCCTTTTTCGTTAATGAGCACAATGTCTCCATCATTAAAAGTCGCACAATCCTGAACTTTAGAAATTACTTTCCCTTTGGGATTTATTTCTGAGAGAGCAGTTATTGTGGCAGAGTATCCTATCGGATTATCCTTGGCAGATGGATCCACCAATATAGTATTTCTTCTACTAAAAAAGGATTTCTTTTTAGTGGAAATTACGCCTATGATAGATTCCGTAATATTATGAGGAATACCGTTAGATTGTTTCATTCTTTCAAAATTTATTTAATCCATGACCATAAAATGCGCTCAGTTTCTTTATCACCTGAACGTAAGAGGTCAAACAAATAGCGCATGATGGATTTTGTTTTCTTACACATCTCATTAGTTGGTCGGAATCCAATCACGTCTCCTTGTTCTGACATATTTCTTACAGGGTCTGCACCACAATAAGGTTGGTACACACAAGTGGCACACCCTGGTAAACATTCAGTACAAGAGTTATTGAGTATTTCATGCAACAAGGGGCCGTTGAACATTTGTTGATGAGTTTCGGAATGAACATTACCCAACTTGAAATAATAATTTTTGAATCGAGCCATCATTCGAGCTTCATCTGCCACATAGACATTTCCATCGTAATCATAGATTGCACCCGAAATGCCAACACCCGCTGGAGATTGTAAATCGACAAATCCGGTGGCAAACGGAGTAAGCATGCGTCTTAGTAAGAGAGTGGCAAAACCTTCCATAAAAAATATGCCTCTCTTATTGAGTTCAATAATATAGTTCAATCCCTCTTTATAATTCTCGAAAAACTCCTCAATCGGATAAGCAATTCTATCCTTATATTGTTTCGCAAAACCATATGGATTTAGAGAGCGTAGGAATATACTATTGAAGCCCAACCGAACATATTCATCTATAATTTCTTTGAATCTGCCAAGGCTATACTTGGATGTAGTCATTAAGGCAGACACACAATCATCTGAGCTAAACACCCGGCGAACCATTTGGAGATTTTCTTCAAAAATCTCATGTGTCTTATCTGTATTTTGGAGAGGTCTATTGGCGTTATGTAAGTCTTTGGGACCATCAAGCGAAGTGGAAACGAAGCAGTTATGCTTCTTAAGATACTGCACCATGTCTTCTGTTAGAAGGCTTATATTTGTACAAATAACAAATTCAAGATTCCTCTTCTTCAGAATGTTTAATGTCTCCGCCTCTTCAATGATGAATTTCACCATAGGGAAGTTTGTAGACGGATCGCCACCTTGAAATTCAATTTTAATGAACTGAGAAGGAGACTGAAAAATAAGTTTGACAACCCTTTTAGCCGTTTCTTTAGACATGTCTACGGAATCTGCGTCCATATCTTTACGAGCTACTTGGCAATAAATACAACTTGAATTGCATCTTAAGGTTGGCACTACCATATGCAATGTTGTAAAATCACGAAGGATACTTTTTTTTGTGCGATATTTTGTGGCGAGCATCCGTATTACGTCTTCAACCTTATCGGTTGTTGCAATCTGTTTAGATTGAAGTTCTAAAAACACATCACTGCTGGTGTCGAGTTGATGAGTTGTGAATTTATTAAAATCATCAACTGACATAAAAACGTATTCACCAATTTCATTGGTGATGAGATACTCAAAATCGTTATATCTTTCGAACCTAAACGGTAAAATTGTATATGATGTCATAACTAATTACAATTCGTCCATCCACGCAAGTTTATCACTCTTATGACCATTTCTAAATCCAGAAGCTCTAAACCGTCCTTTTATTTGATTAATGTAATGTTTACATTCTTTTTCTGAAAGGCATTTTCTGAGTAAACGTAATAATTTCGATTGCATTTGTCTATTGGTATTGCAATACATTTAACAAGGAAATTACATGAGGTCCATTGCGCATCTTTAATATCTTCTATGATTATCGCTAATACACTTTCTCCATTAAAACCACTCTTACCATCATAACCATTGTCAGCGACAGAATTAGCTTTAAAGGCAGAAACAAATTTTTGTTTAGGATTAGCTTCAATCCCGCCTTTCAATATGCTATATTGATGTACTGTAATAGCCCCTATTGAATCTGCACGAGAAAGCATACAAGAATAATGCGAATGATGTGCCGCATGTGAAGAATGGGAACAATGTGAATGGTGTCCAGAATAGATAGAATCTACTGAATTCTTTTCTAATACAACATTATCATGGAACCCATAACAGAACGACTTAAAAAAGAGCCCCCCGGCGATGATTGCTAAAATTGTAAAGACTATCTTTCTCATCGGTTCACTGGCTTAAATGCTTCCTCTACGATGAGGTCCCGAATATGACCAAATTCTTTTTCGGTGTCGATTCTAATCTGTTGGTCGATGAAATCGTTGCAAATTTCTTTTATGGTAGTTTCGGAAATGACCTTTTTATCCTTACTTTCAAAGGTGACATTTATGTTATCGCCATTTTCTCGAGCTATAATGAAGTATTCTCCTGAGTATTTATATGCTGTCTGGCGTATAGACTTTGCTTCGTATATCGTTTTAGGAAGAGACACCATTGCAAGCTCACTCTCCGAAAAGCTTATAGGATATGTAAATTTATTCATATGTAAAGTTGGGCTCTATAGACATCTCCTAATTCGAGCGATAATAGAAAAGCGTGAGTGTCTGTACTTGTTGCTCGTCCTACTATCGGAGGCTTCTCGCATTGCCTATTGGAGTCGGACGGCAACGCAGAAGCCCACGCTCGTATATGTAAAATAGCGTCCGGCTATACCTTTCCCAAGGCACTCTGCCGAATGCATGATTTACATATCCACGGGCATCTACCGTTGCTTCATCCTTGACTCCAATGTGAATTTTGCGAGAATTCCCGATAGTCAAGAATCAAGCGTCGAGTAAACGCTTTAATTAATATGTTCACTACATCCCGCCTCTCATCCCCGAGACCGGGGGCTTCTGTTATGGCGGTCTGCGACCCAAAGGTAGTAAAAAGTTTTTTAATGTTACAATAGTATGCTCAAAATCGGAATGTTAAAATACTCTAAAAGTGATTGTGTTTTTCGTGGTTGGGAATAAAGTAGTAAATTTGCTGATGATAAAGACCTGTCGTTTATGTCGGAAGAACTAATTGTTTCAGGGGAGTCAAAAGAGGAAAAGTACGCGGCTTTGATTCCTCAAATAGAGGCTATGGCCAAGTATGAGCCTGACCATGTCGCATTGATGGCCAATATGTCGGCAGCCATTATGGAGACTTTTCAATTTCTGTGGGTAGGATTTTACCGGGTGATTGGGATGGAGCTTGTGTTGGGGCCGTTCCAAGGCCCGTTAGCCTGCACACGCATACGTTATGGCAAAGGAGTGTGCGGGACAGCATGGGCTGAAGGGCGCACAGTAGTGGTCGATGATGTCAATCTGTTTCCCGGGCACATAGCGTGTTCATCTTCCTCCAGGTCGGAGATAGTGGTTCCCTTTTATAACGAAGGGGAAATAGCGGGAGTGCTGGATATAGACAGCGCTGAGACTTCGACATTCGACTCCGTTGACCGCTATTGGCTTGAAAAAGCGGTCAGATGTCTGGGCTGACTCAATCGAGAGTCTGGACTCCTCCGCCGTTGACCATAAGCACTTGTCCGCTGACCCATGCCGATATTGGAGCCGCGAAGTAGAGGACGGCACCGGCTATGTCAGACACTTCGCCCAAACGATGTATGGGAGTGTGCGCCAACATCTTCGCTTCTATTTCCGGAGTAAGTATCGAGGCGAGAGCATGAGTCTTTGTAGCGCCGGGTCCGACGCAATTAATGCGTATGCCCATAGGGCCGTAGTCGTACGCCAAATTTGCCGATATATGGTTAAGCGCCGCTTTCGATGATCCATAGATAGCCATATTAGCCTCCTTGTCGATGCTGCTCATCGATGTTATGTTGACAATGCTTCCGTAGCCCGACTGTTGCATGTGGGGAGCCGCCAATTTACATAATTGCCATGGGGCAAACACGTTTATTGCGTATATGCGCTCAACGTATGCCCGGTCAATCTTGTAAGGATTTTCCCGTCCGCCGCCTCCAAGTCCGGCATTGTTGACCAAGATATTGACAGTTCCGTACGTTGCGACGACAAAGTCAATCAGTTTAGTCAGGTCAGACTCGTCCAAAACGTTACATGCCGCCGGCGTGGCTTCGCCCCCGTCGGCATTTATCTTCTCGGCCACACTGCGGGCTTTATCAAGCGAAAGATCGCTAACCACCACTTTTGCACCGGCTGCCGCAAGAATCTCACATGCACCGCGTCCGATTCCGTCGCCGCCTCCGGTGACCACGGCCACCTTTCCGGTCAAATCAAATAATGCGTCTATGTCCATAATCGTAGTTTGCTTATATAGTCAATCAGTTAACCGAACTGCCCTCTTGTGCGCGTTTAATCAAGAACGGCTCGGGCAATCCGAAGATAGTGTCAGGATCCTTGCCGTTGATGTATCCTTCCAATATAGTGCCTCTGTCGGTAGGAGCCTGGAACGCAGTCAGCTCAAACTTGGCGAGCATCGCGGCAAGATGTTCAAATATAGTGTCCATTATTGCCTCGTAAGGGAACCATTTAGATGTCGATGTAAAGCAGTAGATCTGGAAAGGCACTCCATTGCCGGTCTGCGGAAGCGTCGACACAAAACAGTCGCTCGTGTGGGATATGTAGGGCGACGCATCAAGCCACATCCTCATATATGCCCGGAAAAGCCCAAGATTTGTATCAATTGTCCCGTCGACGAGCCCTTCGGAATTGTTGACATCCTCCACTTTTCCGGCAGCCTTCTGAGCCAACTTTTTGGTGATAAATTCATCCATGAACTGCACTTTACGGACAGCATCAAGCATCTCAGGCGTGGTCGGCTTTATACTGTCGGCATCTAATGTGTAGCTGCGCTGAATGCGACGTGTGTTGCTTAGCTGCATAGTGCGGTAGTTAGTGAAACTGCCGCTTACAAGGCTGTAAGGAGGGACGCACGTGGTGGTTTTGTCCCAATTGAGCACTTTTACGGAGGTCAGCGTGACTTCGGTGACCGTGCCGTTAGCGTCAGTTCCGTCAATCTTAATCCAGTCGCCCACGTGCAGGCTGTCATTTTCGGACAGCTGTACACCGGCCACGACTCCGAGAATACTGTCTTTGAACACCAACATCAGGACTGCCGCGAAAGCTCCGAGTCCGGCAAGCAACGAAGCGGGCGACTTGTCGGCAAGTACGGCCACGGCAATAATGATGGCGATAATCCATACTATTCCTTGAATCAGCTGGACAAGACCGCTCAGAGGCAAACGCCGCTTGTTGCGGTGTGTATCGACATTGAGCCATATACCACCTATTAGAGCCACAATAGCCGACCCGAAAACAAACACCACGTAGATAAGCGTCAAGCGCGTCAGCCACTGTGCGACATCGGAGTGGGTGGTGACGAGCGTAAACTGAATCAAAATCAGAAATACCAGTGCGGGAATGACACGGCACAGCTTCACGAAGAAATTCTTGCTGCTGAGCGAATGATAAAGATTTTGGTTGAGCTTCTCGCCGTAACGACGGAGAATGCCAAGCACTATCCATTGGGTAATGTATCCGACGATGAGCGATACGCCTAAGACGACAGCCGCATATACAATTATGACGGCTGTCTTGTCAGACTCAAGCCCAAATGGCTTAAGCACCCAATCGACAACTTTTAGAAGAAACGATGCCACGGCGTAGGTACTGTCGTGGGCATCGGGAGTGATCGTGTCAAGAACCTGCTTCATCTGTGAGGCAGGTTCGGCGATAACATTTGCAGAGATGCGAAACATGTTGAAGCGATTAATCATACTTAGGCGTATGCCCCAGTTTCCCTCGCTGAAATCTGCGACAATGCCTTTATAGCATGACAACCAAACCACTTCAATTGTTCGGAATCAGCATCAGAAACTTTCGAGCCACGCCGACAAATCGGCAATCATCTGCTCATGGTATTTGAACTTCTGACGATAGCCCCAACCGTGGCCTCCTGACGGGTATATGAACAGCGACGCCGGAATGCCCAGACGGTGGAGTGCGGCATAATAGTTGACACCGTTCATCGGGGGTACAACATTGTCATCGTCAGAATAAAGTATGATGGCCCGCGGAGTCAGGCTGTCGACCTGAAGTTCATTTGAATACTCTTTCTCTAACTCTGCAGAAGCATCAGCACCGAGGAGATTGTCGTGTGTACCCTTATGGGTATAGCTTTTGTCCATCGTTATTACCGGATAGAAGAGAATCTGGAAGTTCGGACGAGCCTCAGACGGCGCATGTGTAGCAACCGTAGAGGCCAGATGGCCTCCTGCCGAGGAACCCATTATGCCTATATCGTCGGGGTTAATGCGCCAGACTTCCGCGCTGTCGCGTACAGTCTTTACAGCGTTGACAGCATCACCGACAGGTATGGTACGGTCACCGTGGGGCAGTCCGTATTCTACTACCGCTAAAGCTATGCCTTTATCATTAAAGAATGGAGCCCAATCGTGGCCTTCGTGACCGGTGGCCAGCCCCGAATATCCACCTCCCGGGAGCGCCAGCACCGCCCGACCCGAAGCCTTGTTATCAGCGGGCAAATATACAGTCATTTTAGGGGACTCAATTTTGACTACTTTCTGTGCATGAGCCACGGCTACTCCACCGCAAACTGCCAATGCTAATACTGCAAACGATTTAAAGTTCATAATCTATTATCTATTCTGTCCTTATCTTTGATTAAAATCGTGACATTTTTTACAATTTAGAGCCATGCTAAGTGGCGGTCATTGCGAAGTTAGTAATTATCGCCATTATAGCAATATGTTTTCAGTAAAATTTCACGCTTCTTGAAAACATATTATAAATGACGACCTTAATAAAATCGCAGTTTTGACAAATTTTTACGGCACAAACTTGCCGATAACGGCAAGTTTTGACATCTTTGTGCAAATTTTTCACAAAACAACTTGCCGATAATATGGTTACGTCTAAACACTTCACAGAAAACAAAGAATATATATCAGTCAAAGAGTGGGCATACAAGCACGGAGTTTCAGAAAGAACTGCTCGAAATTATTGCGCACAAAATAAACTCGAAGGAGCTTATCTTGTTGGAAAAACATGGAACATCCCTATTGAAGCAGAACTTCCCCAACGACACAAAAAATCTGATAAAGTTTCGCCGTTGCTGACCGCCTTAAGGGAGCAAATGGCAGGAAAAATAAAGGGAGGGATATATCACCGCATACAAATCGATTTCACCTACAACTCTAACCACATAGAGGGTAGCCGCTTGACGCATGACCAAACAAGGTATATCTTTGAGACCAATACTATAGGTTTAACAGACAAATCTGTAAATGTAGATGACATTATAGAGACCACCAACCATTTCAAAGCAATCGACTACATCATTACAGAGACAACGGGGAAACTTACCGAACAATACATTAAACATCTACATAAAATTATAAAGTCAGGGACATCAGATGAGCGAAAAAGCTGGTTCAATGTAGGCGACTACAAGAAGCTGCCAAATGAAGTTGGAGGAAACGATACCGTGGCTCCAGAAGATGTACATGTTACGATAAAAACACTGCTCAAAGAATATAATGGCAAAATAAGGCCATCTTTTGAAGACATTATAGATTTTCATCAACGTTTTGAAGCCATACATCCTTTTCAAGATGGAAATGGACGTGTCGGTAGAATCATTATGTTCCGAGAATGCCTGCGTCATAACTATGTTCCCTTTATTATTAATGAAGAACTCAAAATGTTCTACTACAACGGCCTGCGCAATTGGCCGGCCATAAAAGGCTACCTATTGGATACATGCTTAACAGCCCAAGATAACTTTAAACAGATTCTCGACAAGTTCAGAATCCCCCACAAGGATTGAGGCGTGACAGACCCGTATTTCAGATACGCGGGCCGTACGACAAAATAGCGGCGCAGGGATAGGACTGAAAGGCGAATAATTGTGGATAAAAGTAGAATGTTTTATGGAGGCTTTTTTGTAACTTCGCAGGGTAAACGCAGGCAAGTCAAACGTGCCGACTTTGAGCGAAAAAAATGAAAATAGGTCATATTGATTTAGGTCAGCGTCCGGTGGCACTGGCTCCGATGGAGGATGTCACCGACCAATCGTTCCGGCTAATATGTAAGGAGCAGGGAGCCGATATGGTCTATACCGAGTTTGTGTCGGCCGACGCTCTTATCCGCAATATAAGCGCGACTACCCGCAAACTGCACATAAATCAGGCCGAACGCCCGACAGCCATTCAGATTTACGGCCGGGAGGTAGAGCCTATGGTTGAGGCGGCCAAGATAGTCGAGGAGGCCGGACCTGACATACTCGACATCAACTTCGGATGCCCCGTGAAAAAAGTGGCGGGCAAAGGAGCCGGAGCGGGGATGCTCCGCGATGTGCCTAAAATGCTGTCTATCACCCGCGCGGTGGTCGATGCGGTCAAGATTCCGGTGACGGTTAAGACCCGTCTGGGTTGGGATCACGACTCGCGCATCATAGTTGAGCTTGCGGAGATGCTTCAAGACTGTGGCATTCAAGCTCTCACGGTACATGGGCGCACACGTTCGCAGATGTACACCGGCGAGGCCGACTGGGAGATGATAGCAAAAGTTAAAGAGAATCCACGTCTGACCATACCTTTGATAGGCAACGGCGACATCACTTCACCGGAACAAGCTATAGAAGCCTTTGACCGCTACGGAGTGGACGGAGTTATGGTCGGACGCGCATCAATAGGGGCACCGTGGGTATTTCACGAAATACGTCGTGCCATGCATCCCGAACTGTCGTTAGCGGAACTTACCGTCGCCGACAAATTTGCCCTATTAAGAAGGCAAATCACTGAGAGCATATCACGCATCGATGAGAAACGCGGCATACTGCACATCAGACGCCACTTGGCGGCGTCGCCTCTGTTTAAGGGCATACCGCACTTCCGCGAGACCCGCATAGCCATGCTTCGAGCCGACACTTGGGCCGAACTTGACGAGATTTTAGCTCAGACAGAGAACATTATCAACGCCATGTAATTTATATTACAATAAGGTATTAACACCAAATACAAAATATGAAAAGATTCATCACAGCACTCATTGCCATTGCTTCCGCATCGCTTTACCTGATGGCGGAAGGCGACTTGAAACGTTATGAAGTCAATGTGGGCGACTTTAGCGAGCTGAAAGTGCTCGAAGGACTTAATGTTGACTACAAATGCAGCGAAGACTCCAACGGATATGTAGTGTTTAACGCGGCTCCCGACATAGCGTCGGTGATTATGCTCAATAATAACAAGAGCTGTCTGGACCTGCAAATATCTTCCGACGGAATCGACTATCAGAATCTGCCGCGCATAACTGTGTACTCACGTTTCCTCAACAAGATTGAGAACGACGGCGACTCGTTGGTGAGAGTCCTGTCGGTGGCACCCGCCGCGAGTTTCCGGGCAACACTGATAGGCAACGGCGGTCTGGCACTACATGGGATCAACACCAATAACTTTGTCGGAGCCATCAAGACCGGCAACGGAGTCATAGCCGTCGACGGGAGAACCACAAAAGCTCACTTTAGCATTATCGGAACAGGCTCGATTCAAGCCGATGAGTTAAAAGCCGACGACATAAAATGCTCTCTGTCAGGCACCGGAGTGATCGAATGCAATCCCAAGAGCAAACTGACGGTAGTGGCGACTCTTGGAGTAAGTTCCGGAAAGGTCTACTACTGCGGCAAGCCCGAGATTAAGGACCGCGCTCCAGGCGTAAAAATACTCCCAATGGAGTAACCTGTCGTGCATAGGCATAAAATAAGGCGGCTATAGAAAGGGAGCCGCCTTATTTTATGCCTAAAAAAGTGAATCACAGGCAATCCAAATATCCATAAACAGATAGAAAAGATAAAGGTCAAAATTATTGACAAAATTTCTTGTGCGCAAAGGTAAGCATTATTTGCGAAAAAACATGCTATAAAACATATAATTTTATTCTGCCATCAAAAAAATTTTCTTAAACGACTTGAATTGTTGGTTTTTTAATTATTAATGGCTACTTTTGCAGCATGTTTAGGACGAGAACAAACATGACAGCATTATTTATCCACCAGTGCCATTGTCATCACCACCAGTCGAAAGCCGGAGGTCAGAACCGCATGTATGTATGACACTTTAAATAATTAAGTCAAAAAAGATATATCGGCCGGCACCTCACAGATAAGAGAATGTCGGCCGACTTTTTTATAGCCAAAACATAAACTTATTATATGGAACAAAAACTAAGAATAGCCGTGCAGTCGAAAGGCCGGCTGTATGAGGAGACAATGGATCTTCTGTCGGAATCAGGCATAAAACTGACGGCCGTAAAGCGGACTTTATTGGTGCCGTCACGTAATTTTCCGGTAGAACTGTTGTTTCTGCGCGACGACGACATACCTGAATCGGTGGCCAACGGGACTGCCGACTTAGGCATCGTAGGATTAAACGAAGTGTTGGAAAAAGGATGCGACGTAGAGGTTGTTAAAGAGTTGGGATTCAGCCGATGCCGTCTGTCGCTCGCCATACCCCAGCATCTTGACTATCCCGGGCTCAACTGGTTTGAGGGGAAAAAGATAGCCACATCTTACCCGTCAATCTTAAACAAATTTCTGAAAGATAACGGAATAAAGTCAGACATACACGTCATCTCGGGTTCGGTAGAGATAGCTCCCGGCATCGGCTTGGCCGACGGGATATTCGACATAGTTTCATCGGGGTCGACTCTGGTGAGCAACAATCTGACCGAAGTGGCGACAGTGCTTGAATCGCAGGCTGTGCTTATAGCGGCCAGTGGTGCCGGATTTAATTCAGAAAAACAGTCTATACTCGACGAGTTATTGTTCAGAATCGATGCGGTCAAAGCAGCCGACGGCAAGAAATACATATTGATGAATGTGCCCAAAGATAAACTCGAAGAGGTTCTGTCGATACTGCCCGGGATGAAAAGTCCGACAGTATTGCCCTTGGCTAATTCAGAATGGTGTTCAGTACACTCAGTTTTGGAGGAGAAGAAACTTTGGGGCACTGTAAGCCGACTTAAAGAGGCTGGCGCAGAAAGCATCTTGACGTTAGACATCGAAAAAATGATACTTTAATGGACATCATCAAATATCCTTCGCATAAGGAGTGGGCGGCACTGACAGAAAGGGCTTTGGCTTCAGAAGCAGAAGAGGTTTCGCGACGCGTCGCCGAGATCATGGACAGTGTCAGAGACGGAGGCGACGAGGCTGTCAAAGAGTTTGAACGGAGGTTTACCGGGGCTGAGCTCACAGAGCTTAAAGTCAGCGACAAAGAGATAGACGAGGCTTCGGCCTTAATATCGGAAGAGCTACGCGAAGCAATAGCTCTTGCGGCTGATAACATCGCCAAGTTCCACCGGGCACAGGCCATGAAAGAACCGGTCAAAGTCGAGACTATAGCCGGAATCGAATGCAGCCAACGGGCCGTTGGCATTGACCGTGTCGGACTCTACATACCGGGCGGCAACTCGCCCCTTTTCTCAACAGTGCTGATGCTTGCCATTCCGGCCAAGATAGCCGGATGCAGTGAAACGGTGTTGTGCACGCCGGCACGAGCAGACGGGACAGTGCATCCCGCCATCCTTTATGCCGCCACCTTAGCCGGAGTAGACAAGATCTACAAGACCGGCGGAGCGCAGGCCATAGCGGCCATGGCTTTCGGCACGGAATCCATTCCCCGGGTCGACAAAATTTTCGGCCCGGGAAACAGATATGTCATGGAGGCCAAGCAACAGGCCGCACGTCGCTCTACAGCCATCGACATGCCCGCAGGACCCTCTGAGGTGCTCGTGATAGCCGACGAAACTGCCGACCCGGAATTCGTGGCCGCCGACTTTCTGTCGCAGGCCGAACACGGGCCCGACAGCCAGTCGATGTTGCTCACCACTTCAAACGAACTTGCCGATAAACTGCCCGGTGTCATCGACCGTCTGCTTGACAGACTGCCACGTCGCGAAATGATGGGCAAGTCACTTAGCCACAGCCGTATCATACTGTTTGAGAATGACAGGGAAATGATGGATTTCAGCAACATGTATGCTCCGGAGCACCTGATAATCAACCACAAATACGCAGAAAGCCTGTGCCGGGAAGTCCGCAATGCCGGCTCTGTGTTCATAGGTGAATGGTCGCCGGAGAGTGTCGGCGACTATGCTTCGGGAACCAACCATACCCTTCCAACTTCGGGCTATGCAAGAGCCTACAGCGGAGTTAACTTAGACAGTTTTACGAAAAAAATCACTTTTCAGAAGCTCACTCCGGAAGGTGTGCGCGGCATCGGGCACACCGTTGAAGTGATGGCAGAGAATGAAGACCTTATGGCACACAAGCTTGCAGTGAGCCTGCGACTAAAAAAGATTAAAGAATTATGACACTTAACGAACTGGTTCGCCCCAATATACTCAATCTTACACCATACACATGCGCCCGCAATGAATATACCGGGGAGGCTCATGCATGGCTCGATGCCAACGAAAACAGCCGCATAAACGGTCTAAACAGGTATCCTGACCCACTGCAGACCGAGGTAAAAAGACGTCTTGGGGCATTGAAACACGTCAATCCGGAAAGAATCTTTCTGGGCGTAGGCAGCGATGAATGCATCGATCTATGCTACCGTGTGTTCTGCCGTCCTGGCATTGACAATGTAGTCGCCATAGATCCCACTTACGGCATGTACGGCGTTTGCGCAGAGATAAACGACGTGGAGTATCGGCCGGTCAAACTTAACGACGACTTTTCAATCAACGTGGAACGTCTGCTTGGGGCAACGGATAAAAACACGAAAGTGGTGTGGATCTGTTCGCCTAACAATCCGACCGGCAACGCATACGACCTCGAAACATTGCGAGAAATAGCATCTCGCTTTGAGGGGATAACCGTAGTCGACGAAGCTTACGTCGACTTTTCTGAGCGTGGAACCATGTTGCGCTTCCTTGACGAATTTCCCCGGCTGATAGTGATGCAGACCTTCTCTAAGGCATGGGCTTCGGCGGCCATGCGATTAGGAGTGGCATACGCCTCAAAAGAGATTATTGATATTTTTAATAATGTAAAATATCCCTATAACATCAACATCCTCACCCAAAACGAAGCGATTAAGGTTCTTGACGGCCATGTAAAGGTGGAAGAAGTGGCAAAGGAGCTTGTCGAAGCACGCAACGGCCTCGCAAACACCCTTTCAGCATTAAAGGGCGTGGAGCATGTCTATCCTTCCGACGCCAACTTCCTGCTTGTTAAAGTTAAGGATGCCGACGGGCTATACGCACATCTAAAGGGAGAAGGGGTCATAGTGCGCAACCGCTCTCGAGTGTCGCTATGCGGTGGATGTCTGCGTATAACCGTAGGATCGGATAAGGAAAATGAATTATTAATCGAAAAAATTCGCGAATATGAAATCTGAAAATGACCTTCGGCCAAAAGTGCTGTTTTTGGACCGCGACGGCACTTTGATCGTAGAACCGGAGACAGACCAACAGGTAGATTCATTTGAGAAACTCGAGCTGTTGCCCGGAGCCCTTTGCGCCATGCGATTCATAGCAAGCCACTTGCCATACAAGCTCGTGATGGTGACGAATCAGGATGGCCTCGGCACCAAATTGTTCCCCGAAGAGACATTCTGGCCTCCGCACGAAAAGATGCTGCTCACATTCGAAAACGAGGGGGTGATATTCGACGACATCCACATCGACCGTACTTTTCCTGAGGAGAACGCTCCGACACGTAAGCCCGGCACCGGAATGCTCACGGCTTATATGAACGGTGACTATGACCTCGCCAACTCATACGTGATAGGCGACCGCATCTCAGACGCGCTACTTGCCCGCAATTTGGGAACCAAAGCCATAATAATCACCCCCGACTGCGAAGAAATGAAGAAAGCTGTGACAGCTAATCATTTAGATGCTACGGTGGAACTTATAACAAATTCATGGGACAACATTCCACCTACATTGATGGGAGGCCCGAGAAAAGCCACCGTGAAACGGCAGACCGCGGAGACAGACATAGAAGTCAGAGTAGACCTCGACGGCACCGGAATCACCGACGTAAGTACCGGACTTGGATTTTTTGACCATGTACTGACCCAAATAGGGCGTCACGCAGGAATCGATCTATATATACATGCCGATGGCGACCTATACGTTGACGAGCATCACACCATCGAGGACACTGCCATAGTGCTTGGCGAGGCTCTTTCAAAAGCACTCGGCAATAAAATGGGAATCGAGCGATATGGCTTTGTGCTACCGATGGACGACTGTCTATGCACGGTGGCTCTCGACTTCGGCGGTCGCCCATGGCTCGTATGGGATGTCGAATTTAAGCGCGAACTAATCGGCGACGTTCCTACCGAAATGTTTATGCATTTCTTCAAGTCTCTTAGCGACAATGCAAAAATAAATCTGTTCGTTCGCGCAGAAGGAACCAACGAGCACCATAAAATCGAGGGCATTTTCAAGGCATTTGCCCGCGCCCTCCGTCAAGCCGTTCGACGTGACCCGCTGCACTTTACACTGCCCTCTTCCAAAGGAGCCCTTTAACGACGCAGGACAGGCCAGACGTATGACTTAAGGCCGCGGACCAAGTGCTGTTCGCGGCCTCCACAATATTCATTGCAAAGCTGATGGAATCTTCGGGAATGGTTCATCTCTGTCAGATGCGCCAACTCGTGGAACACTATATAGTCGCGCAGTTCCAAAGGCAAAAACAAGTTCATATAGCTTAACTGTATGCGGCGGTCAGAAAAGCAACGTCCGAGCAGTTGGTGGCCAGCCATAATTTCCCATGACTTTACTTTAAGTCCAAGGGAATCAGCCAAGCATTTTGCGCGCGGCAAGAGTATGTCCGGAGCCACTTTGGATGCCATGCGCCTCATCATACGGCTGACCGATTCCGTAGTCGCAACATCGTTAAAGTCCATTGCAGACCCAACCTCAATATACGCATCACCATCCCTTAATGTCGCTATTATAGCGTCAGGCTTTACCCGTTGACTCATTATGTGAAAGGCCAATCCATCGAGCTGAATCAGCTGTCCCTCATGGTATTCCGGCATGGATTTGCGGACAAGCATCTTCGGAGCCAAGGACTCGATGGCCTCCATTATCTGAGCCATTGACAGAAACTGCGGAACATTAAAATGAGCATGACCATCCTTCCAACGACCGGATATACGAGAAGAAGACGCGCGCCGGGTGACGTGCACCTGACCAATTTGTCCATGCTTAAAAACGAACGATTTGGGTAACGTGTCGGTCATCTGTTGTCAGCTCCCCAAAAAAGTTTTTCACGCAACGTGTCGGTAAAGTTATGTCCACGAAGCTTCAATATCCGTGTCACATAGTCGGCCCGCCTAAGCACCACAGTTGATCCGACGGGCAACGACACTGAGCGGCCGTCAATACTGAGCCGGTAAGAAGCCACTCTTGACCCTGTCGTGACGCTGATAACGCTTCCGTCGTCGACCACAAGCGGGCGCATTGTAAGCGAATGTGCGGCAATAGGCGAAATAACCCATACCGGGGCTGAGGGAGCAACAATAGGACCGCCAACTGACAGGTTATAACCTGTCGAACCCGTGGGCGTGCATACAATAAGTCCGTCGCCACGATAATTAGCTAAAGTAGCGTCGTTTATTCTTACATCCATATTGATCATCGATGCAGTGTCCTGCTTTAAAATTGCGACTTCGTTAAGCGCCACAGGACAGATAGCAATCGACCTTTCAAGACAAGAGGCAGTTATCATAGTGCGGTCTTCAACGTCACAATTACCCGACAGAACTTCATCAAGCCATTCGTGGCACTCGTCAAGTCCGAGGTCAGCCAAATAGCCCAAATTCCCCGTATTAATTCCGATAATAGGTATCTCTTTCTTTCCAATCCATTGGGCTGTGCGCAAGAAAGTGCCGTCGCCTCCGATACTTAATGCCAAATCTGCGTCAAAACTATCGTTTTCGACCGGCGCGCAACATAGTTTCTCGTCTTTGGCCGCCTCTATGAGATATTCATAAAATCGAGGTTCGACAAGCAACCGTACGCCACGGCGGCACAGCTCGCGCATAAGCTCCTTTATCGAGCCCAAATGCTTGCTTTGAAAAGTATTTCCGTAAACAGCAACCTTCATCATATCATCAGACCTCCAGATAGTGCAAGAATTCATTAATCCGGGCTGCCATCTCGGCATTCTCCATTCCGGAAGTCCCGGACATTTCCACAGTATCATAGCCATATCGCGCCAACGAACGGGCAACAGATTCGTCACGAGAATGATTGACCCTCAGCAAGACAGTAGTGCGGCTGTTGGGCTCGGTACCCTCGACTACATTCAGATTGAGCAGATGCGCGTCGGCATCCTCCACGGCATGTGCTATGGCCGAGGCACTATAGTCGCCGGCCGGACATGTTACAGTCAGCTCCGTAGATTCCACAAGGCGCGGAAACAGCCTTGCCACAGCGGCGAGCATCGAACAGGCATCAACAGCCCCGGTATACATGTCGGACTCATCCACCACAGGAACGAGGAGCCGACCGTCGGCTACCATCGAATCCAAAAGCGTCGTCATCGGATAAGACTCCCTCACAGCATCCGCGCGCACGATACATTCGTCAATGTGCCGCTGGGATGAATCGCCGGAAACAGGCAATCCGGAAAACATGCCGACATACTTACCGTCGCCGTCAACTACGGGAAGTGCAGATTTACTCGTTCTCTTCAGCGAATCGACAGCATCAGCGTATGTCATCGGAAGCTTCAGAGGAGTAATTTGAGTGGATATGGCATCTTTTGCAGTCAAAATCTTTCGTCGTTTTAGTATTTCTGATTAATTTTGCATTTGCTATTATGGCAGGGGTACAAATTTAGGAAATTTCCCAAACATTTCAGCACTCCTTTATATAATAACAACTGAAGTTTACTATTATTTGACTTAGAAATGACAAATCTTAGTGTAAATATCAATAAAGTGGCCACTTTACGCAATGCGCGGGGCGAAAACACTCCGAATGTAGAGGATGTGGCAGTGGCATGTGAAAGTTTCGGAGCCGACGGCATAACGGTGCATCCGCGTCCAGATGAACGACACATCCGCCGCGCCGACGTGATAGCACTTCGTCCGTTGGTCAAGACGGAATTCAATATTGAGGGCTATCCATCGCCAGATTTCATCAAGCTTGTATTGATGATAAAACCCGAGCAGGTTACTTTAGTCCCCGACGCACCTGATGCCATCACATCCAATTCAGGATGGGACGTGGCCGCCAACAAGGAATTTCTGACGGAAATAGTCGATCGGCTGCGTGATGCGGGCATAAGAACCTCGATCTTCGTGGGCACCGACATTAGTAACATAAAAGAGGCAGCCGCTACCGGAGCCGACCGCGTGGAGCTTTACACAAAGCCATACGCCGACCTCTACCCTACCAACCCCGAGGAAGCCATAGCCCCTTTTGTCGCGGCAAGCATCGCCGCCCACAAAGCCGGGCTGGGAGTCAATGCCGGTCATGACCTAAATCTGTCAAACTTAAAGTTTTTCCACGAGCGTCTGCCTTATCTGAATGAGGTCTCTATAGGCCATGCAATAATATCAGATGCCCTGTACCTCGGATTAAAGGATGCCATAAAGCAATACAAGGCTTGTCTTCAGGACATAAAATAGATTAGATGCATCCCATAAAAGTCAACAACATTACTCCCCCCAATAAACCACAATGTCAGTATTAAACACCATTATGCTACAAGACCTTCCTGAAGCTATGTCCGACACTTTATCGACAATGGAAGGTATGGCAGACACAGCGCAAGCCGTAGCCGAACTCTCTGTATGGGATTTGTGCATCAAAGGCGGCTTCATAATGATTCCCTTAGCCATTCTGCTGATTATCAGTATTTATATATTCGTAGAGCGATATATGGTCATCCGTCGTGCCGAAAAAGAAGACGACACGTTTATGAAGCGAATTAAGGACTATATACTTGAAGGCGAACTCGACAGCGCTAAAAATCTGTGCAAAAAAAACGGCTCGCCATACGCACGTTTGGTCCTTAAAGGAATCAGCCGCATAGGACGCCCGATGAATGACGTTCTCGTGGCTATCGAGAACACCGGCAACCTTGAGATAGCAAACCTCGGAAAGGGTCTGCCGTGGCTGGCAACGACGGCCGCAGGAGCGCCGATGCTCGGCTTTCTCGGCACGGTAATCGGTATGGTCGAAGCTTTCTTTGCCCTTGCCAGCGCAGGTTCTGCGGCCAACATCGGAGTGCTCGCCGGCGGTATATATGAAGCTTTGGTAACTACTGTAGCCGGACTTGCCGTAGGCATTGTGGCATTGTTTGCCTACAACGCCCTTGTTGCGCGCATCAACGGAGTGATGAAATTGCTCGAAGGGAAGACCATGGAATTCATGGATCTGCTCAACGAGCCGGCAGAATAATCTAACGGAGATTACATCATGGCACTAAAACGTCAGCATGACATGATGGCAATGTTTTCGATGGCATCAATGACTGATGTCATCTTCCTCTTGCTCATCTTCTTTATGATTACTTCCACGTTTGTTTTCCCAACTGCCTTGGAAGTCAATCTGCCCCAAAGCTCGGTGCAAACAGCCTTAAAGCCCGGCACTAAGGTATATATCGACAAAGAATCGCAACTTTATCTGACAATGGGCGACGGCGAGCCCCAGGCCGTCACCAAGGAAGCACTGCTCACCTTTCTAAAACTCGCTCAGGAAGAAAACGAGGGAGAAGGATTCATAGCCATATATGCCGACGAAGAGGTCACCTACGGCAAAATAGTGGAAGTGCTCGACATCGGGGCAAGAAACAATCTGAAAATGGTGCTTGCCACGCGCCCGGCAAACGCTAAATAAACTCCATAGTTTATGAACCGTCCAGACAAAGACAAACTAACCGCAGCCGCGGCCACCGCCATTATCCTGGTGCTACTGCTCTTAGGATTAATGTTCGGCAGGTTTTCGGTCGATTTATCACAGGACCGCGAATGGCCTCCTGTCGACTCGAGCGAAATAGTGTTCGGCGGAGAGTTTGTAAAAATGGGCGACCTTCCCACACCGGCCGAATCGGCCAATGAAGAGGTGATGCCACAGTCGGCGGCCGACGAGCCCGCACACGACGGAACAGATATGGACAACCAAGGCGAAGCTGTCCTTGAAGACCCCTCGAAGATAACCCTTGACCAGGAGTCGCCGGCAAAAGAGGAGGCAAAACCGAAGCTCGAAAAGACCGGCCCGACCAAGGAAGAGCTCGAGGAACAAGCACGAATAAAGCGCGAAGAGGAGCAGGCTGCCCAACGTAAAAAAATAAGCAGCAATATAAAAAACCGTTTCAATAAGAGCTCGTCGCAGGCAAAAGGCAAGACCGGAAGCACCACCGGAAATTCTGACAACGGAGTCATTTCAGGCACCCCCGGCTATAGTCTTAAGGGTCGCACACCTGAAACGTGGGGTTATCCGAGCAGTACATTTGACGGAACCATAACCATCCGCGTAAAAGTCAATCGTCAGGGGCATGTCATCGACGCATCGTATGCAAGCGGCACCGGTGCGGCCGCCGCACAGCAATCTGTCAGACAAAGCTGCATAACCGCGGCCAAAAACTCGCGTTTTTCAGTAGACCTTGATGCCCCGGCCGAACAAATCGGCACCATCACATGGACCTTTAAATAGCATCGGCAGAGCCAAAACGCCCCAACATTTACCCCCGGTTTGGCGTTTACCCTCTGTATATAAAAACTATCTCAAAATACATAAGTATGAAACGTATCGTGATTATGGGGGGAAGCTCCGGAATTGGCCTTAGGGTGGCAGAACTACTTGCCGCGTCGGGTTGGCGCGTAGGTGTAGCCGGACGAAAAGAGGAACCGATGAAGAAATTGCATCAGATGTTTCCTTCGCAAGTGGAATGGGCACAAATAGATGTCAACCGGGATGATGCGCCCCGGCGACTACTCGAACTGATAGGGCGACTCGGCGGGATGGACACCTACTTCCATGTGTCGGGCATCGGATATGAAAATCCCGAATTAAAAATGAAAGAGGAGCTCGCTACCGTCCAGACTAATGTAGTCGGATTTACAAGGATGGTCGACACGGCTTACCACTTTTTCCGCGCCCGCGGCAAGGGACATCTTGCGATAGTGTCGTCTGTGGCCGGCACCAAGGGCATCGGTGACTTGGCAAGCTACTCGGCAAGCAAAAAATTCCAACAGACTTACCTTCAAGCACTCGAACAGCTGTCGAACAAAGACGGCCTAAAAATTGCGTTTACTGACATTCGTCCGGGATGGATTCGCACCCCGCTTCTTGATCCTGACAGGGAATATCCAATGACCATGGCTTTGCAAAACGCCGTCGAGCTGATTATAAAAGCCTTAAAGAAGAGGACCAGAATAGCTGTAATTGACTGGAAATGGGCCATTGCCGTATTCTTCTGGAAACTGATACCTGGAGGCATTTGGATTAAGATTCCGGTCAAAATTTCCCATAAAGCGACCGACGAGCAGGAGGAAGTGAATGAACAAGTAGAGCTGTCGGAAGCTTAACTGACTATTACTTAACAAATTCAGACATTATGATAATAAACCAATCATTTACGTTATCCGCACTTTTGACCTTACTTCTGCTTATGGCCGGCTGCACTTCTAAGACTACGACGGCAGAATATATCCCCAAAGAGGGTGACTTGGCTTTTCAAATATCTGAACCATCGGAATTTGTAAAGGCCATCACCGATGCATCGGCACAGCGCGACTCTATAAAATTTGCCCACGTAGGCATTGTTGTGGTCGAAGGCAAGAAACCCTATATTCTTGAAGCGACGCCTAAAGGCGGAGTCAAACTGACCACTTTAGAAGATTATCTCTCAGAGGCAGAGACTATAGGAGGGATGCCGGGAGTGGTAATCAAACGCATAGCCATGAACAATTTCCCTATACGTGACGCTATCGCCAGAGCAAAGTCTTATATCGGGCAAGAGTATGACTGGAACTTTCTTCCCGACAACGGAAAGATGTATTGTTCAGAGCTTGTATATGACAGTTTCTTAGATGCGGAAGGGCATCATCTGTTCCAGGCTTCGCCCATGAACTTTCTCGATTACGAAGGAAATGTCCCTGCTTATTGGTCGGACTTATTCAGCCGTCTTGGCACAGAAATACCTCAGGGAGTACCGGGGACTAATCCTCAGGATATGTCACGTGATACTATCTTATATGAGGTTTACAGCTACTTTTGACAAATATCCGCGACTTTATAGGATTACGGCCACCTCTTTGAAGGCGTAGACGCGAGGTCCCTCTCCGAAAGAGTCGGGCTGAAGAGTGATGTGTCCCGACAATGCAACATCCGTAATTTTAGCCGAAAAAATCTCGCCGGTAGCGGTATCCCGGTAGGTGCGTCCGTCGCGTCCCCAAAGTGCCTGCATATATTCCAAGTGCAACTCATTCGACGGCATATCCAGCCGCGACAGCACTGCGGCGGTCACCTTATCGAGAAAAGGCGCCAAAGGAATTTCACGCCCCGTTATTTGCCATAATGACACCGGATTAGGAGCATCGCTTCTAAATTCGCGCTGATTGACGTTTATTCCTATTCCGGCAATACTGTGTTTTATCGATCTTCCCATGAGGCTGTTTTCGATAAGTATCCCACAGATCTTTCGGTTGTCAAAATATATGTCATTTGGCCATTTCACAGCAATACGCTCAGGCAAATGCACTTCGCTCCGAAGCGCATCAACCACGCCGAGAGATACAGCTTCTGAAATGCGAAATTGATCGACGGCATCTACGGCATCAGGGCGCAACAAGAGCGAAAAGGTAAGGTTTTTACCCGGCTCAGCCTCCCACGAATTGCCACGTTGACCGCGTCCGGCTGTTTGGGCACGGGCTGCAACAACCGTTCCGTGGGGAGCATCATCGGCAATTTCCGCGAGGTAGCTGTTGGTCGACTTGACCGAATCAAGCCATTTGACATAAGTGGCCTCCATCAGTCGGGGATATCAACTGTCAGACGTCGGCTGTCATCGTCAAGTACTGAGATGTCCACCCTCACAGTGTCGTCAGGCAAAATGTCGGCAATCCTTTCTGGCCATTCGATAAGACACAGCGCGCCAGAGTCGAAATAGTCTTCAACACCTATATCAAAGGCTTCCTCGATGTTTTCGAGACGATACAGGTCGAAATGATATATTAATTCAGCCGTAGTGTCGGAGCGATATTCATTAATAATTGAGAATGAAGGGCTGCTTGTAGAATCCTCTTCGACACCCAATGCCTTGGAAAGCGCGTTGATAAACGTGGTCTTGCCGGCACCCATATCGCCATAAAAAGCAAATATTGTATAGTTGCCCATCAGGCCGAGAAATTCCTGTGCCGCATCGTCAATGCGGTCGACGGAGGGAATTATGATTTCGTGTTTCATATCAAATTTTAGCTTTAAGCGTTATCAACGGCACGAGCATCTCTTCCAATGAAATGCCTCCGTGCTGAAATGTTCCGCTGTAATATTGGACATAATGGTTATAGTTGTTCGGATATGCGAAGAAATCTCGTCCGCCGGCAAAGATGTAGGAGGACGAAACATTTGGAGAGGGCAGACCGAAATGCTCCGGCCGCTTCATCTCATATACTTGTTTCGGATTGTAATTCAGATTTTTACCAACCTTGTAACGCAGATTTGTGTTGGTGTTCCGGTCGCCTATCACTTTGATAGGTTTGTCGACACGCACCGTGCCATGATCAGTAGTAAGGACAATCTTATTGCCCGTTTCGGCTATACGTCTGAAGAGTTCGTGGGCAGACGAATGTCGGAACCAAGATTCAGTCAGCGACCGGTATGCGGCATTGTTTGAGGCCAGCTCACGTATCATCTTTGACTCGGTACGCGCATGTGACAGCATGTCAATAAAGTTAAGTACTATGACGTTGAGGTCGTTTGATTCGAGGTTTGACAACTCCCTCACCAAACGTTCACCGGCCGCAGAGTCATTGACTTTGTTGTAAGAGAACTTGACTTTACGCCTAAACCGTTCAAACTGGGTGGCAATCAATGGCGACTCGTTTAGATTTTTCCCTTCGTCTTCGTCTTCGTCAACCCACAACTCCGGAAACATCTTGGATATGTCCAAAGGCATCAGACCGGAGAAAATAGCATTGCGCGAGTATTGGGTGGCAGTAGGCAAAATCGACGTGTATAGCTCCTCGTCAAAGGTGAACATGTCGGAAAGCAGTGGCTTTACCGTGCGCCACTGGTCGAGACGGAAATTGTCAATTACGATAAGGAACACCTTTTCGCCGCCGTCAAGCAATGGGAATATTTTTTCCCGGAAAATATCCGGACTCATCAAAGGCCTGTCTACGCGGTGGCTAATTTCATCAATCCACTTGTCATAATTTTTTCTTACGAACTTATTGAAAGCGATGTTGGCTTCAATCTTCTGCATATCAAGCAACTCATCCATCTGGGTGTCGGTCGCCGACAGTTCAATCTCCCAGAATACGAGTTTTCCATAAAGTTCATACCAGTCGTCAATAGTGCGACAGTCAGATATGAGAGTTGAAATATTGGAAAATTCCTGTCGGTAATCGATTGTTGCCTGTTGGCTTACCAATTCGTCGGAATGCAGATTTTTCTTTATCGAAAGCAGTATCTGGCTTGGATTGACCGGTTTAATCAGATAGTCTGAGATTTTGCTCCCGATGGCTTGGTTCATAATGTTCTCCTCTTCGCTCTTAGTAATCATTATTACCGGTACGAGCGGAGCCGCCTGTTTAATCTTAGACAGAGTCTCGAGTCCGGTCAATCCAGGCATATTTTCGTCGAGAATAATCAGGTCGAAATGTTCCGTATCGACAAGCTCAAGGGCATCGCGCCCGCTGTTTACCGTGGTCACGTCATACCCTTTTCCTTTCAGGAACATTATGTGGGGCTTAAGAAGGTCAATCTCGTCGTCGGCCCAAAGTATTCGATGTTGCGCCATAAAAAAATTAAAGAGCTTGTTTAAAAGTTCTGAACGCGCTACTCGTCAAGTAAATCGTCGTCATCGCCCTCGGAGCCTTCCGGATATTCCGGAATAACTACCGGAGTTTTAGCCGGCAATTCCTTCTTCTCGTTCTTACTGTCGGGCTTTTTAGTATCGGCAGGTTCAGTCGGCAAAACCGGCTCAGACACCGTCTGCGGCAGAACAATTTCCGGCATAACAGTGTCAGGCATGACATCGTCATCGACAGGCGTATCTTCGACAGGCAACGGCACTTCATAATCAGCCGGCTCTTCTTCGGGAATCTCGCCGGGCATATCACCAATAATTGCCGTGCTATAGTCGTCATAATACCCGTCGTCGATGCTTCCGGGGGCAGCCGTCACCGGAGCCTCGGAGGCCTGCTCGTCGACATATCGGAAATAGTCTTCAAACGTACGACCTTGATGGAGCAGTGTTTCAAAGTTCTTAACGCTTATCATCACCGGACGCACTTGAGAGGGCAGTTCAAGCTCAGTATCCGCCTCAAGCACCTTGCGATAATGAACAAGTTCATCAAAGTTAGCAAATCCCTTGACAAGTAACAAACCTAAACGGCCAAAATTCATCTGCTCCAGCTCAAAGTCCTTGACAACGAAAGAGCTGAAGTTATGTCGAGCCACGTCGAAAAGGAGCTGGTTTGACGAAACTTCGTCGGTTGGATATACAAGAGCCAGCAACTGCGGTTCATCGGGATTTAAATCAAACGCCACCGAATCAGGGGCCAAAGCCACTGAATCGCCACCCAGACGAAGATCCCAAATCATACCGCGCAGATTTGAAGATCCGGCATGTAGCTTACGCCCCTGAGCCAAACCTTTGAGGTAAGCAGTGGCAAGTGGCGTTATGTCGGTCTCCGGATAGCGTTCGAGAAGCTCGGTAAGCGTGGCCTTGAACTTAGCTGCATCATTTTCAGTAACGTAGGCAAGCGCATCAATGAACATGAATTTAGGCATAATCTTGCTCAGCGGATATTTATCCTTCATGTCGCGGTATGCTTTATGAACATATTCATTGTTGTTATTAAGATATGCATCGTATGCATTGCCATAAAGAGTCTCCTGCTCTTCATCCATCTTCCTAAGCTTGTCGAGATAATTGGGGTCGCGCATGGCTTGGCCGTACTTAGAGTCGGGGAAATCACTGAGTACCAACCTCCTATAGCGTTCCGCCTCGGCAGTATTACCTAAACGCATATACATCAGATACATATTGTAATATACATCCAGCCGATATATGTTATCCGGATAACGCGCAAGCAGGCCCTTCCATTCAGAGGCAGCCTCCGGATATGCCTCAAGTTTATCCTTCAGAATCAAGCCTATATTGTACATTCCCTCTTGGATTATTTCGTTTGCGTTGGCACGCTCCTGCGGAGTTGATGGAATCTGCTTTAGATAATATTCGGGATAGTGCGGATCTGACTCACGCTCGACAGCCTCCTTCTCTTCAGGGGTCAGTTCGGCCGACCCATCGGTGTTTTCAGTCCGTGCCTCGTCAGAGTCTGAGTCATTATCGTCATTGTCACCAAAGTCATTAAAGCTGAACGACGACTTATTTCTTCGGCGCCAGTCATCCTCAAGCTTTCTGGAACCCCACTTTTTCTGAAATTCCGTTTTACCGGCATTACGTGTGGCCGAGTTGTAGAAATACCATGAGTCATCGGTGTTAATAGAGAACGTCGACGGAGCAGAAGCGGCATTTCCGATGTTCTCTTGTTGCCCTTGAGCCTGCTGATTGGCAAGATATTCCTCGCGTTTTGCCCGCTCTTCCTCCTCTTTTTCTTGCTTTTTAAGCCGGTCTATGATCTTTTCAATCACAGCAAGCCGTTCGGCTTCAGGCATATCTGCAAGCCGCAAAAGAGAATCATTGAGGTTGACGTTCTGGGTATAAATTGCGAGTTCGTCGAGCACGTCGCTTCGCTGTTGGATGCTGTCGTATCCGGGATAATTTTTCGGCAAAATCGGAACAGCTTCAGCATAGCAAGGCTGAGCGAGGTCATACTGCCTTCTGTCAAAATACAGGGCACCGAGAGTCAGCTGGCATATCGCCTTATCGATGCCGTTTCGGGTGGAGTTGTCGGTGGCAAGGATGTAATTAGTGATGGCGTTAGCTGTGTCGCGTCGGCTTAGATACAGATTTCCGATGGCATAATAAATCTGGTCAAGATAATCCTTGTTTCGGTCATAACGCGTCATGCGCTTTAAAGCCTTGACTTCAGAAGAGATGTTATCGCCGACATACACTTCGCTTTGGCGGATGCGTGCATTGAGTTGAGTTCGGTAGGATGTGCCCGACCCTCCTGCATGGCCAAACGCCTCGTATGCCTTCGACTTTTCGCCGGCACGCTGGTAAAGCTGTCCGAGCAGGAAGTAAAGACGTGACTTTTGTAAACCCTTGGCAAATTTTAAGGCTTCGATAATGTAGGGTATAGCCTTTTCGGGTTCCGCCGAACTGACATAATATGCAGCAAAAACGGTGTTATAAAGTTCTTTAATATGATTGTCCACGAGTGCATTCTGCGGAATCTTCTCCAAAATGCCAAGAGCTTCATAGCCCCATCCGAGTGAGCAATATGAACGCGCCTGCCATATTTTGGCTTCGGTAACCGTTACCGGAAGCCAGCTGAAGTGGCGAGAAATATAGTAAAATGTGGAAGCCGCCCCTAAAAAGTCGCCGTTATTGTATTGGCTTCGCCCCATCATCATCCATGCGTTGTGCAGAAAGGGGTTATATTCTTCACGTTTCATCCACTCCTTATATGCAGGGTCGCTCGCCTTTCCCGGCTTTCGTGCAGGCTTTTTCTTTATCGAACGCAGCTGAATGGCCTTCTGCGCCTTTTCAATCGATCGGGTAAAGTCGCCCTGTGGCTGAGGGGCATCGGGATTGCTCCTGGCATCGGCAGGGTGCAGAAACAAAAGTTGAGAATAGTCATCATCGTAATTACGCTCCATCGTCTTCATGGTCTCTTTATAATGCTCGTCGCCATTGAAATAGACGTTATATCGAGTGATAAAGGCCGTGTAATTGCGTGTCGAAGCTGTGTTCTTCTTAAGGCTGCACCCACACATCAGCGCGGATATAAGGAAGAACACTGCCGGACATAAAATGAGGTTTAAACTACGGCGTGATGACATCTCACATATATTAACGCACGCGCGAGTCCTATTATTGCATTACACGTCTAAGCGTAATGTACTTGATTAAGCGCGACACGAGATACACACCTATCTGAATCAAAACTATGATCGAAGAACAGGGCACATCGGAGGCCGCCGACAAGAATATGCCCATAATGCTCGTTATTGCCGAAACCGCTATGGAGACAAACATTATCTTTACGAAACGGTGGCTCCACGTTTCGGCAACGAGGACGGGCACCGTCAGCATCGAAATAAGCAACATTATGCCGACCAGCCTGATGGTCAATACCACGCACACGGCGACAAGCACTGTCATGGTGTAGCTAATCAGTCGGACCGGCAGCCCTGACACCCGGGAAAAGTCAGGGTCAAATGCGCAGGCAATAATCTTCTGTGACATCAGCGTAAAAATAAGTACCGTCACCACGGCAAATATGCCAAACGCCCACAAATCGGGCACCCCGATAGTCAATATGTTTCCGAAAAGAAATGAGTTTAATTCCGGCACATAGCCCGGAGTCAGGAACACGAACAGCACTCCGAGAGCCATTCCCAACGACCATATCACGGCAATTGCAGAATCTTCACGAACTTTAAGCCTTGAAGACATCCACTCGACTCCGACTGAAGACACTATAGCAAAGACGCCAGCCATAAGTATCGGACTTAAGCCCAGAAAATAGCCCAGGCCGAGACCACCAAAACAGGCATGAGTGATGCCTCCGGTTATAGACACTAACCGGCGCGTGATGATATACGTACCGATGATGCCTCCGGCCACGCTTATGAGCAACAGGCCCCAAAGGGCGTTTCTGAAAAATGCGTACTGAAAAAATTCAACCATCTCCATCAGTAAAACTATCTCGCGGAATTTAATGCCGCCTCGCGACGGGCTTCAGCGACAATCATCAAAAGTTCGTCTTTAATAGGCTGAGGCAAGTATATGCCCCGCAACTGTATGCTGCGTCCCCACCCTGCTATATCTTCCGGAAGCAAAGTCAACAACACGTCGCGAAACTCCTCAATCTCGGCATCTTCATAGCTGTCAGCATCGCGCCCGATAAACCGGTCCAGCTCCTCGTCGTCATAATAGTCGACACTGCCGCTAACCGTAGCCAGTAAGCTGTCGCGCTCGCAAGTGATGTGCAATCCGCAACATTCTTCTCCCTCCGTATCCGACATGGCGACAACCTCCTGCTCATTGTCGGAACTTTCTCTGCCCCGCGTCAACCTGTCATGGCACCAAAGCGCCAATCCGACCGCCACAAGCACGGCAGATATGATGAAAATCACTTCCATACGGCATCAATCTCTCCTATTAGCCTTCTTTTCAGCCCAATAACCGATCAACATGGACATCAGACATGCCAAAATACACCAATATATCATTGCTCGTCAGCATTTTCAAGCGGAACCTCCTCAACGACATAGCCCAAACGGCGCATGTCGTCCCAAAATCCGGGATAGCTCTTCGTGACCACTCCGGCATCTCGTATAATTATACCGGGGATATAAAGTCCGACAGGGGCAAATGCCATTGCCATCCGATGGTCATCATACGTGTCAATTGCCACCGGACGATTATCGGCAACCGGCCATCTTGAGCGACCGTCCCATTCAAGAACGGAATCGCCTACAATGTCGATGTCAAACGACACTTTTCGCATCTCATCGCGTAAAGCCGTAAGTCGGTCAGTCTCCTTTATTCTTAGGGTTGACAGGCCTGTAATGCGGAAGGGTATACCCAACATGCATGAAGTCACCACTATAGTCTGAGCCAGATCGGGCTGCTCGCTGAGGTCGACATCAACTCTCGGATTCTGATCGGGAGTGGGCACTAAGTCCAGCGTTCCGTCATCGCGCCACTCAGCCTCGACTCCGAAATTGCGGTACAGCTCCGTCAGTCGACAGTCGCCCTGCAGGCTGTCGGAAGATAGTCCCTTCAATAAAATCTCGCCGGCAGAGAGGGCCTCAGCCTCAAACCAATAAGACGCGGCCGACCAATCGGCCTCAACGGAAAAGTCAGTGACTTTATACTCACCGCGCGGCACCTTAATAATATTCCGGTCAACGTCGCACTCCACACCCCAACGGCTCATAAGTCCGAGGGTCATCTTTATATACGGAAGCGAAACGACATCGCCCTCTAAAGTCAGCGTAAGCCCTGAATCCATCAAAGGCGCTATCATAAGCAACGCCGACACATATTGCGAGCTCACGGAAGCATCGAGGTTCAGGACGCCTCCTGAAAGCTTACGACCCCGGATTTTCAACGGAGGGAATCCTTCCTCGCCGGCATATTCAATGTCGGCCCCACATCGGCGCAGGGCATCGACAAGTATACCGATGGGACGGCGACGCATTCGCTGTGTGCCGTCGAGCACCACGCTTCGGCCGTCGTATGCAGCGAAGTATGCTGTCAGGAAACGCATGGCAGTGCCGGCAGCTCCAATGTTAACCGTATCCGAATTTGAATTGAGGGCATCGAGCATGGCGCGGGTATCGTCGCACTCGGCTATGCGCTCCAGCTTGCCCCCTCCGCCGGAAAGGGCATTCAGCAGAAGAATCCGGTTGCTGATGCTTTTTGATGACGGAAGCTCTATGACACCTTGGGGCATCTCTTCCTCAGGAGGAAATATTCTGTAGTCCATATTGCCACAAAGATAGTAAATTTAGTCGGACAACGGAAGCGCATCATCCATATTTATCAGACTCCGCGCGAGAGCCGTTGGCACCTATGGCGCGTATTTATCCAAACCTGCCGCAGAACGCGCAACAACGGCTTGGCCACAACAAGGAGCATCACGGCTGTCAACACCAGTACGACACCCATGACACCCGACAAACCAAGACGTTCGCCAAACACCATAACGCCGATTAACAACGCCGTAACGGGCTCAAGCGCGCCGAGGATAGCCGTCACCGTCGACCCTATATTATGGATGGCAATGGCCATTGCTATGAGCGAAACCACTGTAGGGAAAAAGGCTATCGACATGATGCAGACCCACGACAATGCCCCGTCAACGGGCGACAGCTCGCCACCGGCAAGGATGCGCACCCAGTAGACTAATTGACCGATTGCCACGGAATAGAATGTCATGGTCACTGACGGCACACTTCGCAGTGCAGTCCTGTTGATGGCCACCATATATATCGCGTATGCAAACGCCCCGCATAGCACCAATATGGTTCCGGTAGGGTTAAGAGTAGTCTCTCCGTCGCCCCCATACAGGCATAATATACCCAGTCCGGCAAGGACAATGGAAGTCAGAGTCACCACCGACATGCGTTCGCCATAAAACACGGCGTTTATTACCGCCACAATCACGGGATAGATGAACAGTATGGTCGACGCCACACCGGCATCCATATACCGGAAGCTTTCAAACAAGAACCAAGAAGAAACGGCAAACAACAGACTGAAGATGATCATCAGAGGCACTTGTTGACGAGTCAGCCTGAACGACCGGCCGGTGAACCACATTATTACCCCGAGCATAACGGACGCTATTCCATAACGATAGCCAAGCACCGAGTCAGCATTCATCCCCTCGGCGTAAAGCGGAAGCGTGAACAGCGGATTCAGTCCGTAGGTACTTGCCGCGATTGCACCCAACAAATATCCCTTCCCGGCCTTTGACAAAGTGAATCTCATGATGAACGGATTTTAGACTTATCTCATTTGGCCGCAAAATTAATGCAAATAATCCAAACGACCCTACTGACGACCGAGGTTTTTAGAGCCTGTCCCATAATATATGTTAACGCTGAGGCGGTCAGCCAT
>CAZIXM010000032.1:0-31914 GCA_964543345.1 uncultured Muribaculum sp. | reverse complement strand
ATCCCCGGCTATTCATTTTATGCATCTTTCAGATGCGATAATTCTATTTTGACACCCCCTCTTTTGCTTTCAAACTAAAATATGTTATGTCCGTCAACCGAACAATACAAAATTTATAATTTAATTGCCGTTAACAAATCCTTGAATAATTCGCAAAAAATGCGGGCATTTCGATTCTTATTCGAAATGCCCGTAATGATTTATTCAAAAGAAAAGTAAGGAAGATGGATTATTCCTCGGTGTTCTGTTCGGCGTATGCTTTGAGGAGTTTTTCCTGAACGTCGGACGGAACGAGTTCGTATGACGCAAATTTCATGGTGAATGAAGAGCGTCCGCCGGTTATCGAGCTTAGTGCGGTCGAGTATGACGACATCTCTTTTAAAGGCACTTTGGCTGAGATTTTTTCAAAGCCGTTTTCGCTTGACATACCCATGATTATTGCGCGGCGTCCCTGAAGGTCGCTCATCACATCGCCCATTACGTCGGCAGGAACCATTACGTCAACGTCGTAGACGGGTTCAAGAATCTTCGGGTTGGCGTTGCGGAAAGCTTCGCTGAAGGCGTTTCGACCTGCCAGACGGAAAGAAATTTCATTTGAGTCAACCGGGTGCATTTTGCCGTCGTAGATGCATACACGGACATCGCGTGCATAAGAGCCGGTCAGAGGGCCTTGCTCCATGCGGTCCATAAGTCCTTTGACGATGGCGGGAATGAAGCGTGCGTCGATGGCTCCGCCGACGATACAGTTGTGCACTACGAGTTTTCCTCCCCAGTCCAATGGAATCTCTTGGGTGTCGCGAACGCTCATCTTGAACTCTTGGTTACCGAATTTGTAAGTGTCCGGAACGGGCATACCTTCGGTGTAAGGCTCAATAATCAGATGCACTTCGCCAAACTGACCGGCGCCTCCCGACTGCTTTTTGTGGCGATAGTCGGCGCGGGCGGCTTTGGTGATTGTTTCGCGGTATGGAATTTTCGGCTCTTCAAAAATGATGGGCAATTTGTCGTTGTTTTCGACACGCCATTTGAGAGTGCGCAGGTGGAACTCACCTTGTCCGGAAAGAATGGTCTGTTTGAGTTCTTTCGACTGCACGACTTCCCAGGTTGGATCTTCTTCGTGCATACGGGTAAGGATTTCGCTTAGCTTCTCTGCGTCGCTTTCCGTCACCGGGCGAATGGCTCGCTGATATTTCGGCGCGGGGTACTTAATGAAGTCAAATTTGTAGTCGCAACCCTTTTCGTCAAGAGTGTTTCCGGTGCGGGCATCTTTCAGTTTGACTGTTGCGCCTATGTCGCCGGCATACAGCTTGTCGACCGGAGTTTTTATTTGACCGCATACGCAGAACACCTGGGCGATTCGTTCTTTAGACTCACGGTCAATGTTTGTGAGGTCAACTCCCGGAGTGAGCGTACCGCTCATCACTTTAAAGTAGCTGACTTCGCCGATATGGGGCTCTACTGTGGTCTTAAACATGAATAGCGAAAGCGGTCCGTTGCTGTCGGGCTTGACTTCTTCGCCTTTGGTGTCAACCGGTGCGGGCATGTCTTCCACGAAGGGAACGACGTTCCCAAGGAATTCCATCATACGGCGAACACCCATATCTTTGGCCGCGCTCACGCAGAATACGGGATAAATCGAACGGTCTACCAAACCTTTGCGGATGCCTTCTCGCATTTCGTCTTCGGTGAGATGGCCCTGATCGAAGAATTTCTCCATGAGGGTCTCGTCATTTTCGGCAGCTGCTTCTACAAGCTTTTGGTGCAAGTCTTCGGCTTTTTCGAGCTCTTCGGCCGGTATTTCCTCGATCTTTGGCACGCCTCCTTCAGGTCCCCACGAGTATTTCTTCATAAGGAGTACGTCTATCATGGCGTTGAATCCCGGTCCTGCATTTATAGGATATTGGATCGGGGTCACTTTCGGACCGAATATTTCAGTCATCTGCTCGATAACGTTCTCGTAGTCGGCTTTTTCGCCGTCGAGCTGGTTGAGCGCAAAAATGACAGGCTTTTTAAGCGAAGCGGTGGTGCGGAATATGTTCTGTGTTCCGACTTCCACTCCGTATTGGCCATTTATTACTATTACGCCTGTGTCTGTGACGTTGAGGGCGGTGATGGCATTGCCCACGAAGTCGTCTGCTCCCGGACAGTCAATCACATTGAGTTTCTTACCGCCGAATTCGGCATAAAAAATGGTAGAGAATACAGAGTAGCCATACTCTTTCTCTACCGGGAAATAGTCGCTGACAGTGTTTTTAGCGTCTACGGTGCCGCGACGTTTTATAACTCCACACTCGAAAAGCATCGCTTCTGCGAGTGTGGTTTTCCCAGAGCCTTTGCTTCCAAGCAAGGCGATGTTCTTAATCTCATTAGTTTGGTAAACCTTCATGTTATTAGAGACTTTTTTTAGTGAATAATCTTGTTAATAAATTCGTTTCGCAAATTATTAAATATTTTTGAAAATTCCTAATCTCAAATATATGTTACAAAACATAAAAAAGATTTTTTCACATTTGACCATGCTTTAGGCCGGCTCAAAAGCACAAAATTGCACATTCCGGCTAAAAGTGTGCGGAAATTTGATCCAATTGCTGTTTAATTGCCGGCATTTACCACAGGTTGGGCTGCATCGTCGGCGCACAGAACCACGAGTAAATTACCTATCATGGTAGCTTTCTTGTCATTGTCGAGCTGCACCACATTTTCATCTTCCAGACGGCCTAAGGCGAGCTTCACCATTGACACGGCTCCTTCGACAATCTTTTCCCTGGCAGTGATTATGGCGGATGCTTGTTGGCGACGAAGCATTACGGCGGCTATTTCAGGGGCATAAGCAAGGTAATTTATGCGGGCTTCCACCACTTCAATTCCTGCCATGGCCAGACGTTCGTTTAGTTTTTGCTCGAGCTGATCGTTAATCTCTTCGCCTCCGCCACGTAAGGTCAGTTCATGCTCCTGTCCATATTCATCGTCGTAGGCATATCTTCCGGCCACTTCGCGTAGAGCGGCATCGCTCTGGATAGCCACGAAGTTTTCCGTGCTGAGATTGATGTTAGATCCCCGTGCATCAAGGTCAAAAACGGCGCGATAAGTGTCTTTGATTTTCCATACGAGCACTAAGCCGATGAGGATGGGGTTGCCCACTTTGTCATTGACTTTAATGGGGTCAACGTCGAGGTTACGTATGCGGAGCGATATTTTCTTGGTTGTCAGCAATGGATTTATCCAATGATAACCTACTTTGTAGAATGTGCCGCTATATTTGCCGAAAAACACAAGGACCACGGATTCATTCGGCTCAAGCATCACATATCCTTTAGTCATAATTGCCCACAATAAAGAAATGATTACACCTATTATAATCGGAACCAATTCTTCTGTACAATATAGCCAAACTGCAATTGCAGCGATTACAATCTGAACGAAAATCATAAAGAATCCGTTGATACATATTCCGTTATAAGCATATTGAGAGTTTCTTTCCATAAGTTGAAAAATTATTTTAATAATATTGCAAATGTAAGTGAAATAGGGTAATAATGCAAAGATATGAATATGTTATATAACATAAAAAGGTTGCCCATTTCTGAACAACCTCTATATAATGGATGATGCGGTTATAAATAGTAGTTTTTGTCGACGCTGAGGGTGTCGTCAAGCTCAAATACCCAAGGCTTTCCGGTGGGAATCTCGACCCCGACTATTTCCGTGTCTGACAGATGTAGAAGCATTTTTGCTAACGCGCGCAGGCTGTTGCCGTGGGCTGCTACGAGAACCGTGTCATACAGATTCAGTTTTGGTTGGATAAGCTCGGCCCAGCAAGGAGTGACGCGTGCTATTGTGTCCTTAAGTGATTCAGTTAATGGAAGTTCTTCGAATGCGAGTCCGGAGTAGCGGCTTTCATTTCCCGGGTAGCGTCCGTCGTCGAGTGTCAGTGCGGGAGGAGCCACGTCGTAACTGCGTCGCCAGATATGGACTTGTTCGTCGCCGTATTTGGCGGCCGTTTCAGCTTTGTTCAGGCCCTGTAAAGCTCCATAGTGGCGTTCATTCAGATGCCAGTCTTTTATTACCGGTACCCAGCACCGGTCCATGGCATCTGCTGCAATCTCAAGGGTGTGGATGGCACGACGAAGATAAGATGTAAAGTAGTATCTGGGCAAGATGTTGGCTTCAAGTAGCTTACGGCCGGCTTCGCGGGCTTCTTCGCGGCCTTTGTCGGTAAGTTCTACATCAGTCCATCCCGTAAATCGGTTTTCAAGATTCCACTGGCTCTGGCCGTGGCGTAGAAGTACGAGTCGTTTCATAGTGTGTGTCAGTTTGTTTATTTACTATTTAATTTATACATAGGTAACATGAATATCCATGTGGCTACGCAGAACGGGGCTGTTAGCGTGGCTATTCCTACTGGCGACAATAACACGTCCATTCCTGCCTGTACAAAGACAGTGAATACCACTCCTGCCAGCGAATAGAAGAATACTTTGACGTTGGGTCGATAGAAGGTGCATCCTAACGCAATACCTGTCAATACGGGCGAAAAACCAAACAGTCCGGAGGCGATGTCGGCATGGTCGGCATTGAAAACTATTGCAACAAAAAGCGATACTGCAGATGCGATCATGGCCCAGGCGGCCGCCCATCGGCTACAAATTGCCAAAGCTACAATGAAGATGATGCCGGTGACCCATGAATTGACAAGAAATACCTGTGAGATACCGCGTAACCAATATTTAATCAAATCGACAAAAGTGAATGTCATGTCAGGGCCGCTGACTTCGGTAGGAAGCGAGGCGATAGATTCGCCTACAGGTGGCAGTTGTCCCATAAACCTGGCGGAGAGAAGTATAAACCATGACACGGCAATAAAGGGGAACGTGTAGGAAGTGGTATTGAACGGCGCGAAGACATTATTAAATGCCCGACGTGCTATTACTGTCATGGCCGAGCCAAGTATCATGGCTACCCACGCCCAGACGGTATTACCCAAAAAAGTAAATACGGCGCATCCGACCAGAATGCCGTTGAATCCCCATAGCCCTTGGTCGCCGTCGGACTTCGATTCAAAGATGTAGCCTGCGGCTGTCGAAACGATAAGTCCAACAAGAGCTCCCCATGCTACTAATGGATCAGGTGAGCCGTCGGCAAAATATGATCCCCAAAATATCCCGGCCATTATTATGAGTCCGGTCCAGGCATTGTCCTGAAACATTACTTGTCCGGATCCGCGCAGAGTACTTTTGATATAGTCGGAGAATGACCGCGTCAGCGGTTTTTCGATAGAGTTGCTTGCCATTTGTTTATTTAATTTTCGGGTTATTTATTTGCTTGTTTAAACGCAAGCTGTTAATTATCTCCAGGGGAAGTCCGGTAATAAGTGTTTGCCTTTGACAGCCTGGCGCACAGTCGAGCCAAACTTACGCACTGTGTCTTTCACAGGACCGGTCTCCATGCCAAGCACTTTAAACAAAAGCCCTGCATCGTTAGGCAGGCGTGTTACGCCTACCGCCAGATTGCCCTCGTCGAAAAATCCAACTTCCACGTTGTCGTAAATTTCTTTGGCCTGTTCCGGAGGGGTAAGAACAATGACGTTTGCAAACACGTCGTATCGTCCCATTATGCCGAGATTTCTTAAGTCGGTGTCTTTGGGCTCGATGACGAACTTCTCTCTGAATAGCCGTTGTCCGTCGGGGCGTCGGGCGTTGCAGGTGACCGAGAGAATGTCGTACTTAAAGACTTCGTTGTCGCGGTGTTTTCTTCCGGACGTAAACACCTCGCTATAGAAAAGAGATGCCGTTGGATGGCATACTATGTCGGTATAGCAGGCATATCTTGATTCACGGCACGGAATAGTATGCTCGGGCATGAACTCAAGATAGGAATCTTTGTCAAGAGTAACGTTTTGATACATGGCCGAGAAGTTGTCTTTCATTTCCGCTATTTTGGTTGCCGCGCCGGTGGTGACGTGGCCGAAAGCACCCTGACGTACCTCTATGTCTTGCTCGTAACGGTCGCCGTCGACATTAGGTCCTCCGGACGATAATATATAGACTACGGGCATTTCCGGCATACCTTCGTCGCAATATAGCTCTTTCTGGACAATCAGAGGAGCTATTCGTTCGTGGTCGCGCAGAATGCTTTTGCCTTTAGCGTCTAATTCAAAACCGAGCCTTAAGTAGCCTACTTTACCCGGTGCGCCGATATACATCGCGCGTGTCGGATGGTTGTAAGGCTGCATTTCGCTCATTGCCGTCAGTTTGGCTATTTCCGGAGAATTAAGTACGTCTTTCATATGTCTGTAAGTTGAAGTTGGGATAATAGGTTTACTTTCCGTGGTCGAATAGTGCCATGGTCTTTATCAGAGCGACTAATTCATCAATACCCTCGCCAGTCATGCAGTTAGTGAATACGAACGGTTTACCCGGACGCATAAGCTTCGAGTCATGGTCCATCACTTCAAGCGAAGCATGGACGTATGGAGCCAAATCGGTCTTGTTGATGACCAAAATGTCGCTTTGAGATATGCCCGGGCCGTCCTTCCTCGGGATTTTGTCGCCGGCGGCCACGTCGATAACGTAGATGAAGAAATCGACGAGTGCCGGGGAAAAAGTCAAGGTGAGGTTGTCGCCTCCGGATTCAATAAATACGATGTCTGTGTCAGGGAATTTAGCCTCCATCTCTTCGACGGCGGCAATGTTCATCGACGGATCTTCGCGTACGGCGGTATGAGGACAGGCTCCTGTCTCAACACCTATGATTCGGTCTTCAATAAGCACCCCTTTAAGCATGCGGCGAACATGTTTGGCATCCTCCGTAGTGACGATGTCGTTAGTTATTATAAGCACCTTAAACCCTTCTTTGACAAGGTGAGGTGTGATGGCTTCTATAAGTGCGGTCTTTCCGGATCCTACGGGCCCGCCGACCCCTATTCTGCATGTACTCATATATATGTGGAATTGTGAATCAGTAAGTTAATAATATAGTTTTAGTTCATGAACATCCTCATATTTCCTTTTTCGTGGAGCGATGCCATTATATCCATGCCAGGAACAAATGCACGCATGTCGTCAAATGTCATGTTCTTTACTCGTTCATAGTCGGCGGCGATGACCGGAGCCATGTCGTATGCGATTTTTTGAGTGTCGTAATGCGAGACTCTGACACATCGCAGAGCGGCACCGAGAATCATGTTGATAACTCCGAACTGTTGCGAAGTGAACATATCTCCCTCTGAAATGCCGGCATGGTGCATCGCTATAGCCTGTGACACGGGATAAGTTCCGGCTATAGTCGCCGACTTTATATCGGCGAGGAAGCGGTTCATAAGTTCACATCCTTCCATTATGTGGACGGTCAGTTCCGCCATCTTTTTGCCCATTCGGGTCATCATCTGGCGGGCTTCGTCGTTCATTTTGCAAAGAATCACCTCTTCGTCGGCTTTACGAATGGCATCATAGTCATTCTCTTCGGCCGCACGATAGGCATGGATGGAAGCTATTCCGTCGCTGAATGCCGACTGAATCGATGCAGCTTGTACGTATTGGCGCAATGTCGCCATGTCGTGAACGACTTTTTCGTGTGAGGCTGTCTCCAGTCCGTTGGAGAATGAAAAGTTGCCTACCGGAAATTGTGAGTCGCTCATTTCGAGCAGGCGCATGGTCGAGATGATTCCGGATGGTGTCATAGGTGGTGGTGATGATGGTGTTCGTGAGAATGGCTTTCTTGTGCTGTCCCTCCGAATAAATTTCTAATCTCATGCGGTGCCAGATAAGGAATTACTTCCTGCCCGGCCTGAAATTCGTAGGTAACTCCCGGGATTGCATGGGTGTCCATGACACTTTGCATGACTTTTTTGTCGACGGTTAGCGGGACATATACTTTTGTGCCTTTTATGACGGCCGGCCAATGCTGGTTGCCTATGGCATGTCCAAGTTCGATGCATGTCTGGATAATGGCAAGCTTGTCCTGCTTTTCTACGGCAGATAAATCTATTACAAATACCGGACTAAGCTCGATTCTCGCGACAATAGCCTTGTTAGACGACGGATCATATTCAAGCACGTCGCCTTCGATTAGCTGATGGTTGCGTTTTAGTGCCACAGCGCATTGGGTGCCTTTGTCGCCTGACACGATAAAGCGGCTTTTTTGAGCAGTCCATTGGTCGAGATCGAGATATTCGACCTCCGCTTTGGATATTTTTTCGGCCAAATCTTTGTCGGCATGAATATTGCCAATGACTTCGCTGAATATTTTCATAAATATCAAATAGTTGAATTTGTGAGTGGAAATGAGAAAAAACTCTCCGGCGTAAATTCCGGTATTTAGTCCGAGACCACGCCGGGGAGTTATATCAGTTTAATTCGCGTTGTTTAGCTGAACCAGTAAAGCTGAGCCAATGGGAACGAAGGTGCCGGTGGAACGTAAGCGAGTTCGCCGTCAACGTAGACATAGAATGTCTCCGGATTTACTTCGATACGTGGCATTGCCGTGTTGCGTACCATATTGTACTTGGAGATCTGACGAGTGCCATGTACCGGATAGCATATACGCTTAAGTCCGAGCTTTTCAGGAACGCCGACTTCAATTGAGGCACGCGACATGAAGTTGACGCATGTGGTTTCGAGGGCCTTTCCGAAAGCTCCGTACATTGGACGCATGTAGATAGGCTGAGGTGTCGGTAGCGAAGCGTTGGGGTCGCCCATATGAGCCCAGTTAATCATGCCGCCTTTGATGACGAGTTTCGGCTTGGTTCCGAAGAATGCCGGTTCCCAAAGTACGAGATCGGCCATTTTGCCCTTTTCGATACTTCCGAGAATATCGGAGATACCGTATGTGATGGCGGGATTGATGGTAATCTTGGCCAAATAGCGCAGTACGCGGAAGTTGTCGTTTTCGTCACTGTCTTCGCGGAGCTTACCTCGTGCATCCTTCATATATGATGCCATTTGGAATGCGCGCATGAACGACTCTCCGACACGTCCCATAGCCTGTGAGTCGGACGATACCATCGAGAGTACGCCCAAGTCGTGGAGAATATTTTCGGCCGACTGCGTTTCCGGACGTACACGGCTTTCGGCAAATGCCACGTCGCTCGGAATGTTAGGATTCAGATTATGGCATACCATGATCATGTCAAACAGCTCGGCTTTTGAATTGATTCCGAACGGCAGAGTCGGGTTCGTTGAAGATGGCAAAACATTGGCCATTGATGCAACTTTAAGTAAGTCAGGAGCGTGTCCTCCACCTGCACCCTCGGTGTGGTAGGTATGGATGGTGCGACCGTCCATAGCCGCGATTGAGTCCTCGACATATCCGCCCTCATTAAGTGTGTCGGTATGTATGGCCACTTGAACGTCAAGGCGGTCGGCTGAGTCAAGACAGGCGCGGATAGCGGCCGGAGTCGAACCCCAGTCTTCGTGAATCTTGAATCCACAACCTCCGGCGAGAATCTGCTCGTCAAGAGTCTCTTTTACCGATGAATTTCCCTTTGAAAGACATCCGTAGTTGATAGGAATTCCTTCAAATGATTCAAGCATTTTATACATGTTCCACACTCCTGAAGTGATAGTCGTGCCGTTACTGCCGTCGGTCGGGCCGATACCTCCACCTATAAGGCTTGTGATACCGTTTGACAAGCAGTTATAAGCTTGTTGCGGCGATACGTGGTGGACATGCCCGTCAATACCAGCCGCGGTAAGAATAAGGTGCTCTCCTGAGATGGCATCAGTCGACGGACCGGTTACAAGCTCGGGCGAAACTCCGTCCATTATGTCCGGATTACCGGCTTTGCCTATGCCCGCTATTTTACCGTCTTTAACGCCGACGTCGGCCTTAACTACGCCCAATATCGGGTCAAGAATAGTGACGTTGGTAATGACCAGGTCGAGCGAGCCTCCTTTAACGGAATATCGGTTGGCGAGGCCCATGCCGTCGCGAAGCGTCTTGCCTCCGCCATAGACTGATTCGTCTCCGTAAACTCTTAAGTCCTTCTCGATTTGGACATACAGGTTAGTATTGCCGAGTCGGATTTTATCACCTACCGTCGGGCCGAAAAGGTTGTTATTTTCTTGTCTGGAAATAGTTGCCATGATTATGTAGTTTTATCGATAGGGATTTATTTTTTGAATTCAGCATCTGCTTCATCTTCGCTAACGCTCTTGAAGCCGTATTCCTGCATCTTGCGGATGGCATGGACTTTTGTAGGATAGTATGTCGGGTCGTCCTGTCCGCCGGTATAGCCGTTAGCAAGCCCGTTAAATCCAAATACCTTGCGTTTGCCGGAATAGCTGACAAGTTCTACCTCCTTTTCATCGCCGGGTTCGAATCGTATTGCAGTCGTAGCAGGTATGTTAAGATGGCATCCAAATGCTTTCGGGCGGTCGAACTCGAGGTAACGGTTGACCTCAAAGAAGTGGAAGTGAGAACCAACCTGAATCGGACGGTCGCCGGTGTTATGTACGGTGACTTTTACCGTATAGCGGTCGTTGTTATATTCGATAGGGTCGGACTGAAGAATTACTCCGCCCACAGGGACTTCTTCTTTAGGGATAAATCCGGGTTCTTTAGGCGTGTAAATAGGTGGTACGCCATTGTAAACGGTTGTAGGTGTGTCGCTTGTCTTGGGCGGATTCTGTTTGCTGAAGCCTTCGACATTTAATGGAGGATTGCCTGGAGCCTGTGAATCGGTGGCAGGCTTATTGGTGTTGTCTGTTGCCATGATTTTGAATTTTGGTTAGGGGAGTGGATTACTTGATAGGCTGATGGATGCTGACCAGTCGTGAACCGTCGGTAAATACGGCCTCTACTTGAAGGAGCGAAATCATGTCGGCCACACCGTCCATGACATCTTCTTTTTTAAGAACGTTGGCGGCCTCTACCATAACTTCTTCTACGGTTTTACCTGCGCGTGCTTCTTCAAGCGCGGCTGAAGTGATATAGGCCACAGCTTCCGGATAATTGAGCTTAAGACCTTTGTTCTTACGACGTTCGGCGATAATACCGAGGTTGAGAAGCATCAGCTTGTCGATTTCTTTGGGAGTCAGGTGCATAATAACGTTTATTAGTTAAGTTCGTTAAAATTCTTTTCTATAAGAGATAACAGATTAAACCGAAAAAAGATTTTCAGCGTCAGAAAAAATCGAAACTTTGTAGCACGATCGGCAAATTCCATCCTTGAACAAATTTTTTGTTTAGAAAAAAGCGTTCGTGCTTTTAGAGTAGCGGAATTATTTATTATCTTTGTGGTGAGAAGGTATTTAGTCCTTTTCAAGACATTTAAGAAGCGTTATGTCTTCTTCTTGTAAGTGAGAAGCCTAGGAAACTTAAATCACTGTGTACAAGAGAATGGCTTAACTGACTTCACGCCTAAGGCGTGGGGCTGTTAATATCCACATCTGTACACAAAGGTTTTCCTAGCACCTTCACTTTAAGACGTGGCATTGCAGTTCCACGCTTCTTATTAGTAATTTAAAAGAATGTCCTTGTGGTAGCTGAGGGACGTTTAAAATTTCTTATGAAACGGATCTTCTTGTTACTTGTATTTTCGTTAGCGTTAATTTGTGGCTATGCTCAGGAGCATCTTTCATTTAAAGGCATACCAATCGAGGGTAGCATGTCTTCATTTTGTAAAAAGCTCGAAGCAAAGGGATTTACAAAAATAGGCAGTGACGGTAATATGACAGTGTTGGATGGAATTTTTACAGGGAAAAGTGCTACTGTATATTTAATTGCTACAAGTGATGGTAAAGATGTAAACTCTGTGGCGGTTACACTGCCGGATAGTGACAGTTGGAAAACTTTAGTTGAAATTTACGATTACTATAAGTCCCTCTATATAGAGAAATATGGACAGCCGTCGGTACATAAGGAATATAATCCAAGTGGTAATTTAAGCAATACGTTGGCAATGAATCAAATAGATGAAGGTAAAGTTGAGTATGGGAGCTTATGGGAAGCTCCGGGTGGATTGATTGTTATGACTATAGAAAGAGGGTCAAGAAGTTTAAGAGGTCTAGTCATGATTAAATATGAGGATTCCCAAAATAATGAAAAGGAAAGACAAAAAATAATTGATGATATTTAAAAATATGCGGGACACTTGGCTATACATTTTCACGAATCGTTCAGATTCTGCTATACATGTGTGGCTACTCGTCTGTCGTGGCTCCACCGCGGCAGGCTACGCCATCATTTAGGTTAGAGTCACGCTATTGTCGTGAGTATTGCATCTCGCCGTAGCTCCGACTGTTTGACCGTCGTACATGCGTAGCCACAAGAGGCTGCGCCTATTTTGGCACAGCCTTATCCGACGATAAGTAGGTGAAATCTTTAAATATTTTACAATTAGCACGTTACAATATAAAATCTTTGCAGATTTTTTGTCTGTATCAACCGTGAACCGGAGATAGGCGCTCCGCGCCAATCCCCGGCTACACAATTTTGTGCATCTTTCAGATGCAATAATTCCATTTTGACACACCGCCTTGTGATAACATGCCTATCTACTTATCAATCCCAAGCGTCGGAGATGCTATACAAAAGGTTAAATGTGGAATTAGTATTGCGGAATACTATTTGATTTGATAAATTTGTGGGTATAAATGAGCAAAGAATGTTACGCAGTATACAATATATTATATATGCCGCTATATTTGCGATGATGTTCGCCCTTGGCAGTTGTCGTTCTGCGCGAAATGTGTCGAAGAGCCAGGGAGCGAAAGATTCGCCGACGGTTGTGCTTCCAAAGGAGATGGCCGAAGAGATGCGTGCTGATCAACGCAAGCTTGTCGAAGAGGCGTTGACGTGGATTGGGACTCCGTATCGTTATGGTGGCAAGTCACGTACTGGTACGGACTGTTCCGGTATGACTATGGTGGTCTATCAAGATGCGTTGGGAATAGCGTTGCCTCGATCTTCCCGCGAACAGCAACAATTCTGCAAATCGATAAAGAAATCGGCTCTCGATGCCGGCGACTTGATATTTTTCAGCACCGGGCGCGACAAGTCGAGGGTGTCGCATGTGGGCATGTATATTGGCGACAACAAGTTTATTCATGCTTCGGGTAGTAGAGGAGTGATAGTGAGCGATATAGGCGAGAAGTATTATGCCACAAACTATCACTCGTCGGGACATGTTGCACGATCTATGGATAAGACAAAAAAGTCCAAAGTTAAAGATAAAAAGCCGGTGGTGGCCGACTCCGTATTAACAGAAACCTCCACCGCCCAAACTTATGAGATTACTCTTGACAAGTTTCTTGAGTTGAATAAGCGTCAAAATGAAATTGATGAGGCAATCGAGGCAAAAGTCGACTCGATATATTCATCATTTCTCGATTGATACTTTTTGTTATGGATCTTGATTAATGTCGGTTTGGACGAGACCTCCAATAAGGGTTAGGCGGGACGGATTTGGCCGTTGCCTTCGATGATCCATTTGTATGTGGTCATTTCGCGCAGAGCCATCGGACCGCGTGCATGGAGCTTTTGGGTGCTGATGCCTATTTCGGCCCCGAGCCCGAACTGCGCTCCATCGGTAAATGAGGTCGGAGCATTTACGTAGACACACGCGGCGTCCACAAGCAACGTGAACCGCAGGGCATTTTCTTCATTTTCGGTTACAATGCATTCGCTGTGGCCTGATCCGTAGCGCGCTATGTGGCAGATGGCTTCGTCTACTCCGTCAACAGTTTTTATAGACATTGTATAGCTTAGGAATTCAGTACCGAAGCTGTCGGGATGCGCCTTGTGGAGGAGCGCCGGTGGATAGTTTCCGTCAAGAGCTTTATATGCACGTTCATCGGCATAGATGACTACTTGGCTCTCCTTAAGTGGCGAACATAGTTCTGGAAGATCGTTGAGCCTTGACGAGTCGATGAGAAGACAGTCGAGTGCATTGCACACGCTAACGCGTCGAGTCTTGGCATTGTTGACAATTGCTTGTCCCTTGGTTATGTCTCCGTATCTGTCGAAATATGTGTGACATACTCCCGCTCCGGTTTCAATGACAGGAATCTTTGCGTTTTCGCGCACGAAATTAATCAAGGCAGAGCTACCCCTTGGAATTAGTAAGTCAACAAGACCTCTGGCATGGAGCAGCTCAGATGTGGCTTCGCGTGTGCTGGGGAGCAGAGTGACAACCTCGCGTGGCAAACCGAAACGTTCAAGCACATTATGAATCACGTTTACGATAGCTCGGTTTGACCGGTCGGCATCGCTCCCTCCTTTCAGAACCGTGGCGTTGCCGGATTTAAGACATAGCGAGGCCACGTCGAAACTTACGTTGGGGCGTGCTTCGTAGATGACTCCGATGACTCCGAACGGTACGGCGCGTTTGGTCAGCTTAAGTCCATTTGGCAATGTACGCCTTTCGATGTCAATGAGCGGTGAGGGTAGGGTAGCGACGTGTCTGATGTCAGATGCGATGCCATTTATGCGGTCGACGGTCAAACGCAAACGATCATATTTTGGGTCGTCGTAAGACATCAACGCAAGATCTTTGGCATTCTCTTTCAATATATATTCGGCACGCTCAACTGCCTCGTCGGCGATGGCGAGGAGAATGTCGTTGACTTTAGTTTCAGATAATTGCAGCAACGACAAGGATGCGTTGCGTGTGGAGATAAGCGTTTCGATAAGGTTCATTTATTATTATTCGATATAAAGATAGTCGTAATGTACTATGGGTTTGCAGGCATGTTGTCCCATCACTCTTCGCGCCTGAGACGATGAATATGCCGAGCGGCCTACGCCAATTTTGTTGCCTGACTCATCGTAAATGCCGATTAAGTCATCCTTTTCAAAGTCGCCACATACGTCGATAATGCCTACGGGCAGGATGCTTACGGCTCGTTCGCCGGCAATGGCTTTAACTGCGTTATCGTTTATCACGATATGTCCCTTTGCGAAGCCGGTGCTATGGGCTATCCATCTTTTTAGGCTCGACGGTTGTCCGCGGCGCCGAGCGAATTTCGTTGACACTACCGGGCTTTGGCCAAGGATAAGATCGGTCAAAATATTTTCGCGCTTTCCGTTGGCGATAATAACGTCGATCCCCTCGTCGGCAACTTTTCTGGCTATGGCGCATTTAGTAATCATGCCTCCGCGTCCGAATCCCGACTTTTCGGTACTGATATACTCCGTTAGATCACGGTCAGGGTCAACTAAAGGAATTACTGCTGTGTCTGGAGCATCCGGTACGCCATTGTATATTCCATCGACATTGCTGAGAATCACCAACGTCTGCGCGTCCATCATAGAAGCTATAAGCCCGGAGAGCTCATCATTATCGGTAAACATCAATTCGGTGACACTCACCGTGTCATTTTCATTGACTATCGGTATTACACCGTTTTCAAGCATTACCATCATGCAGTTGCGTTGGTTGAGATAGTGGCGACGTGTGGCGAAGTTTTCTTTCATTGTGAGAACTTGTCCCACTGCAATCCCGTGGTCGCGAAATAACTCATAGTAGCGGTTTATTAGCTTGGTCTGGCCTACGGCAGAGAATAGCTGACGCTGGTCTACACTGTCCATTTTTCTTGATGTCAGTTGTTTTAGCTCACTTCGGCCGCTTGCGACGGCTCCAGACGACACCATGATTACTTCGATTCCGGCGCGGTAAAGTTCTGCTATTTGGTCGACTATGGACGACATGCGCGTCACGTCGAGCGACCCGTCGCTACGCGTAAGCACATTACTGCCAATTTTAACGGTTATACGTTGTGGCTTTTCCATAATTCTACCTTTTAGATGCACGGAGTCCTTTGACTACGCTTGCCGTGAATCCGGCCTCCTCCATGGCATTTAGTCCTTTGATGGTAATTCCTCCGGGAGTGGTTACGCGATCTATCTCAGCCTCCGGATGGGTGCCGTTTGCGTTTAGCAAAGTGACGGCTCCAAGCATAGTCTGCATAACTATTCGCTGTGCGTCAGAGGCGTAAAATCCCAGCTCAACTCCCCCTTCTGTCATTGCCCGTATATAGCGCATTACGTAGGCTATACCGCACGATGCGAGTGCCATACCTGCATTAAGAAGTCTCTCTTCAACAAGCATTGCGTCGCCTAATTCTTTGAACATTGCCAGCATATATGAGTCGAGTTCAGGAGTTGACCGCACCGATGTCAAGAATGTCATGCCTGTCATTATGGCTATGGCGGTATTGGGTATAACGTAGTAAACAGGAGGCATATCTCCATCGTCTTTAAGAAATAGTGCGGATATTTCATCTGTCGAAACGCCTCCGGCCATAGAGGCTATTGCCTGGTTGCTATAGTCTAAACAGCCCTTAATCTCGTCGGCCACTTCCTTTAATTTCCATGGCTTTACGGCGAGGACTACTACGTCGGCACCGGCGGTCGCCGAGCAATTGTCGGTGGTGATACGTATTTCCGGCACTTCGGATTTCAGTTTTTCCAATTTGCCCTTCGATGGGTTGGAAACGCATATCTCTTCCGGTCTGACGAGGGTGCCTTTTGCGAGTCCGCGGGCTAAAGCTCCTCCCATGTTTCCTGCGCCAATGATAGCTATTCTCATTTTAAAGTCAAATTAAAATACCACGGATGCTGTTTTGCTGACAAACGAATGGAGCTGTCAGTGTTGAGAATCCGTTTTGCATATAGAAAATTTTTGTTTTCTGAAAGTAGGCTTCTTTTTACCCTTCCGGAAGCTTCCATAAAGTAGCCGTCGGTGTCATAAATGCCTACGTGGTTGACACGTTTTGTCTCCATATTGCCGAAGAAAAGCAGGTCGCCTTTTTCGAGCGCGTCGACCGAAGCGGTGATTCCCTGCATTGCCTGTTGCGAAGCGTCGCGAGGCAGGATTAATCCGCATTCATAGAATGCCATCTTTGTCAGTCCTGAGCAGTCCATGCCTTTCGTTGACAGTCCTCCCCATAAATAAGGTGCGCCGGTCTGGACTTTAGCTATATTTATAATAATGTCTGCTGACGGAGTTGAGGCCGCCCATCGGTCGAGTGGGGTGACAAAGGTCGAATCGACATACCCTGTCCGTTTGTCCGGCAAAGTTATGCTGACAAAACGCGATGTCTTTGACTTTTCGCCACCGACAATGCATCCCGGCACCAAGTCGCATACTATTTCGGCATCTGTTGTGGTGTCAGATAAGGCTTTCGTCTCGCTAAAGGATGTGACTATAAGCCTGGGAGACTTTCGCCAATCAGTAAACGCCGAATCATTCATCACAGCCAAAGTGTTGCCGTTGATATATCCGGTATAGCCTTCGGGGGTCTCTACCATGAACCACCCGTTATCAGTAGTGGCTAATGCTTTCAACGGAGTGCCCATAAGCGCCTGCGACGACATTTCCGACCCATGACGCGGTTCAGTGCGGATGTGGGCAGTAGAGATAATCGGAAGTGCCCATTGTCCGTCTAAAGGAGTGGCGTCCTGAGAACTTTTTGAGCTGCAAGCAAACACCGCAAGCCCTGCTATAAAACAAAGAATAGATTTCATAACATTTGCAAAAATAGCGAAAAAAGCCGAATCGTCATCATCTGTGCCGGACTAAATTCACGTGCCTCTCTTGAGGCATCTTTTAAAAGCATGGATTTATGTGAATACAAATCGTTGGAATAGTTAATTTGGGTGAATGTTTTTTGTCATAAATAGTGTGTGGAGGTCTCTGTTGAGGGTTGGCAGTTAAAAATGCGTAATACGGAAAAATTTCTTTAATTATTATGTGTTGGTATGAAAAAAGTGATTAACTTTGTGGTGATATTTATATGTTAACTATATACTATAACCAAATAATTTAAGTTTTACAAAAATGAGCAAACTTGATCTTACTCAGTACGGTATTTCTGGTACAACTGAAATTATCTACAACCCTTCCTATGAGCAGCTTTTTGCTGAAGAAACTCTCTCAAACCTCGAAGGTTACGAAAAAGGTACAGTTACTGAACTCGGTGCTGTAAACGTGATGACCGGTGTCTATACCGGACGTTCTCCCAAGGACAAATTCATCGTTATGGATGAAACTTCAAAGGACACTGTTTGGTGGACTACCGATGAATATAAGAACGATAACAAGCCCGTTACAGAAGAAACTTGGAAAGCTGTAAAGGATCTCGCAGTTAAAGAACTTTCAAATAAGAAACTTTATGTAGTAGACGGTTTCTGCGGTGCCAATAAGGACTCTCGTATGGCTGTTCGCTTTATCGTTGAGGTTGCTTGGCAGGCTCACTTCGTTACGAACATGTTTATCCGTCCTACTGCAGAAGAACTTGCCGACTTTAAGCCCGACTTCATCGTTTACAACGCATCTAAGGCTAAAGTAGAAAACTATAAGGAACTTGGCCTCAACTCTGAGACTGCAGTAGTATTCAACCTTACTTCTCGTGAGCAGGTTATCCTCAACACTTGGTACGGTGGCGAAATGAAGAAGGGTATGTTCTCTATGATGAACTACTACCTCCCCTTGAAGGGAATCGCTTCCATGCACTGCTCTGCCAACACCGACCTTGAAGGAAAGAACACCGCTATCTTCTTCGGACTTTCCGGAACAGGTAAAACCACTCTTTCCACCGACCCGAAGCGTCTGCTTATCGGTGATGACGAACACGGTTGGGACGACAAGGGAGTGTTCAACTTTGAAGGCGGTTGCTATGCTAAAGTTATCAACCTCGACAAGGACTCAGAGCCCGACATCTACAATGCAATCCGTCGCAACGCTCTTCTTGAGAACGTTACTGTCGATGCAGAAGGTAAAATTGACTTCGCAGATAAGAGCGTGACTGAAAATACCCGCGTATCTTATCCTATCGACCACATCGAGATGATCGTTCGTCCGGTATCTGCAGGTCCGGCTGCTAAGAATGTAATCTTCCTTTCTGCCGATGCATTTGGTGTGCTCCCTCCCGTATCTATTCTTACTCCGGAGCAGACTAAGTACTACTTCCTCTCAGGTTTTACTGCCAAGCTCGCCGGTACTGAACGTGGTATCACCGAACCGACTCCGACATTCTCTGCTTGCTTCGGCCAGGCATTCCTTGAACTGCACCCCACCAAGTATGCTGAAGAACTTGTTAAGCGTATGAACCAGAGTGGAGCAAAGGCTTATCTCGTTAACACTGGATGGAACGGAACCGGTAAGCGTATCTCAATCCGCGATACTCGTGGCATCATCGACGCTATTCTTGAAGGTGCTATCCTTGACGCTCCTACCAAGAAGCTCCCGATCTTCGACTTCGAGATTCCTACCGAACTTGAGGGCGTAGCTACCGACATTCTTGATCCGCGCGACACTTACGCTAAACCCGAAGAATGGGAAGTTAAGGCTAAGGATCTTGCCGCTCGCTTCATCAAGAACTTCAACAAGTACACCAACAATGCAGCCGGTGCAGCTCTCGTAGCCGCTGGTCCAAAGCTCTAATCACCAACAGTATTAGTAGAAAACATTATCTTCTAAGGGAGGCTAAAATGGATAAGCCGGGGATTGTCGCAAGCGTCAATCCCCGGCTCTTTGTGTGATGGTTAGGCAGTATCTACAGAATTATGCAAAAGCAATTTATTCGTCGAGAAGTCCGGGGCGTAGCCGGCGCGTGCGTTCTACCGATTGTTGATGACGCCATTCATCGATTTTAGCCTGGTGGCCGGATAGAAGTATTTCCGGTACTTTCCATCCTTTATATTCGGCAGGACGTGTATAAATCGGCGGTGCGAGAAGATTGTCCTGAAAGGAGTCGCTTAATGCGCTTTGTTCGTCACCGATGGCTCCCGGAATTAGTCTGACGATTGCATCTGTAATGATGAGAGCCGGAAGCTCTCCACCTGTAAGAACGTAGTCGCCTACGGTTATTTCACGAGTTATAAGGTGTTCGCGTATTCTATAGTCAACCCCTTTATAATGTCCGCATAGGATTATGATGTTATCAAGCATCGACATACGGTTGGCCATCGATTGTGTAAGTTGCTCCCCGTCCGGGGAAGTGAATATAACTTCATCGTAATGACGCTCGCTTTTCAGCATAGATATTGCTCGGTCAATCGGCTCGACTTGCATCACCATTCCCGCTTCGCCTCCGAACGGATAATCGTCGACTTTACGGTGTTTGTTGGTGGTAAAGTCACGTAGATTGTGGACTACGATCTCTGCAAGCCCTTTATCCTGTGCTCGTTTAAGTATTGAGCAGCTTAGGGGCGATTCAAGCATCTCTGGCAATACGGTAAGTATGTCGATTCTCATAACTGTGATAGTTTGTCTAATGCAAATTTACGCAGGAATTGCGAATTAATCACTTGCGTTGATAATAAAAAGATGCGCCTCCTCATAGAAGCGCATCTTTTTATGTCAATTTAGCCCGAACCTATTACTTGCGGATAAGGACTTTTGAGACTTTCTTGCCCTGACGCATAATGTAGATGCCGGGAGCGAGGTTTTCGCTGCCTACGCGTATGCCGTTCAGATTGAAATATTCTACAGGAGCATTTTCGTCATTAAGCACTGTGTCTATTAGGCTATTGTCCTTTTGTCCATTGAATACTACGCCAACTTGGCCGACAGGAGCTACGACCGGGATATTCATGGTCAGAGCGCCTTCGGGAGTCTCTGTACCGTCGACAGTTACATTAACTGTCATAACTCCACCCATAAGACTAAGTCCTTCCTTTGAGCCGGTATATTTAATTGTTCCGTCAGAAGCAGTTGTGGTTTGGACACCATCTACGATAATGTCGCCTACATTGCCAACTCCGGGGAAATTAAAGTTGTATAAAGCTATTGTGCAGGTATTGGCTCCGGTGGGAGTAATGTAAAGTTCCGAATTAGGAATAGTTGTGTCTACGCCGAATGTAACCACTAATGTGCCAACATATTTTACTGCGCTCTGCTGTTCGCCTACGAAGTTAAATGTATAAGTATGTTCCTTAAGGCCGTCAGAGTCGGCATCCACGTTTGTAACTTTTACTGTAGCCGCATTGTTGGCCGGATCGAGAGTAACAACTGTTTCCGCTGATTTCCCGAGCACATCAAGCTCGAATGCGCTCTCATCGGCTGGGCAAGCTCCGGGAACATTGTATGTAAATGTATTAGAATCAAATGCTTCTACAGCAGTTCCGTTGACTTTTACTCCGTTAAGACGAGAATAGTACACGAGTTTAACGTCGTCTATTGTCAGAGAGTTATCTCTACCCACTGCCGAGGCGCCTCCGAAATAGTCATTTGCCGAAATTATTACATTGATTTTTTCGGGAGTGGCATCTGATTCGTAAGTAAGGGGCTGCTCAAAATATGTCCAGTCTGCTGCATCTCCTGTGATGGAGTAGTTAAGTGACGCGATTAGCTCCGTGCCATCTGTGTAAGTAACATTGCCTCCTTTTTCAGTAGCCATGCCAAGTACATTGCGGTCACGGTCAATCATAGTACAATTTGTAGGTGATCCGAACACCACTATTTCGCCGGGGACATCAGCTTGCGACCACTCTCCCTTCCAAAGATAGGCTACTACGGTTGCCGGCTCTTCCGGTTTGTAAGTAGCTTGTACGCTCTCAGAGGCATCTTCTGCCGCAACGCCATGCGCACGCTTGTATTGGAAAGCGATTGCATCGGGCTTATATGTAAAGGCAATACTTCCGAAAGAACCTCCATCATTTTGGTTCCCCAGAACAGATGTTGACCAAGTGGTGCCGAGAGTAACATATCCTGGAACTATCTGTGTTGACATAAATGCATTTGCCGTATTTATCAAGTTTAACGCCGATGCCGATCCGTTATAGCCTTCTGTCTGTCCTCCTACATTTGTGGCTCCGAGACCATTGATTCCGATGACATGTGAGATACACCACGAAGCAGGATTATACGCACCGCTAAGCTCTTTTGTATTGCCCTTTGAAGTCCAGGGAACTGAAACAGACCAATCTCCTTCAAAGTCGGAGTTTGGCAGCTGTTGAGCCGATGCAACAGTTGTTAAGCTTGCCACTGTTGCTACACTTAGAATTGAGTAGAGTCTTCTCATACTTGATTGGTTTTATGATTTGTGTTAATACGATTTCATATCTTTCTGTCGGATGAAAATCGATGTAAAGTTAGCAATTTTAGATTCAAGCAACTAAAATTGAAACAAGAATGACATAGTATAATCCAATTTTAACAAAATAATGGTAAAAACAGCGAGGTCGCCAAATGCTTGGCGACCTCGTGGATAATTAGTCGGAAAGTGTGGCTTAAGCTTGCTCTCCGTTGAGAATTTCAATCATCTTGATCGCAGAAACGGGGATACGTGTACCGGGGCCGAATATGGCCGCTACGCCTGCCTTATAAAGGAAGTCGTAGTCCTGTGCGGGGATAACGCCACCGGCTGTTACGATGATGTCCTCGCGCCCCAGTTTCTTAAGTTCCTCGATTACTTGCGGGATAAGTGTCTTATGACCTGCCGCTAAAGAGGAAACACCTAAGATATGCACGTCGTTTTCTACGGCCTGACGGGCGGCTTCTGCCGGAGTCTGGAACAGCGGTCCCATATCCACGTCGAATCCGCAGTCGGCGTAACCCGTTGCAACCACCTTGGCGCCACGGTCGTGTCCGTCTTGTCCCATCTTTGCAATCATTATACGTGGCTGTCGGCCTTCGCGTTTAGCGAAGTCTTCACACATTTGCTGAGCGCGGATGAAGTCCGGATCTTGTTTGGTTTCGTTGCTATACACGCCTGAAATTGTTCTGATTACTGCTTTATAACGTCCCACAACCTCTTCGCAGGCATCCGATATTTCGCCTAAGGTGGCGCGTAGTCCGGCTGCCTTCACGGCAAGGTCGAGCAGGTTGCCTTGTTTTGTGCGTACACATTCCGTGATGTCGGCCAATGCTTTCTTTACGGCCTCTTCGTCGCGGTGAGCCTTTACCTCGTTAAGACGTTCGATCTGTTCCTTGCGAACTTCGGTGTTGTCGATTTCGAGGATGTCGATCGGGTCTTCGTGGTCGAGACGGTATTTGTTTATACCTACGATGGTCTGGCGGCCAGAGTCGATACGGGCTTGTGTACGGGCTGCGGCCTCTTCGATACGCAGTTTCGGAAGACCCGTCTCGATAGCCTTGGCCATACCTCCGAGCTTTTCGATTTCCTGGATATGCTCCCAAGCGCGGTGTGCTATCTCGTTGGTAAGTGCTTCCACGTAGTAAGAGCCTCCCCATGGGTCAACCTGCTTGGTGACCATGGTCTCTTCCTGAATATAGATCTGCGTATTGCGGGCGATACGGGCTGAGAAGTCGGTAGGAAGCGCGATAGCTTCGTCAAGTGCATTTGTGTGAAGCGACTGGGTATGACCGAGTGCCGCGCCCATTGCCTCGATACAAGTACGGCCGACGTTGTTGAACGGATCCTGCTCGGTGAGCGACCATCCTGAAGTCTGGCTGTGCGTACGTAATGCAAGCGATTTGGGATTTTTAGGATTGAACTGGCTGACAATCTTGGCCCAAAGCATACGCGCTGCACGCATCTTGGCAATCTCCATGAAGAAGTTCATGCCAATGGCCCAGAAGAATGACAAGCGCGGGGCGAATGAATCGATGTCCATGCCTGCGTTGACACCAGCCCGAAGATATTCGAGTCCGTCGGCAAGAGTATATGCAAGTTCTATGTCGCAAGTTGCGCCGGCTTCCTGCATGTGATAGCCGGAGATGGAGATTGAATTGAACTTGGGCATATTCTTTGAGGTATACTCAAAGATGTCGGCGATGATTCGCATTGAGAATTCCGGCGGATATATATATGTGTTGCGCACCATGAATTCTTTTAAAATGTCGTTCTGGATGGTACCTGCCATCTCTTCGAGCTTTGCGCCCTGTTCAAGACCGGCGTTGATGTAGAATGCAAGAACGGGAAGTACCGCACCGTTCATTGTCATGGACACGGACATCTTGTTCAAAGGAATACCATCGAAGAGAACCTTCATGTCATCGAGTGTGCAGATAGATACGCCAGCTTTACCAACGTCGCCTACTACGCGTTCGTGGTCAGCGTCATATCCTCGGTGAGTAGCCAGGTCAAAAGCCACTGAAAGACCTTTCTGTCCGGAGGCGAGATTGCGGCGGTAGAACGCATTTGATTCCGCGGCTGTTGAGAATCCGGCATATTGGCGGATAGTCCACGGACGCAGAGGATACATTGCGCTATACGGACCGCGGAGGAACGGAGGAATACCTGACATGAAATTGAGGTGTTCAAGTCCTTCAAGATCCTCTTTGGTGTAAATCGATTTTACGGGGATTAGTTCCGGTGTGAGCCAATCTTCACCGTGAGCAACGGCACCATGCTGAGCGCCGAATGCATCTTTTGTAATATCTATGGTTTTAAAATCGGGTCTCATTGTGATGTTTATTTAAGAAGTTTGGCGTTGAATGCTTGCAGGGTTTCGAGTACGTTGACGCGTACGTGGATGTAGTCATTTATTCCAACGGCCTTAAGGTCGTCCATGCAAGCCGGTGCACCTGCTACGACAAACTGAGCGCGGCCGTCAAGATACTTGAAGGCTTCGGGCGCAAGTTCTGCGTATTCGTCGTCGCTTGAGCAGAGAACCACCACATCAGCTTTCTTTTCGAGAGCTGCATCGATGCCTTCTTGAACGGTCTTGAAGCCGAGGTTGTCGATAATTTCGTAACCTGCGCAACCAAAGAAGTTGGTTGAGAATTGCGCTCTTGCAAGGCGCATTGCAAGATTGCCGATAGTGAGCATAAATACTTTTGGACGATTTGAAGCGGCTTCTGTTGCCAGACGGAGTGCTTCAAAGTCACTTGCCGCACGCTTCATCGACAGACCTTCGCCCTTTTCAACATCACCCTCTTTGTTGCAACCGCATCCGTTGGATGTGTTTTCAATCTTTTGAGCGGCGGTTTCGTTGATATTGGGATATTGGTTGGTGCCAAGAAGGATCTCTTTTCGGCGCGCAACGTCGGTGTGGCGTTTTGCTGAAGTTTCATTGACTGCTTTCTGTATGCTGTTGTCGTTGATACATGCGAGGAATCCGCCCTTATCTTCTACTTCGAGGAACAGCTTCCAGGCCTCTTTGGCGAGCGACACTGTAAGAGTCTCCACGTAATAAGAACCGCCGGCAGGGTCAACGACTTTGTCAAGATGGCTCTCTTCCTTAAGAAGGAACTGCTGGTTGCGGGCAATACGCTCTGAGAATGCGTCAGGTGTCTTGTAAGGCACGTCAAATGGAGTGGTGGTTATTGAGTCAACACCTGCGAGAGCGGCCGACATGGATTCGGTCTGCGAACGGAGCAGATTGACGTGGGCATCGTAGATCGTTTGGTTGTAGCGTGAAGTCACGGCATGGCACATCATCTTGGCCGAAAGCTTTGACTCGGGCTTATACTGCTCTACTACTTGTGCCCACAACATGCGGGCGGCGCGGAATTTAGCTATTTCCATGAAATAGTTTGACGAAACTCCCATGTTGAACTTGATGCGACGAGCCGCTTCATCGGCTTTAACACCTGCATCGGTTAACATGGTCATCCATTCTGCTCCCCAAGCGAGAGCATAGCCGAGTTCCTGATATATGTAGGCTCCGGCGTTACAAAGCATGAATGAATCTACTGCAAATACCCGTAGTTCAGGAACAATCTTTACTATGTCAAGAAGTTCGAGTGAGGTGGCCTTGATGTCGCCAGGGAATTGTGTGCCATGCTTGAGGGCGCGGCGCATTGGGTTGAAGTCAATCGAACCTTTGAAATTTTCGAGGTTGTTGGTGTTGCGGAGATAATCCACCAATGCCTTGGCCAAACCGGTGGCCTTACGCGGGCAACAGGTGAAATTGATTTCATACTTGGTGAGATCGATGCCATCCAAAAGTGCTTTTACATCCTCTTCGCTGTTGATTTCAACCTTGAATCCGAGTGATGTTATTCCTTTTGTGACAATCTCTTTTGCAACTGCGTTGGCTTCTGTCACTGTGTCGGCTATGACCTCCTGACGAACGAGCCAATCGTTGTCAGGGCGTGTGCCGCGGAGGTAGGGATATTCTCCTGGAAGAGAATCCGTGGTCTTAAGGTCAACTATGTTTTCTGCACGGTAAACCGGCTCGACATTGAAGCCTTCATTTGTTCGCCATACTAATTTCTTGTTAAAGTCGGCGCCTTTCAGGTCGGCCTCGACTTTGGCTCTCCACTCTTGGTAAGAGCACTCAGGAAACATGTCGAACAATTTTTCTTTCTTTTCTGCCATGATCTTGGTATTAAATAGTTTTAGAAAATTGTTTTTCTGTAAAATTTGAATCTCATGGATTCAATTACTATCGGGCAAAGTTACGAAATAGAAGCCGTCATACCAAATAAATTCAGCCATTTTGTGGTCTATAAGGATGTCTTTGATATAAAAAGACGGCGGTATGCCTTACTGGGGCACACCGCCGATAGATGTCGCAGGCTAAATTGCGCTCTTTATTTTTTGAAGAAACGCTTGTAAAGTCCTTCAAATCCCTGTCCGTGGCGAGCTTCATCTTTTGCCATTTCGTGAACTGTGTCGTGGATGGCATCGAGGTTCAGTTCTTTTGCTCGGCGTGCTATCCGCATTTTGTCGGCGTTGGCACCGGCCTCTGCGGCCATGCGCTTTTCGAGGTTTGTCTTGGTGTCCCAAACCACTTCGCCGAGAAGTTCGGCAAATTTCGATGCGTGTTCGGCTTCTTCCCAAGCATAACGTTTGAATGCTTCAGCAACTTCGGGATAGCCTTCGCGATCGGCTTGGCGAGCCATAGCAAGATACATTCCGACTTCTGTGCATTCACCCATGAAGTGTGCATTAAGGTCCTTTTTCATTTCGTCGTCCGTGTCTTTGGCAACGCCAATTTCGTGAACGGTTACAAATTGAAGCGCTTCGTCTTCTACGAGTTCCTTGAACTTGCTGGCAGGAACGCCACATACCGGACACTTTTCGGGTGCTTCATCACCTTCGTGAACATAGCCGCACACTGTGCAGATAAATTTTTTTGCCATAATTGTTTTTGTTTAGATAATGATACGAAGTTTATATATACTGAATTTTAACCATTAATTGAAATTGAGCAATCCCGGCACGTTCCTTTATAATATAGGTCAATCTGCTCAATCTTAAAGTCTGTTCGAGCGGGTTCGGGAATTAGTTTTGAGTCGAATGGCACATCGATTATCTTGCCGCATTTTGAGCAACATAAATGTGCATGGGGATGCGTCGAGTAGTCGAAGTGCGCGTTTCGCGGATCAACCAAAAGTACGTCTATAACTCTGTGAGCTTCCAAAAGCCTCAATGTGTTATATACAGTAGTCAGTGATAGGGTAGGCATCTCTGTCTTTAACCCTTGGTATATTTCGTCTGCGGTGGGATGGATCGGGTGGCTCATCAGATACCGCAATACGGCGATGCGCTGGGCAGAAGGCCTTACGCCTTTGCTCGCCATAATATCGCTAATGCTTCCAATGTTTTGATGATCCATCTCGTGATATGATTGTTATTTTGTAATCATTACAAAGTTAGTCTCTTTAACTTAATTGTGCAAATTTTTTGTGTTAAAATTCGTTTAGTTCATTGCGCGATAATCTGAAAGCACTATATTTGTGGCAATCTTTTATAACTAATTATATAAGATATGTCTACAATCTATAAGAATTTAATTGAGTTAGTCGGCAACACTCCGCTTGTGGAGTTGTCGAACATTGAGAAGGAGTTGGGCTTGAAAGCTCGGGTATTGGTAAAAGTAGAGGCATTTAACCCTGGAGGAAGCGTTAAAGATCGTATAGCAATGAATATGATTGAAAGCGCAGAAAAATCAGGCACTATTGCACCGGGTGCCACGCTGATTGAACCTACAAGTGGTAACACCGGAATCGGACTTGCCTGGATTGCCGCCATCAAAGGTTATAAATTGATTCTGACTATGCCTGACACGATGAGTGTTGAACGCCGGCAGCTGTTGGCCGCGTATGGGGCTGAGATTGTTTTAACTCCCGGAGCCGCCGGCATGAAGGGCGCTATTGCAAAAGCGGAAGAGTTAAATAATGAAATCCCCGGTTCGATAATCTTGAGACAATTTGAAAATCCGGCAAATCCGGAGGCTCATTATGAGGCTACAGGAGAAGAGGTATGGCGCGACTCTGACGGAAGCGTTGACGTTTTTGTGTCAGGAGTTGGCACCGGGGGTACTGTCTCCGGCTGTGGACGTAAACTTAAAGAGCATAAGCCGAGTGTTAAAGTCATTGCCGTGGAGCCTTCTGCGTCTCCGGTGCTTGAAGGTGGTGCCCCGGGCCCGCACAAAATACAAGGAATCGGTGCGGGATTCGTTCCCAAGAACTATGATTCTGATGTCGTAGACGAAGTTATCGCTGTAAGTAACGACGATGCATTCCGCGGTGCCCGTCTGTTGGTATCTAAAGAGGGTATTTTGGCCGGTATATCTTCGGGAGCTGCCTTTTGGGCCGCTTTGGGTTTGGCTAAGCTCGAAGAAAATGCAGGAAAGACTATCGTTGCGTTATTGCCCGACACCGGTGAGCGATATTTGTCAACACCCCTATACCGGAGTGAAGAATATCCCCTTGATTAATCGACGAAATTGAGAATGTTCAACTATTAGGATATTTAAACTTAAAATAGTGTTAAAAAACACTCATTTTTGACCGTGAAATTTGGAGGTTTCGGACTAAGTCCTTACCTTTGTATCAGTTTTTCATGGTATTAGATTTAAGGTAAAAAGATTATTCGTCGTGATGACGAGTAATTTTTTTATGTCCATACATCTCGTATTTTTGTGCTGCTGACGAAATATAGTGCTAACTTTGCATCAAAATAATTGCTAATGGATCATATTTCCCGAAATATAGAATTGCTTGCGCCGGCAAAAAATGCGGAGATAGCTATTGAGGCTGTAAAACATGGTGCCGATGCTGTGTATATGGGTGCTGACAGTTTCGGGGCAAGAGCTTCTGCAACTAATTCTATTGACGATATAGCTCGTGTGGTTGACTTCGCTCACCGTTATCTTGCCAAAGTTTATGTTACCGTAAACACAATATTGTATGATGATGAGATTAGTCGGGTTGAGCATCTGATAAAGAGACTTTACCTGGCCGGGGTAGATGCCTTGATAGTGCAGGATATGGGTGTGCTTAGAATGGATTTGCCTCCTATTGCCCTACATGCCAGTACGCAGTGTGACATTCGTACTCCTGAAAAGGCTCTATTCTTGCAGAGAGTAGGCTTTTCTCAGTTAGTGCTTCCTCGTGAAATGACGCTTGATGAGATACGCGCCGTTCGCAATGTTGTCGAAGTGCCCTTGGAGGCTTTCGTACATGGTGCGCTATGTGTTAGTTATAGCGGTGACTGTCATGCAAGTCAAGTCGTGGCAGGAAGGAGTGCCAACCGGGGTGAGTGTGCGCAGATATGCCGTTTGCCGTACAATCTATACGATGGCACGGGGAATTGTTTGATTAATGGAAGGCATCTTCTGTCGCTTCGTGACATGAACAGGGCATCGTCTTTGGGGATGATGATTGAAGCTGGTGTGTCGTCATTTAAGATTGAGGGTAGGCTTAAAGATACGTCGTATGTCAAAAATGTGGTGACATATTATAATAATGTGTTGAATCGCATAGTCGCTTCTTCGGAAGGTCGGTATCGTCGCTCGTCTGTCGGATCGGTTGCCGTTAGTTTTGACGCGGATCCGTATAGGAGCTTCAACCGTGGCTTTACTAAATATTTTCTCGATTCGACGAACCCCAAGGAGTCAATGGCATCTATTTTTACTCCGAAGTCACAAGGTCGGCGCGTAGGTGTCGTTAAGTCCGTATCCGGCTCCAAAATATGCGCGGATTTGGAGTGTGGACTTTCAAATGGCGACGGTTTGGCTTACTTTGATAAAAATGGTTCTTTTACGGGTTTTAGACTTAATAAGATCTGCGGTGATGTGCTATATCCCGCTTCTCCGGTTCGTGTTGTGCCGGGAACTGTCTTGTATCGCAATAATGATAAGGCCTTTGAGGGCTGCCTGTCCGGTGAAACAGGGCGAAGGACTGTTGCGGTAGATGTGACTTTGCGCCGGCTCTCCGGAGGTATCGCTATCGATATGAAAGATGAGCGCGGATGCGCTACATCCGTTTCTGCGCAATTACAGAAACAAGATTCTGCCCGGTCGGCCCAGAATGACGCGAGACGGGTAGCCCTGTCGAAATTTGGTGGTACTATATATGAAGCGCGTGAGGTGTCTGATAAATGTGGAGACCTCTTCATCCCGATTTCTGTTCTCAACAATTTGCGTCGTGTCGCGTTGGATTTACTCGACTCCGACAATCGGGCAAGATATTATCGCCCGTTGCGTCGGCAGGAGGACTTCGCCGCTCATTGGCCTGGCCCAAAGTCGTTGACTTATCATTATAATGTCGCTAATAAGCTTGCTTTAGAATTTTATCGTTCTCATGGCGTGGAGGATGTTCAGGACGCCCTTGAAATTGGGAAGACTCGTGTGGTAGGGAATCGAGTTGTTATGACCACGCGCTATTGTCTGCGTCGGGAGCTGGGATGCTGCTTGAAAGAGAATGGAGGTTCCAAATTAAAGGGCCCGCTTGTGTTAAAGTCCGGTGAGATTGAGTTCCGGCTTGACTTTGATTGTGCGCAGTGCCGCATGCGTGTCGTTAAAATTTAAGGCTCTCGGTGTTTGTTTTGAAAATTAGTTGTGTGTAAAATATTTATTTCTTAAATTTGCGCATATCCAGATATTTCATGCGTGGACTTAATAACTATTAAATCAATCATATCATAACCAATTATGAAAAAAGAGATGATCTTGGTGACCGGCGGAACCGGTTACATTGGCTCTCATACAGTGGTAGAGCTGCAGAAAGCCGGCTATCCGGTAGTCATTATTGACAATTTGTCCAATTCAAATCGTGATGTCCTTGATGGTATTGAGCGCATTACGGGAATACGTCCGGAATTTGTTGAGGCCGACTGTACGGACATGAATGCTGTTTCAGCTTTGTTCGACAAATATCCAGGTATCAAAGGCATAATAAACTTTGCGGCAAGCAAGGCTGTCGGCGAGTCAATGCAAAAGCCGATTCTTTATTACAGAAACAATCTCAACACTTTAATGAATCTTCTCGACCAGATGGCGGTTCGTGGGGTTAAGGGCATTGTGTTCTCATCGTCGTGTACGGTCTATGGCGAACCTGACGTAAATCCTGTTACGGAGCAGTCGCCTATAAAGAAAGCTACTTCTCCTTACGGCAATACTAAGCAGATTTCTGAAGAGATAATTACTGACGTGATTAATGCCGGAGCGCCCTTCAAGAGCGTAATTTTGCGATATTTCAACCCCGTAGGAGCTCATCCGTCTGCAGAGATTGGTGAATTGCCGAATGGAGTGCCTCAGAATTTGATTCCTTATCTTACACAAACGGCCATTGGCATACGTAAGGAGCTTAGCGTATTCGGTAACGACTATAACACTCGTGATGGATACTGTATTCGCGACTTCATCGACGTTGTTGATTTGGCGAAGGCTCATGTGATTGCCGTTGAGCGTATGCTGACTGATAAATCGGAAGCTAAGATTGAAATATTTAATCTGGGAACTGGAAACGGACTGTCGGTAATGGAGCTCATTAATGCATTTGAGTCAGCGACGGGAGTGAAGGTGCCATATAAGATCGCCGAACGCCGTGCAGGCGATATTGAACAGGTTTGGGCTGACCCGACTTACGCAAACGAAGTCCTTGGTTGGGTGGCCGATACGCCGATTGAAGACACGATGCGCTCTGCATGGAAATGGCAGCAACGTCTTCGTGAGCGTGGAATAATGTAAAAATGCCATTTTACCGCGGTTCTTGTGGGTATGCGAGTGGGTATGCGAAATTTTTTTTGAAAAAAAAAGTTCCCGAAAAATTTTGCGGGTAAATAAAAAGTCGCTACCTTTGCACTCGCTTTTCGGGAGCGCCCCAACGGG
>CAZIXM010000031.1:0-33416 GCA_964543345.1 uncultured Muribaculum sp. | reverse complement strand
GGCTACACAATTTTGTGCATCTTTCAGATGCGATAATTCCATTTTGACACACCGCTTTGGTTTGTTGCTATCAGCGCGGTGAGTTGGTGAGGGGCTGATTGGGGTCAGGAAGTATTGATTCGACGGCTCCGATGAGCTCTTCTTCTGTCATAAAGCCGATGTTTCGGTCAATTACGCCCTGCTTATTGACAAACAGCAACGTCGGAACTGACTCTACGCCATACTGTCGCGCAAGCTGGGGAGCTTTGTCGACATCGACATAAATGAACTTGACTTTGCCACGATATTTATGGGCGACTTTGTCAAATATGGGATGTAACTGCTTACATGGAGGGCACCATGAAGCCGAAAAGTCAACGACAACCGGCATTGGCATCACGCCACCGAACTCAAGAATGTCATTTTCGCCCAATTCTATGGGGGCACCGGATGCTTCGTCGACAGCTTCAGCTGTAGCCTCGGCTGCTTTGACCTCACTCGAAGTGGAATTTCCACATGCCACAGTGCCGAACAAAGCGACAGCCATGGCCATAATACCTATTAAATTCTTCTTCATAATCTTTCAAATTCATAAAAGGGAACAAGGTGCTCCCTCAATCAGAAGAAACACCTTGTCGATAAGTTTGGTTCAAACGGACATTAGAGCGAAGCGGCGAGCGCACCGTTGGTCTTACGCACGGCCTCAGCACTCTTAGCGAAGAGAGCCTTCTCCTCATCGTTGAGTTTAACATCGACAATCTTCTCGATACCGCCCTTGCCAAGCAGACAGGGAACACCGATGCAGATGTCGCTTTCGCCATACTCGCCTTCAACGAGAGCCGAGCAGGGGATGATGCGCTTCTGATCGTGCAGAACGGCGGCAACGACAGCAGCCGAAGCGGCACCGGGAGCATACCATGCCGATGTGCCGAGCAGACCGGTCAGCGTAGCACCTCCTACCATAGTGTCGGCAGCCACCTTGTCAAGAGTCTCCTTGTCGAGAAGCTGAGTTACGGGGATGCCGCGATAAGTAGCATAGCGGGTCAAAGGAATCATGGTAGTGTCGCCATGTCCGCCGATAACCATACCGTCGACTTCGTTAGGATTAGCGTTGAGAGCAATGCTCAAGAAATATTTGAAACGAGAGCTGTCGAGCGCGCCACCCATACCGATGATACGGTTTTTGGGCAGACCTGAAGTCTTGTGGATAAGATAGGTCATGGTGTCCATCGGGTTGGATACGCAAAGGATTACAGCGTCGGGGCTATACTTAAGCACATTATCGGTAACCGACTTAACGATGCCGGCATTAACGCCGATAAGCTCCTCACGAGTCATACCGGGCTTACGGGGAATACCGGAAGTGATAACGACAACGTCAGAGCCTTTGGTCATCTCATAGTCGTTGGTCACGCCCACCATACGGGTATTGATAGTCAGGAGGTTGGCAGTTTGCATGATGTCCATAGTCTTACCTTCGGCAAGACCCTGCTTGATGTCAATCAGAACCACTTCGTCAGCCACATTGTTGGTTACCAACACATTGGCACAAGTTGCGCCTACATTACCGGCGCCTACAACTGTTACTTTAGACATAATTGAATTTTGATTTATAGAGTTAATTAATGAAATTTTTCTGCAATCACAAAATTAATCAATTATTCGTTACCATGAAGTCTTTAAATGAATTTTTACGAATAATTTTCATCTAACGGCTACGGCAGGGCATTTTATGAGCCTTTCAGAACTGAATAATGCCTACTCCCTGACGTATGACGACCGGATTTGAGCTGTCGGTCAGATCCACTACCGTCGAGCCTTCGTAACCGCCTTCGCCACCGTCAATCAGCAGGTCGGCAACGTCGGCATACCGCATAGCCAATGACTCAGGATCGGCAATGTCGATGCCGCGGGAGTCATCGTCGTCGGAACTGACGGAGGTCGTCAATATAGGATTGCCGAGCCGCCGAGCTATCTCAAGGGGTATAGGATTGTCGGGGATGCGAAGTCCTACCACTTTTCGTCCTTTGAACACCTTCGGCAACTTCGACGAGGCGGGCAGGATAAACGTAAAGGGTCCGGGAAGAGCGTCCTTTATAATGCGGAAAGCCCGATTGTCAATCTTGACATACTCCGAAGCCTGCGAGATGTCGCAACAAATGATCGACAGATTAGTCTTCAACGGATTCAGTCCCTTAATCTGACAGATGCGTTCGACGGCACCGTTGTTGAGAGCATTGCATCCTATGGCATAAAGCGTGTCGGTTGGATACACGATCAAGCCACCGTCGCGCAGTGAATCTTCCACCAGATCCATATACTTGGCATTTATGCTTGTCGGATACATTTTCAGTATAGTCATGGCCTTATCAAAATGGTTTTCTATATTTGTTAGGATTAGTATCATCAAGTATCGACAGATACGATGCATATCGCGACTGTGATATGCGGCTGTCGGCTACGGCATCCAGAACAGCGCAACCCGGTTCATTGGTATGCGTGCAGTCACCGTATCGGCAATCATGCGACACTTCAAATATCTCCGGGAAAAAATGTGCTATCTCATGCCGTTCAAAGTCGATGGTTCCGAAACCCTTTACCCCGGGGGTGTCAATTATCCATCCGCCTTCGGGAAGAGGAAATGCTTCAGAGAATGTGGTGGTATGCATTCCGGTGTCGTGGATGTCGGATATAGACGCGGTCTTCAGATTGAGTCCGGGCAACAGACTGTTTATTATGGTCGACTTTCCTACACCCGAGTTACCCGACATGAGCGATATATTACCTATCAGACGACTCTTAAGGCCATCGATACCCTCTCCGGTCATGGCCGAAACCTCGAGAACGTCGTAACCGATTGACGAGTACAGATAGCGGACAGCTTCAAGAAGTTCAAGGCTGCCGTCGTCAGTAAGCAAATCCACTTTATTAATTACCAGTGTCACCGGCACCCGATAAGCCTCGGCAGTGGCAAGGAACCGGTCGATAAATGTTGTGGAAGTGGTCGGATGCGCTAAAGTGACCACTAAAAATGCGCGGTCGACATTAGCGGCTATGATATGAGACTCTTTCGACAGATTGCTGGCGCGTCGGATGATGTAATTGCGACGCGGAGCGATGGCCGTTATGAAGGCATTCCCGTCGGGATTGACCGATATGGTCACAAGGTCGCCGACGGCTACCGGATTGGTGGTACGGATACCTTTGAGTCGGAAATTGCCCTTGACTTTGCATTTCACTTCCTGACCGTCGTCGGTATGCACCACATACCAGCTGCCTGTATTCTTGATAACGAGTCCGTTCATTTCATCATCTTCAAAACTGTTTGCCACAAAGATAACAAATTTTGCCCACCATCGGACAGACGGCAAAGATTATTTAACGGATATGCCGGAGAATCCCATGAAAGCCATGGCAAGAATGCCGGCACATATAAGAGCTACGGGTATGCCGCGCATCGGCTTCGGCACGTCCATCAGCTCCAAATGCTCGCGGATACCGGCAAAAATGACCAGGGCAAGCGTGAATCCCAATGCAGTAGCCACTGCATAAACAAGCGACTCGCCTAAATTCAAGCCTTTCTGCACGACGAGAATTGCTACTCCGAGTACGGCGCAGTTGGTGGTTATCAACGGCAGGAACACCCCGAGCGACTGATACAATGCGGGAGCTATCTTCTTAATCACAATCTCAAGCATCTGTACCAATGCTGCGATTACGAGGATAAACACGATGGTTTGCATGTAGCCCAACTGCAACGGAACGAGGACAAACGACTGTATCAACCACGTGACACAGGTCGACATGGCCATAACAAACGTGACTGCGGCCCCCATTCCCAATGCCGAGCCCAGTTTCTTGGAGACTCCGAGGAAGGGACAAATTCCGAGGAACTGCGAAAAAACTATGTTATTTACAAAAATCGCAGTGACTATTATAGATATATATGTCAGCATGGGCGTTTACGGATATAATTGATTAATGCTATCAGGAATCCGAGCGCGATAAACGCTCCGGGAGCAAGGACGAACACGAGAGAGCCATAAGTCTCAGGGAAAAGCCGCAGGCCGAAAACCGTTCCGGCTCCCAGCACTTCACGGACCGACCCAAGAAGCGTTAGGGCAAAAGTAAACCCTAAGCCTATGCCAATGCCGTCCATCAACGAATCGGCCACCGTATGGCGTGAAGCATACGCCTCGGCACGGCCCAGAAGAATACAGTTAACCACAATTAACGGGATGAAGATTCCCAGGCTGTCATTAAGTGCCGGCATATAGGCCTGCATAAACATCTGCAAAAGGGTGACGAAAGTGGCTATTACGACTATGTATGCCGGAATGCGTACCCTATCAGGAACAAGTTTTTTAATGGCCGATATAGCCACATTGGAACATATCAGCACTCCGGTGGTAGCCAACCCCATCGACATACCCGTCACTGCCGAGCCGGTTGTGCCTAAAGTCGGACACATACCGAGAAGCAGCACGAAGGTTGGATTCTCCGTGACTAAACCGTTGTATATTATCCTCAGTTTATTCATCGTTTTTACCTTTTAATATGTCAGACTTATATGCCACAAAAGCGGCGTAGCTTCCGCGAAGCGATTCAAGAAATGCCCGAGAGCTTATAGTGGCTGCAGTTATTCCGTCTATTATACCTCCATCCTTAGCCACAAACATCGATTCAGATCCCGGATTGTGCCCAATGACGCTTCTGCTTCCTTCAGCCATTCGGAACCATTCCTGCATCTTGGCACCAAGTCCGGGTGTCTCGGCATGGCTAAGAACCTCATAGCCGGTGACATTACCCTCGGCATCAAATCCATACATCACTTTGACCAAGCCGGAAAAGCCATTTAACGAATATCCCTCGACTGCCGCTCCGGCAAACACGCCTTCATTATATGCCGGAAACAAAATGAACGGCTCCGCCATCCCCTTTGGCGTAAACTCCCACTTGTCGGCAAGTGGATCGTTGGTAAACTTTGGTGTCACGGCCTTAATGGCGTCTATCTGCTTCTGCTTTTCCGCCGCGGCGACAGGTCCGGCAGTAATGTCGTTCACCCAAGCCAACAACAGAGCGGAAACTATGGTTATTATTCCAAGCGAAAGCACCATATTCAATAAAGTAGAAGGTAGCTTCTTCATCTTACTCTCCCCCTTTCTCCGAACACTCTCGGACGGATATACCGGTCAATTAACGGCACAAAACTATTCATTAAAAGTATCGCAAACGACACGCCTTCAGGGTAAGCACCCCACTGGCGGATAATGACAGTTATAATCCCAATCATCGCTCCGAAAAGCAACATTCCGGTCTTAGTCATTGGGGAAGTCACATAGTCAGTGGCCATAAACACGGCGCCTAAGAGCAACCCGCCCGACAACAATTCGACAGCAACGTCGCCGTCTATGCATAATGTAAAGATTGCCACGGCTCCAAGGACAGCGACCGGTATGTGCCAAGTGATCGTACGAGTAACCAATAAATATACAAAACCTATCAGCAATGCCAATGCACTGACTTCGCCCATCGAGCCACCTACCCCTCCAAGGAAATTTTGAAGAGTATCGACAGAAAATGCGACTGCCTCGGAGTGGGCGGAAGCTCCCGTTGCGGCATCAGATGTCAAAGTCGAGGCCTTAAGCAGACCCAATGTTGTGGCACCGGTTGTGGCATCGGTATAAGAGAGTCTGTTAACCAACGGTAAAGGCCATGAGGTCATCTGCGCCGGGAAGGAAATCAACAAGAAGACTCTTCCCACTAACGCAGGATTCCAAATGTTGCACCCAAGTCCGCCGAACGACATTTTTCCGATTCCGATGGCCACAACACACCCGATTAAAACTATCCATACAGGAAGATTTGAGGGAAGATTAAAGGCTAATAGAAGTCCCGTGAGGACAGCACTGCCATTCAATAGTGTGCAGGGACGGTGAAACATCCAGCGATTAATTGCATACTCCGCTGCCATGCATCCGGCCACAGCAGTTACTATCACTATAGCAGCCCCGATTCCAAAGAAATAGAGCGATGCCGCTAATGCAGGCAACAAAGCTATCACAACATTCCACATACAGGAGGCTACTGTACGCCGCGTGTGCAGATGAGGTGATCCCGATATTGTAAGCAAATGATTCATTTTAATATTTCTTTGCACTGCGGGAACGTATAATGCTCCCCACAGTAGATTTACCTAACCGTATAAAATCAAGCAAAGGGCGCGACGACGGGCATGAGTAGCTACAACAGCCACATTCAATGCAATTCATTACCCCCGCCTCTTCGACTCGTTCCCACAATGACCGGGACGACAACAAACTCAGCAGATATGGCTCAAGACCCATCGGGCAGGCTGAAACACACCCGGCACACCGGATGCAGGGCTTTATCTCACCTCTAAGCGACTGTGATTCAGGCAACAGGACTATGCCGGACACACTTTTTACTGTCGGAGAATCAATCTCTACCGCAGTACGTCCCATCATCGGACCGCCGATAATGACTTTTCCGGTATCGGACGGAATTCCGCCGGCCAAGTCTAAGAGCTTCGAAATCGACATGCCGACCGGAACTTTATAATTTCCGGGATTTGACATAGAAGAGCCGGTCACGGTGACTATCCTATCTATCAACGGCTTACCAAACACTACCGCTTCATATACAGAGTATGCAGTAGCCACATTTTGAACTATTACACCCACATCGACAGGGAGTCCGCCAGCCGGCACCACCCGTCCGGTCAACGCCTTAATCAATTGCTTTTCGCCGCCTTGCGGATACTTCGTCTTCAATTCGACAATACTAATAGAAGTGTCATCGTCAAGCTTGTCACGGAGAATCTCAATGGCATTCTTCTTATTATTCTCAATTCCCACAATGGCCCGCTCAACTTTGACACCACGCATCAAAAGCCGTATACCTGTAAGTATTTCTGACGGATGAGCCAACATTAAAGCATGGTCATTTGTCAAATAAGGCTCACATTCAGCTCCGTTTATGACCAGAATTTCAGCTTTTTTGCCGTGAGGAGGCGACAACTTAACCCTCGTGGGAAATGCAGCTCCGCCTAATCCCACGATGCCGGCATCGCCAATTATCTCCACTACTTTATCTGCCGTAATCGAATCCAATTCTTCCGCCGAGCGTTGAGCGGCAGACCATTTGGAAGATTCAGCATCGTTAATATGGTCGGCTTCAGATGCCGCAATAGTAACTGCTTCAACAGGGATTCCGAACGAGTTCTTCATCTTATCAACCCGAATCACCGTGCCGGATATGGGGGTAAATACGTGTGCCGATACGAAAGTTTCGGCACGTCCCACCATATCTCCACGCGACACCTGGTCGCCTTTCTTAACTATGCATACCGCCGGGACACCAATATGCTGCGACATGGCAAGCGTCACTTCGCGCGGCAACTCGACATCAATTATCGGACATCCTGCCGTGAGTTTATTCTCCGGCGGGTGCACTCCCCCTCTTCTAAACGTTCGCATAATCAATTGTTATCTACATTACTTTTTGCCGACATCGCAGCCAAATCTTGTACCGAAACCGGAAATCCCGAGTCAAGTATTGCTCCCGCTGGACATGCCAAAATGCACTTTCGACATAAACGGCATCTGTCAGCACTTATATACGATAGATTATCTTCAACCGATACTGCCCCAAAAGCACAGGCCTTAACGCATTTCATACATCCGATACATGCGGCCGAGCACTCTTTACGGGCTATCGGCCCGCGCTCGGTGTTGGAACAGGCAACCCAAACTCGCCTGCCGGACGGACCTTTCGGTCTAAGCTCAATCAAGTGGCGAGGGCACCTTGACGCGCAGACTCCACAGCCGGTGCATTTAGACTCGTCGACTACCGGAAGCCCGCTCACAGAATCGATATGTATGGCATTCCAATTGCAGTCGCCGACACAATCGCCACATCCCAGACAGCCAAAAGGACATCCGGTGGTGCCGGAACCAAGTTGCTGCAAGATGGCGCAGGACTGAGCGCCGTCATAAGCGACAATAGTAGGGCGAACCTGGCACGAACCGCCACACCTTAATACTGCCACTTTAGGACGTGTCGCCACTTCCGCAAGCCCGACAATACCGGCTATCTTTTTCATTGACTCTTCGCCTGCACCGGGACATACAAGTGACTGCAACGACGAAGCCGACGCACAAGCACAAGCAAAGTCATGGCACCCGGAACGGCCACAACTACCACAATTGGCGCCAGGCAGCAGCTCCTCAATTAGAGCTATTCGCGGATCTTCTCTTACATAAAACCGCTTGGACACCAAATACAATATACCTGCGCCCAGCAATCCTATGCCGCCAAGCACAATTATTGCATATAAAATTGACATAATCTAAAAGATTATATATCAGGAGGTCAGTCAGCTATCACCGACCACTTATATTCTTTCCTAATTTTCTGCCTAAAACAAGTAAATACTATCAAATCACAGGCTATTACAGACCCAAGTCCGAGTGCTACAGCCGCACCTTCGCTTAAGTCCCATACAAGAGCCGACATCAGCACCATTGTTACCAACAGCACAGTAGGTATGACAAAGACCAAAAGCACTGCAATACCATGCAGACGCTCCGTCAAACCGACCTTTATGACATCACCCTTTCTTAACCGTTTATCCAAATTGCTTAAATCGGCCTCGACCAATTTATCATTTGACATGGACGCACCGCCACCCCCGCAGAAAGATTGTGCGGTACACCCCGCACAATCCCCTTCAGGTGTTATTTTTACCGTCGCACAACCGCCGCTAACCGCGACGACCGTACCGGTGTGGACGACTGCATATCCTTTGTTCATCTGCCGATATTAATCATCAAGTTTATGAATCACAAGTCCCGAGCGAAGCTTCGGCTCAAACCATGTGGTCTTAGGCGGCATGATGTTACCGGTATCGGCTATTCGCATCAACTGCTCCATCGACACCGGATATAGCGCGAGAGCCACCTTCATCTCGCCGGAGTCAACACGACGCTTCAATTCACCAAGACCGCGTATTCCGCCAACAAAGTCAATGCGTTTGTCGCTTCTAAGGTCATGTATACCAAGTATGTCACGCAGAATCAAGTCGCTGGAAATGGTGACATCAAGCTGTCCGATGGGGTCACTATCGTCATAACGGCCGTCACGAGGAGTCAAGCTATACCACTCGCCGTCGAGGTACATCGAAAAATTATGCAACTTTTCAGGGCGGTATTCATCCGTACCTTTGCACTCTACTACGAAGTCCTTGTCCAAGGCTTTCAGAAACTCCTCCTTTGTCAAGCCGTTAAGGTCGCGCACAACGCGGTTATAGTCAATTATGTTAAGATGCGATGCCGGAAAAGCAACGGCGAGGAAATAATTATACTCCTCATCGCCTGTATGGGCGGCATTTTGACGCGCCTTTTCATTACCGACAAGTGCGGCGGCGGCCGTGCGGTGGTGACCGTCTGCTATGTACAACGAAGGGATTGCCTCAAACAACTCAGTGACGCGCTTAATAGTGGCATCGTCATCTATCACCCAAAAATGATGGCCGAAACCATCGGGAGCGACAAAATCATATTCGGGCTCTCCTGAAGTTACAGTCTTTATAATAGCTTCCAGTTCGGCATTGTCGGGGAAAGCAAAGAACACCGGTTCAACGTTGGCGTTATTTATGCGTACGTGCTTCATGCGGTCCTCCTCCTTGTCGCGTCGCGTCAGCTCATGTTTTTTAATGCGTCCCTCCATATAGTCGTCGACATTGGCCGCAATGACAAATCCATATTGTGTGCGGCCGTTCATGGTCTGCGCATATATATAATAATGTTCCTTATCGTCCTGCACAAGCCATCCGTTTTTCTGGAAAGCGTGGAAGTTAGCCACAGCCTTATCGTAGACCACCGGGTCATGCTCGTCGGTACCTGGAGCAAAATCAATCTCAGGCTTAATTATATGGTAAAGCGACTTTTCATTTCCGGCCGCTTCGGCGCGGGCCTCTTCTGAATTAAGAACGTCATAAGGACGAGAAGCCACCTGGGTGACTAATTCCCGTGGGGGACGCAAACCCTTGAACGGTTTAATCTTTGCCATGATTTTATTATTTTTTTAGCGTGCTGTTTCTTAAAATTGTCTGCTCGCGATCCGGGCCGATAGATACTATCGTAATCGGTGTGTCAAGTTCCTTTTCCAGGAAGTCGATATAATTCTTGAATGCTTCCGGAAATTCATCTTCCGACTTCATCGCGGTCATGTCAGTCTTCCAACCGGGTAATGTGACGTACTCAGGCACAATCTTCTCCTCGTCTATAGAGTATGGAAATTCAGTGACTCTTTCACCCTCTATGTTGTATGCCACACAGGCCTTAATTTCGTCGAAACCGTCAAGCACGTCGCTCTTCATCATGATTAGCTGCGTCACCCCGTTGAGCATAATCGAATACTTAAGTGCAACAAGGTCAATCCAGCCACAACGACGCTCACGGCCAGTGACAGCCCCATACTCATGTCCGAGGTCGCGAATAGTGCGTCCTGTCTCGTCGAAAAGTTCGGTTGGGAACGGCCCCGAGCCTACCCGTGTGCAATATGCCTTAAATATACCGAACACTTCCCCAATCTTATTTGGAGCCACGCCAAGACCTGAACAAGCACCGGCACAGATGGTGTTGCTTGAAGTCACAAACGGATAACTTCCGAAGTCAACGTCCAACAGGGTTCCCTGAGCTCCCTCGCAAAGTACCGACTTTCCTTCGGAAAGCATTCGGTTAATCAGATGTTCGCTGTCGACAATGTCATAGCCTTTGATATATTCAAGAGCATCAAGCCACTTAGGTTCGAGTTCGCTAAGATCAGGTGTTTCGCCTAATGACTTAAGCATGGCCAAATGGCGCGACTTTGCCGCTTCATATTTAGCGTCAAAATTATGAAAAATATCTCCAAGACGCAGTCCGTTACGGCTAACTTTGTCGGTATATGTCGGACCGATGCCTTTTCCGGTCGTACCGATTTTAGAGCCTCCCTTTGCGCGCTCGTTGGCGGCATCAAGCAGACGATGGGTGGGCATGATAAGATGCACCTTCTTGGAAATCTTCAATACTTTTTTCAGATCGACTCCCGACTTCTCGAGAGCTTCGGCCTCTTCGCGGAACAATACGGGGTCAAGAACCACTCCATTGCCTATGATGTTGGTCTGTCCATGTTGGAATATACCGGAAGGAATCGATCTGAGGACATACTTTTTCCCCTCAAATTCAAGCGTGTGACCGGCATTTGGGCCACCTTGAAAACGCGCCACCACATCATATCTTGGCGTCAGCACATCTACCACTTTCCCTTTTCCTTCGTCGCCCCATTGGAGCCCAAGCAAAACATCTACTTTCATTTGATAATTATATCGTTTATTATTACATTATTTAGCGGAGACATTGCGTTTGTTGCGCCTTGCACATGCAGAACATAAGCCATAAACATACATGTTGAAAAACGACGCATGGAATGCCGAGTAATTGCGGTTTTTCATAAACGCTATAAGTTCGGGATCCTTCACTTCCTTAATCTTACCACATTGCTGGCAGATCAAATGCAGGTGTGTCGACTGTCCGGTCACTCGCTCATATTGCGCGGGCTGCGACCCGAACTGGTGACGTCGTACCAAGCCACAGTCAGTCAATAGCTCCATAGTGTTGTATATCGTGGCGCGACTAACATGGTACCCGTCTTTCTCTATGTCGGCATACAGAGCATCAATGTCGAAGTGCGTGGCCATTTCAAACACCTTATCGAGAATGGCATAGCGTTCCGGCGTCTTTCTAAGCTCCTTCACCTTCAAATATTCGGTAAATTCGGCCCTCGCGGAAATCCTTGACTTATCCTCCATCATCACTCTGCAAAGATAGTTTAAAGCGATGTTTTAAACAAATTTTATAGCACCGCTTTTTACAAATTAGAGGCATTTGGAAAGCCATTTACGGAGATTTTTTGTTATACTTGCAAAACGTTTCATATTTATGGCTGACAACGACGGGAAAAAGGAAAGTAAAATGAATGCGTTCATCCGGAAATGGGTTAAGAAAGGACTCGATTTCTGGAATTATGCGTCGTCGGGCGTGTGGAATGATACACGACAGACATGGCAAGTCAATGCCGTAAAGACCATCAATCTGTCTGTCAGGTCATTTCTCAACAGCGACCTGCAATATCGCGCATCGGCACTTACCTATAACACCCTTCTTGCAATAGTCCCAGCCTTGGCGATGCTGTTTGCCATCGGACGCGGATTCGGATTCCAGAATCTGCTACAATCGCAATTGACCAACATGCTCCCCTCGCAGAAACATGCTCTTGAAACCGCCCTTTCATTTGTCGACAGTTATCTGTCGGAGGCTTCTCAAGGTATTTTCGTGGGAGTAGGCCTTGTGGTATTATTATGGACTTTAATCTCGTTGATGAGCAACATTGAAGATTCGCTCAATTTGATTTGGGGCGTAACGCGAAGCCGCACTCTCGGACGTAAAATCATCGACTATACGGCCATAATGTTTCTTTTGCCCATTTTGATGATTTGTTCGAGCGGTCTATCTGTGTTTATGTCGACCACACTTATTGAGCAAATCCATTTCAAATTTTTCACTCCGGCCATAAAGTGGGTCTTGGACATTGCGCCGTTCGTACTCGTATGGCTTGCATTTATAGGCATGTATCTGCTGTTTCCAAACACTAAAGTTCAGCTGAAAAATGCGGTTATTTCAGGCATATTTGCGGGCACGGCATTCCAGATTCTACAATATCTGTTCGTTTCAGGACAGTTGTACGTATCAAAATACAATGCCATCTATGGAAGTTTCGCATTTCTGCCATTGTTACTAATTTGGCTTCAACTCACATGGACCATCACTCTGGCAGGAGCGGTATTGTGCTATTCGTCGCAGAACATATTCCAATTCAGCTTCACCAATGATGTCACGACTATGTCGCTCAACTACCGAAGAAAAGTGGCCGTGGCTATAATAACCGTGGTTGTCAAGCGCTTCGAAGCGCAAATGAAGCCACTCAGCACAACTGATTTTGCCGCCAACTACCACATGCCGGCCAGACTCGTCACCACGCTAATCAACGAAATGACTGAAGCCGGACTGCTGTCGACTGTCATTACAGGAAATGACACCGAAGAACACTCCTTTCAGCCGGCCATGGACATAAACGCATTGACTTTAGGCTATGTGCTGAACAAGTTGAACTCATTCGGTTCGCATAGCTTTATTCCGGGGTTTAACGAAGATTTCAAAGAACTCATACCGCTATATGACGACATTATTCAGAAGGCCATTGATGCAGGCAATGACGTACTTGTCAAGGATATACCCATCGACATCTCAAAGTCAGGAATTTAATCGACTTTTAACTATATTAACTACATTAACTTTAACAGTAATTTTTTATGAAACCAATCATTACTAACGATGCTCCGGGAGCCATAGGGCCCTACAGCCAAGCAATTGACACCGGCTCTTTTGTCTACACTTCAGGACAGCTGCCGATTGACCCCAAGACCGGAACTATGCCCTCTGACATCAAGTCGCAGACTCGTCAATCGCTGAACAATATTAAGTCTATTTTGGAGAGCGCGGGTCTCGGAATGTCTAACGTCGTAAAGACTACTGTGTTTCTTGCGGACATGGCCGATTTCGGAGCTATGAACGAAGTATATTCCGAAGCATTTACAGCCCCATTTCCTGCACGTTCAGCAGTGGCTGTCAAAGAATTGCCCAAACAGGCACTTGTCGAAATCGAGGTTGTTGCAACCCGATAAGATTCACGCGTAATCTGCCTGCATATATGATTGGGAGATACAAAAAATGTAGGGACGCACAGTTCGTGCGCCACAATAATTCCAACACAATCAGGAATATCCATCTATTGAAACCGGGGATAGGCGTAAAGCGCTAATCCCCGGTTTCATATTTTTTGCATCTTATAGATGTATAGCAGTTTGACTTAGTCGACTATTAATTGCGGTACTTAAGTACGGCTGTGTAGGCGGGAGCCTCAACGCGCAATATGTAGACGGTAGACGGAGCCAAATCGAGAAGGTCTGCTGTGTAATCTACTATCTGCAGACGGTTTACGAGCTTACCGTCGATAGTATATACCTCAACTTTACCCGTTTCTGCGCCCGGAACAATTAGCGTGCCGTTTGCTACATACGGTTTTGAAGCATCGTCGGCAACGGCATCAATCGAGGCAGGATCGCCGGCAGGCATATAAATCACCTCGCCGAGCGACGAGTTGTCTGCATGATGATATATTACAGTCTCTATCAGTTCGGCAGTCTGCTCCGACACGCTCCAGATATTGTTTTGCGCATAAACGGTTGCCGAAGAATTGTTGTAAAGGTCGTATGGTGTCGATGGATCGTAGGAGCTACCGTCATTTCCGTTATCTTGAAAAACATTGTTTCCGGGGCTGTCGGCGTTACCTATCTCTCCAAGATTAGCTGACTCGATAGAAATTAAAGTTATTCCCCATAAACTGTTCTTAATGACATTGCCTGAAATAATGCTGTTTGTGTAATACGACATACTGATTCCGCTGCCGCCGTTCATAGGATTCGAGTCATAGCGATTGTCGATAAGCGTGTTATCCTTAACCGTCATGTTCATCGGGCCGACACCGGTTATACCATAACGATTGTTGGTAACGGTGCAGTTTTCGATCAACACGTTGTTAGTTCCGGAAAGCATCATAAGATTTCCTACGGCAATGCCACCAACTTTGTCACGTTGAGCGCCAGTAATGGTACAGTTCAAAATTTTGACATCGTTGTCACATCCGACAGTCACATTAATCTGAGGCTTATTGGAATTTTCCGTATTGTTATCTACAAATGTACAGTTATCGACGACAAGGCCACAAGCAGACGTTGCGGTGCCACCGATAGCAGGAACCACACAATATTCAAATGTACAATTTGTCACTTGGAAATTACCACCTTTGCCTATTGCAAACGCTCCGGTAGATGTTAGTTGTCCATTCGAATATCTGAACGAACAATTTTCAACGTTGAAACCGACCTCGCCGAACGACCTTAAAGACGCATATTCAAAGTCGATGTTTTTAAATTTAGATCCATCAACTGTTGCATCGTTCAAAACATATACACCCTTAGGAGTAGCTTCCTCATCCGAGCGAGTAATGAGAACTCTGGAATCTTCGGGAGCCTCAAAGTCAGCAACGCCTTCGATACGTAAAGTTATGCCGGACGCCATCTTAACCGTCGCTCCGGCCTCAATACTAAATGTGTCACCCTCCTTGACAGTAATATCGTCAGACAGCGTATAGACCAGACCGTCTTTTGTCACACCGGAACCTTCAATCTGAGATAGACTGCTTAGGGTGTAGGTCGTACCGTCTCCAAGGGTTTCATACTCGGCGTAGGCATTAACCGCATATCCCGCCAATAAAGAGAATAGAAGTAATTTTGTATTCATAAGCACTTTTTATAGATTGGTTTGTGAATTGGCGCAAAGTTAATCATTCAATTTGAATTTGCAACCATATTTAAACGAGTTTCCAATCTATTTAAGAAATATTATAATCCCGACGTAGTCTCAGCGGCTACACTACAGCAGTAACCAACACTGCATTTCCACGGGCAACGATTGACTTAACAGCAGCCGGAATGAGAATTGTTTCCACGCCTTTTACTGGCATAACGGCATCCCCGTCAGTCACTATGTCACATTTTCCGGACAGGCACATCACCACCATGAATGAGTCATCGCCGGCGGGGATTTGAATCTCTCCATCAACCGTCACGCGATGAACGGCAAAGTGTGCGCACTTTACAAGCTCGACATCCCCGCCAGCACTCTTGTCGTATGCAGTCTTATAGTCGGGATATACCTTATAGTCAATCGCATCTTTGGCCTCTTCGGTGTGTAGCTGACGGGTACGGCCTTCGGCATCCTTACGGTCAAAGTCATAGACGCGGTATGTAATGTCGCTTGTCTCCTGAATTTCCGCAAGCAAGTTGCCTGCACCGATGGCGTGTATGCGACCGGCCGGAAGGAAAAACACATCGCCTGGATGCGACTCATGGCATGCCACGACATCCATAATCTTCTTCTCATCCACCAATCGGGTATAGTCGGCCGATGTAATAGCCTCGCAAAGCCCTGCATAAATGTTGGCATCTGGCGCAGTGTCCATTATGTACCACATCTCCGTCTTACCCAAGGAATTGTGGCGTAGCTTTGCCAAATCATCGTCGGGATGCACCTGGACTGACAGATCCTTGGCCGCATCTATAATCTTAATCAACAAAGGAAACATATCGCCAAAGCGGTCATAGACCTTGCCTCCGACCAACGAGGACTTATACTCGCGGATTAATTCCGGAAGAGTCTTACCGGCATCCGGGCCTTCGGACACAACGGATTCATGTCCAGGCACTCCGGATATTTCCCAGCTTTCGCCAACGGCTTTTTGCTCCGATTCAATACCCTTCAACGGAATTATCTTCTCTCCACCCCACAGCACCGACTTAAGCTGTGGCACAAACTTAAACGGACGTACATTCTCAATCATTTCGCCTAACAATTTGGTTTAGGCTTCAAAATTAATAAATAAATTCCACATCAAACATATTTTAACCACTCAACGTTTTAATAATCGGAATAAAACATATTTATTATGAACGGGAAATCGACTTTTTGGACTAACTTATTCATTTTGGCCGGCGGTATCGTGCTGATATGTATGCACGACCGCGTGAATCTTCTTAGCTGGGCCGTGTTTATCCTCGGAATACTCTTCGCAATCCCCGGACTTATAGGCATCATCGGAGCCATGCGAGGCAGTGCCGAGAAAGGATCTGTCGGCACTATGAATACTGCAACGGCCGCCGGTTCGCTATTGATTGGTCTGATTATGATATTTTGGCCGTCGCCGTTTGTCAGTGTTTTCGTATACTTCCTCGGAGCGGTACTTATACTCTTCGGACTGATGCAGATTTGGATTCTTGCCGTCGGCGGACGGGGAATGGGTTTGCCCGGGTGGTTATACATCCTGCCTGTATGCGTACTGATCACCGGTGTGGTGCTGATATGCACTCCAATCCGCGAGACTCAGTCAGTATTCACTCTTGTAGCCGGTATAGCCATGGTGTGCGACGCTGTCAATGGTCTCCTTATTTACCTAAGCACTTCGGAAAGCCGTAAAAGCATCGAGTGACTAAGCCCCGGAATCATAGGGTCACCGTTTGGTCAAGCATACCGTTGATAAACGTCTGCATAACTCCGTCCTTAAGGATCAACCTTATCACCGCGCGGTCGTAAGGTATCGGCTTATACCATTTGCCGTCGGTAGCTCTGGGCGATTTTTTCCATTGTTCGGCCGTAGCCACGCGGTTGACCCCCCTCCATTCTCCACCGTTATATGAAATAGTCGGGAAGAACGTAGCGGAATCAATGGAATATGTGACATCGCCGAGGTCAACTGAATATGTGCCCTCCTTTAAATCATCAGGAGTTATAACCACTTCCCACATATAATTGTCCCCGCCCTTAACATTCCATTTGTCGGACAACGGCAATGAAAGCTCACCGGAATCCAAACCGTCGAATTCTGCCATGATATCCGTATCAAAAGCAGAGGGACGGTGCGAGCTGACAATCCAGTCATAGTAGTTGCCGTACATCCAACCCAGCCGAAGGGGTAAACCCAAACTGTTTGCCACTACGTATGGACGGCTATTGTTTTTTGCGGAGTTTGACGTGACATTTCTGGTCGAAACCACCCGACCGCCATCATCCATCTTATATTCCACTATTTCGTATGTCAGCCCATATCTTCCCTGACGCGGAACAGAGCAATATATAATATTCACATCTTCCGGGTCGATAGCCATGCCCCCCGAATAGCAACGCTCTATCTCAGGGCTTTGGTGAAACCATGCGCCGGCACTGTCAATCAAGCATTTCGTCCACTGTTTGCCATTATGACGTGCTACATAGTAGGCATGAGATGTCTTATCTGGCGAAATTTCCACCATCGCTATCACAGGCCGCTCGTTTTTATCGAGCGCTAACTGCCATAACCAGTCACGTATACTGTCAGGCGCATCCACAATCATGTCTTTGTTTGCATTGACAAACGACTCCGACTTATCGACATGAAAAGGCCGGTTACCCCAAACGTTACCCAACGATTTGCCATCTATATCCGACAGAGTTCCGTCTGCTATACTGATAACGTTGTAGTACAGATGATTCGGCAACTCTACATCGGGGTGGCCGGTGGTATATGTCAAAAATATCTTGTCTTTGCCGTTTGAAACATATTTAGCGTATGGCCTTGCTCTGGTCGACTGCACAATTTGACTCGGTTCAATGTCGAACCGCATGTCGCCCACTGAGTCAGGCAAGGTCAACCGTCCGATAGTGGGATGCCAATTAATGCCCCTCCAACAGAGATAAACGTGGTCAGGATCGTCCGACATGTAGAACGGCGACGGATAAGTGGTATTGTTTTTGGTCGAGAGGACTTTTTCCGCGCCCAAGGTGGACAACGAGCCAGAATTGTCTGTCACACGGTAATAGAAACAAGGCTCATCGGTATGTCTGGAGTAAAACACGACTACACGGCCGTCGGGCAGACAAAGAAATGTAGGGTTGTCATGGTCGTCAGGCTGAAAACAGCTTCGGACGAGCACCTCCGCCTTATGTCCGGAATTAAAATCAAACTCCTCAGCTTTTATGTTTCCAAGATTATCAATGCAGCCAATATAAGTCTTGTCGATTCCGAGCAATTCATTTTTATGATGGACGGCACGCGGATCAGCAAACCAACACCAAGCACCGTCATGCACTATCGTGGAATTAGCGTAAATATTCGACGTGTAAACGATAGCCGTTAAGGCCATAAGAGACTTTAAATATTTTATTCGGGACATATCTATCTGTTCAATGAAAATGTTAAAAATAATCAGCTTCAAAGTTACAAAATTTATTTATAATTTTAAACCATCGCTCTAAATTCCGGTGTTGGACGCAATACTAACGGCAACGGATGTTTTACAAATTTTAACACCTCACTTGCCCATCGAACTTTGTAAAGATTTTATCTTTGTAAAAGATACTCCAAGATTCAATGATGAGCTACGTCATATTTGCTTTAATTGCCATTGCACTTTTTGTGCTGTCAACTGTCGTTTACCGAAATTTCAACCACGGTCTGTCGCGGGCGGCCATCCACCAACAGACAACGCGAATGGCCGTTGCGTCGGTTCTTGCGGTAATGCCGTGGGCTGTCGCCGGAAGATTCACTCCGTGCTGTGCCACAATAACGGCATCTATAATATCTGCCATGACTATGCTCACCTATCCTATACTGTTCCATTTAGCAAACCGTCGGACATCGCCGGACTACGACAACTATATGGACATAACTTTCGGACTGTATGCTTGGGGTCTGTCAAGCGGGCTGATATTGCTCGCTCCGGCAGTCCCCGGCGGTATAGTCATATCGGTGGCGTTATGGGCCCTGGAGACAATCCTGCTCATCATGTCTGTGGCACAAATCGGCTATTACCGTCTATACAGAAACACTATTGATCAGCAAAGCATAGAAGTGGTACTTTCGACAGGCCTTAACGAAGTGCTTGAATTTATGCGCTATTACAACTTCTTCGTTGTCAGGGGAGCCCTCCTTCTTGCATTTGCACTCATTGCATTGCTATTGATAGGCAACATAGCATGGGGCAGCAACATTAGCTTAAATGCAGTCCAAATTGCTATTATCGCGGTATACGTCGTTGGTATGGGTGTAATGATGTTTTATGGAGAACGGTCGCCTTGGCGCAGATTAGGACTTGTCGAACTTATCAACGAAGTCAAAGGTTTCCGCAAAGATGCGACACAATATAAAGCCGAAGCTTCGGCAAGAGCCTCGTCGCTCGAGCTTAAAGAATTAGCTCCGCGAGCCGCCAAACCTTCCACAATAGTCTTAATAATCGGCGAATCGGCAAACCGTGACTTTATGAGCGCATTCACACCGATGGACGAAACTACTACCCCTTGGCTTGAGTCAAAACTTTCCGACGCTGGAACAATCTTATTTCCGAACGCTTATTCGTGCGCCATACAAACCGTTCCGGCTGTCAGAATGATGCTCACCGAAGCCAATCAATATTCCACCATCCGCTTCAACAAATCCTGCTCCATAATCGACGTTGCACACCAACTTGGAAGAAAAGTACATTGGTATAGCAACCAAGGGCACTTAGGCACATTCGACACTCCCGTTTCAATGATAGCAGAGACCTCAGATGTGGCCAAATGGACGCTTCAGGAGGTTAACAAACCGCAGTTTGACGAGACTTTAGTAGATTTTCTCGACGAAGTAGACGCCAATGTTGACAATCTGGTCATCATTCATCTTAAAGGAAGCCACTTCAACTATCTCAACCGCTTTCCTAAACGCGACACGGTTTGGACATCTCCCGGTATGCGCGACGATGTCGTGAATTATAAAAATGCCATACATTATACAGACAAGGTGCTCGGCATGATATACAACTATGGGGTTAAACGCCTAAACATGGAGGCAATGATCTATGTTTCCGACCATGGAGAGAACCCCCATAAAAGACGCCACCCAGATTCGACGGATTTGAGAACACACGCATACCTCTTATGATTTGGCTTTCAGATGACTATCGGAACAGACACCCCGAACGCTCGACAATACTTAGGGAAAATTCTCACCGCTACTTCTCCAACGACCTTATTTACGAGCTTATATGCTCGATTTTCGACATAGAATCACCTCGATTTGACACAACCCAATCGTTAGGATATCGCGAATACAATCATACGCGCGACACTATTAAGACCTATGAAGGCAGAATCGACATATCTAACGACACAACAGGCCGGGTCTAATATTCAGTGGAATTGTATAGCGGTTATTACCGTGGCGCCAACGGCACGGTTGATGGCTTCAATCAGTCGTTCTTTGTGAAATGAAAGTTCGCTCTTAAGCGAAGCCGAACATAAGTAGACGTGCATAACGCCTTGTCGGACAAATCTACGCGTAGTGTACCGATTAATTCCGGGTCCGACAATCTCCGGCCAAATATATGCAGCTTTCTGTTCATTATGGGTCTGCTCCATACCATCCGCGCGCAGATAGTCAGTTATTATTTCATTAAGAAGACGCGGTTCTGTACGCTTCATGTCAATCAGTGTGAAATGGGGTTGAACATTCCGTCAGCTACATTCCATAAAGAATAATCGCCGGCCGTATGCGACATTATTTCATCGAGATGTGTGCGATTAGTGTCGGTGACGAATATTTGGCCAAATCCGGAGCTGGTCACTACGCCCATGATTTTTTCTACACGCGAAGCATCAAGCTTGTCAAAAATATCGTCAAGGAGCAACAACGGTTTAATCCCGTCAAGTGTAGACCGGAGAAAATCATACTGGGCAAGGCGCAACGCTATAGAATAAGTTTTGCACTGTCCCTGCGAAGCCGCCCGACGCATTGGCATTCCGTCGATAAGCATCTCTATGTCATCGCGATGCGGACCGACGGTGGTGTGCCGTAGCAATTCGTCATGGCGACGCGCCCCATCGAGCAATCCCGACATGGTCGTGCCAGGAGCATTAAGCGAACTGTCGTAAGTAAGCGATACTTGCTCTGACGTACCCGCGATGCATTCATAATATTTACGAAAAATACCTGTAAGACGGTCGACCCAGCCTGCACGCGCCGAATGGATATATGACGCCGCTCGGTCCATCGCAATTTCCACTGCGAGAAAAAGATTATGATCAGTCACACCGTCACGCAATAGTTTGTTGCGTTGCTCAAGCGCACGCCCATAACGTATAAGTTCGTCAAGGTAAATATGGTCACTTTGAGATATGACCATGTCCATTAGTCTCCGACGTGAATCGGCAGCTCCACGAATCAGCTCAATATCTTCGGGCGACGACATTACCAATGGAAACGCACCGATGTGAGCCGACAGACGTTGATACTCTTTTCCCTGCCTGCGCAGACTTTTACGCTTGCCTCTGTTCATTCCAATAGACACCTCCTCGTCGAGACCTCGCCTAATATAATGACCCTGGACCAACATGAAGTCTTCGCCTCGGCGCAACAGCATTGAATCGGGCATTCCGGAAAAGCTCTTGCAAAAACTCAAATAATAGATGGCATCGAGCAGATTAGTCTTACCCATGCCGTTATTGCCCAATAAGCCATTGACTTTAGGAGAAAATTCAAGGTCGGCGCTGCCGATGTTCTTGAAATTGCATATCTTAATCCGCTTAAGTATCATAGATACAAAAATACAGAATTTTTCTTATTTACGACGTTTTTTTCGCAGAGCTTTAGCTTTAGCTCTATGCTCATCAGCCGAACAAGGATCGTCAACTTTATCATACAAGTCGGCCAGGCGATCGTGGAGATGCGGTTGCGATTCATCAATAGAAAGTGCTACAAGGTATTGATTTAGTGATTCGGCATATTCGCCGATGGCAAACGCAATATTTCCAAGCATATAAGGCGCGAGAAAGTTTTTAGGGTCTAATTCACGTACTTTACGAAAACATTCGGCGGCAAGCTCGTCATCGGATATGCCTGAATATGTAAGCCCTTTGCCTATCCACGCCTTAGCATTTTCTGGCCACAAGTCAATAGCCTTATCATAATTGGCAAGTATCGGGGTGGGCTCCATCCCTTCCCGGCGACATTCATCACCCATCGCTATATATTCCAATGCTAATTGGTGGAGTTTTTCTGTCTGCGCATCGAGTTCACCCTGTAGTTCATCAACCTTATGTCGGAAAGATGTGACTCCGGCCAACTGTCGTCGGGCAAACCGCATCAGAAGCGGATTGTCCAACTCGTTACGTAAACGAAGACCTTCCGTAAAACGGTCGAATGCCGTAAGTACGTCGCCTCGCTTAACGGCTGCCAAAGCTTCGGAATAGGCATCGTCAGCTTTAGCTCGCTCAAGGGCTTCATTAATGGCCTCATCATCATTAAACATGCGACTGAAACGCACCACAGCAGGATTGACAAAAATATCGCGTTCATTAATTGTGCTGACAAGCTTTAGTCCGTCAAGACTACGGCAACGGCTTAACGCCACGTAGGCCTGCCCACCACTAAAAGCACCCCGTCCAAGGTCAATGATAACATCTTTAAATGTAAGACCTTGGCTTTTGTGGATAGTAAGTGCCCACGCAAGTTTGACAGGAATTTGAGTAAATGTCCCGAGCACTTCTTCCTCAACTTTTTTCTCCTCTTCATTATATGTATAGCGGACATTACTCCAGACGGCCGGCTCCACTTGATGCTTCTCTCCGTCTTCAGTTTCGACCATGACATTATCTTCATTTACCATATAGACGCGCCCGAGTGTGCCATTGACCCAACGACGGTCGGGATCGTTTTTAATGAAGACCACCTGAGCGCCTACTTTTAAGACCAACTCGATGGAGTTAGGCAATGAATTCTCAGGGAAATCGCCGGAAATAGATCCTTCGATGCGTACTTCAGGAGTAGATAGCTCAGCAAGTCGCGAATCGTTTATAGCATCTACCATGTCGCGTTTTGTGGCCAATGTCATAACCATTCCGTCGGGTACGACGGAAGAATCATCCTCGGCAGGAGCTATGCGCTCGTTAAGTTTATGTATATCGTCATGCAACGGGCGCCCGATCCGGATACGGTCAAGAATGCCAATAAATTCGGAGTCAGTCTGACGGTAAACCTTAGTTAACTCAATTGGAACGATGCTCAGTTCAGTAAATGCCTTTGCACAGAAAAAGAACGGTTGCGGGTAGATGCGAGAAAGAACATCGCGCATATCGCCTGTGACCACGGGTTCGAGCTGAAATATATCGCCAACAAGGAGGAGCTGTTTCCCTCCAAAAGGTTCGCGCATGTTGCCCGAATAGATTCTCAACGCTTTGTCAATAAAGTCAATTATGTCGGCCCTTACCATTGATATCTCGTCAATTATGATAAGGTCAAGTTCTTGAATGAGCTTTTGGAGAGGTTTAGGATATTTCATTCGTGATTTAAACCTCCTTACATCAAACTCGGGGTCATCGGGCAAAAGCGGTTTGAACGGAATCCGGAAAAACGAATGGAGCGTCTGTCCACCGACATTAACAGCGGCAATGCCGGTCGGAGCAAGCACGACGAACTTCTTGGCGGTGTTTTCACACACGTAACGCAGAAATGTCGACTTACCTGTGCCTGCTTTCCCTGTTAAAAATACAGATTGCCTCGTGAAACGAATCAACTTCCACGCATTTTGAAACTCTACATTGTCAAGGTCTATGTTTCTTATTCCGGACGACATCATTACTCATAATTGAAAAGGTGCCTCCGGAGCGTGACGGAGGCACCTTGTATGCAAAGATAAGAAAAATCTATCAAAAGTGCATTAGAACTTATAGCCTAAACTGAGAACCACCTGATTGTAATTGGACGAAACCTTGGCAGAAGGCGAATCCTGGTCAATTGCATAGTCGACAATAATCGGCGAGAATGCATGCCATGTCGACTCACGGTGGCGATGGACATAAGCAATGTCAGCATAGAATCCTGCATAACGATAACCGAGGCCGGCTGTAATGTACTGTGTAGAGCGGTTAAAGGTATAGCTCGGGATAGTTCCCGCAGTCCAAATCATCACACCGTCGTTTGCCGCTTCGGCCTTTACAGGAGACGACTCATAGCTATAACCTGCGCGGACACTGAACTGAGGTGTAACGCGATATTCTGCACCCACGCGGAATATGTTGGTCCCCTTGTAGTAAGTCTTAATGTCTTCTGTCACTACATCATATTCGTTATTATCGACATCGGAAAGTTGCATATTCGTGCCACGGTATTCATAATCGGCGCTTATTATAGCCTGACCGCCAATGACACCCGCCATACCTACCATCATACGCCAAGGAGTGCGCATATTGTAGTCGTGCCAGCTTTCACCGTCGTTAGTAATGTACAGATTGGGATCGGAAGCATCAGGACGGTTGACATTATAACGTGAATCGTAAGGTGTATAGACATAATCTACACCACCCCAATAGGAATCGGTCATCTTATACCATGTGGGGGTATGTACCGCAAGTCCGATACGGAACTCCGGAATGGGCTTTACTATGACACCGAACTTGAGATTGAATCCTTCACCGGAAGAGTGAAGGTAGTTGTCAATTCGGTAATCGGCATCTCCATTGACTATGTCTCCAGAACCTGACTCCGCATTTTCTGCCGCGATATAGGCATCCTTAAGATTTTCCTGATAGTAGGACATCTGTTTATATTCGAGATCCGTAATCCCTATACTTAGTCCCCAATATACGGTATTGTAAATATTACCTCCTATCGAGATATTGTATTCGTCGACATATCCCTTCTCTCGAGTCTCAAAGTTAGCCGATCCGGTAGTACCCTCACCCATCATTCCGAAATATGTATCAGTCTCTTGGGTACTTACGGAGCCGTTGGGTTGCACCACATCCTCAAGATTATTGTTTATGACGAACCCAGTGTATGACAGAATGCTTAACCAAGGTGCAGTCCCGTCAATGTATGGATTGTAGTTGGCATAAAGGCCATTGTACTCCATAGCCGCGGGATAGATTCCACCTTCTGAATTAGTCATAGCGGCGACATAGTTGCTAAGCGAAGCTCCTCCCAAATTACGGAAGGCTCCTTTAGTCACACGATCGAACGAACCTATGCGATTGTATGTAGCTCCAAACGATATTGTTGGGGTCGACTCACTGTAGAGGTTCACGGTTCCTACATATCCGAAGTTGTTGCAGGAGAATTTAGTCTGCGACTGATCACCTATATATCCAGGAGCCGTGGTCTTAAACGACTGGAAATCAAGATCAAGTGTAAGCCCGACCTCACTACTGCGGTAGATGCCTATACCCGCAGGATTTTGTGACAGTGTTGACAAATCACCTCCGAGGGCCGTAAAAGCGCCACCCATGGACATAAAACGTGCCGTCCCCCGCATGTCAAGTTGCGAAAGTGTTGCTACATCGACAGCGGACTGTGCAACTCCGAGTGCCGGAACTGCCGATGCAAGAGCTATGAAGACGATTTTTTTCATATCGGTCTTTTGATAAGTTGATGATAGGAAAAATGTTACTTATATACTTAAAAATGTTAGAATTACACTAAATCATCTGCGTCCGCCTCGATGACTGCTACCGCTTGAACCACCGGAAGAACGGGTAGAACTGCCGCCACTTGAGCCACCAAACGATCCGGAACTGCGTGTAGTGGATGTCGATGAACCGGAACGATAGGTCGAGCTATTAGTTGTCGACGAGTTACGCCCGCGGTTAATGTTAGTTGAGCCATAACTTCCCGTACGATTAGTAGTAGAGGAACTATTATAAGCCGGAGCACCGGTAGCCTGATTAGAAGAAGATGTGCCACTCGGACGATAATTACCGGCCTGCCCGGAAGTTAGACCATAACGGTTGCCTCCACGATTGTACGTAGTACCTGTAGAGCCACCGGATACACCCGGTCGACTATATGGATTTGAAGACAAACCGGTATAACCATTACGCACACCTGTCGGACGACGTCCATTCGGAGTATAACTTCCGGGACGCGATGCTATACCCCAACCGGGACCTCCGCCCCAACCGGGACCACCCCAGCCCGGGGCTCCCCAGCCGGGACCGCCCCAGCCCCAAGACCAACCCCACGAGGGACCCCAGCCCCAACCGGGACCCCAACCCCAGGAGAGGCTCCAAGATGGACCCCAATACCAGTTCCAATAGCTCCAGCTGAATGGGTAACCGTAATACCAATCCCACGGAGAATAGAATCCCCAATAAGGAGAGGTGACGTAAATGTTAATGTCGGGCTGTGACGAATAATAGTAGTCGACAACCTCAGGATCGTTGACATCAGCTATAATGTCACCGTTATGGTACTTTTCTATACGGCGAGTATAGGCAAAATCGTCAGATTCGCTCTGCGAAGCAACTGCCGAAGTATCACGACGTGCATATTTACCGGCTCGGTTATATTCGTCAACATTGCGCGTAGAGCCGTCGGTCACTGTATATGTGTCGGCTCCTTCGAAATCATGCCCTCCAAGAGTCGGATCGTAGTTCCCGTAATATGCTCGGTAGAGTTGTTCATAGTATTGCTGCTCCGCCTTGCGTTGCTCTTCGAGTTCACGTTGGCGTTGCTCTTCCTTAGCTTTCTTGTATGCTGCATTTTGGGCTTTGACCTTTTGGTCCTTTGACGCATCATAGTAGATGTCATCGTCATAATAGCTATTCTGGGCGGATGCAAAAGCTACGCACCCTGCGAGCAGAATTGCGGATATAAATGCCTTTTTTGCTATCATAAGACTTAAGTCCTCCTATAAATATTAAATTAATACTCAATTATATAAATTAGACTATGTTCTGCGTGTGGGGTTTAATCGGAGCGTTATCTGACACGACAACGACAGCACACCACCCGCAAGGTTGATAAAGGTACGATAAAAAGATGTTTTGAGCAAAGGAAAAATGCATTAGCAACGCATACTATAAGATTATTTAACTAAAAGAGCGGGAGTTTCCTCGCATGAGGTTCCCGCTCAGGTTCAGAAATTATAATGCTCGTATATTGCGGTCAAAAACTATTTCTCGTCGGTATCTTCCGGGAGTGGCTTTATGTCGTATGCAAACATACATATTGAGAATCCCCAATAGATAAACGCCAGGGAAGTAAGGAAGCTAACCATGGACATGTTCTGAATCCAGCCGGCTTCAATGAAGAAGAATCCGATAAGCATCAGCAGAATGCCGTTGACAAGATATAGCCACCAATATTTCCCTTTATGTCCGTTGACGGAGCTTATTATCAACGTTATACCCCAATAAATGAAGATTAACGCGAGGAAATATGGGAAAACTTCCTCTGATAACAGAATGCTACGTACCATAAGGAATCCGATGAACATATCAATCATACCACCGGCTATCCACCATCCCCACCCTTTAGGGAAGTGAGGGCCAGCGGCCACACAAAGCTGAACGATGCCTGCAAGAATAAGCAACCATCCGAAAATCTGTGATGCAATTGCGAAACCGGCTACTGGCCAGAACCAATATGCAAAGCCACAAATCACCATTAAAATACCGGTTATCAGAACGAGCCACCAGCTCTTGGAATAACCAACGAAGTTAAAATTAGTGAGATTCATAACAGAAATAATTTAGTTGATACTTTATGCACTATTAACAATCGGTCGAATTGTTTTGTTGGAAAAAATTCAAGAAAATTAGTGGTGGTTAATCATTTGAAGGCTACAGGACATTCCATGACGACGAATATTCTCGCATTGCATGGACAAAGGTATATATTTTCACTTAAAATATAATAAAGCGCATAGTCGAGACGTTATAAAAACAGATTAACTAATTAAAGAAGTTAGCCTATGGATAAAAAATCTACTCCATCAAATCACACATCATTGACAGAACAGACTTTGGGCCGAAATGCCGTAAAAGAGGCTCCTCGACGCTCTACTCTCGAGTTTTTGCATCAATTTGCAAGGTGCTACCATTATGAGCCAAGACTTTCACCCTCGCTGGGAAGCATGATAATGAACTGACGGCGCATTTTTATCGCCAACAACGGTCAGGAGATCGTTGGATTTGATCAGACAAGAGAATGGCTTCGGAAATTTCCGAAGCCATTCTCTTGTCTGATAATACACATTATTTTTTGAACGGTTCATCACTTACGTACACCTTATAGTCTTTTATCGCTCCAGGAACATCGCTCTCCATTCGTGGCAAGTATTGTATGCCTGACAATTTGTGAACGGCTCCTAAGTCAATGACTATTGAATGCGGGAATTTCGCCCCAGTCTCAGTGCTCCAATATGTTGACTCCTGTAAGTCAAAAATCTTATCGGCAGAACGATTGACATGGGCAACGTCTTCGCTGTCGGCATAGTCGACAATCCATGGCTCGCGCGACAGTCGCTCGCCCTTATCGTTCAGTACATACATCTCAGCAATACACGCAAGATCCTTCCCGTCAATAGAGTTAAGAGCCTCAAAACAAATGTAACGTCCGACAACCGGCTTGGCAAACAGGGCTTCCTGCCACCCGTTGCCGGGCTTAAATGATGCAGACAATATTGGAGTTTCAGTCGAAAGATTCAGCGATTCACCCTCAGAACGATGCGTCAGCGGCTTTTGGACAAGCAACTGGTCAAGAAGCGGAGCATCAAGACCGGCGGACTTAACCTCGCGAGGTCCCATAATATCAAATACGAGAATCTCGTTTTCCCCCTTCTTGAGCCAACATCCCGGAGTATAAAGCGTCTGTTGCGGTCCTATTTCCCAAATACGTCCAAGAGGATGACCGTTGACATAAACAAGTCCTTTTCCCCAAGTCTCGAAGTTAAGGAAAGTGTCCGACGGCTTCTTTACATTGAAAGTTCCTCGATATACGCCAATAGGCATACGTCCGTTATCGCTATGCGTAACTGATTCTACAGGCAAATATGCCATTGAATTATAGAACTCTAATTTGTCGGGAAGAGGGAATATTTCCCAGTTTTTAAGATCGCATACATATTCGTAGCCCTCACGATTCACTGTCAGGAGTACATTGTCGGTAATGCCTTTATAGTCTTTAATTGCACGTCCGAAATTGATTCGCCCCATTGCCTCGACGAGAATGTCAAGTGTATCACCTTTATTCACTGGAGGCAACGACAACATCTTTTCACCGTTTCGACGATCAAGCTTACCTACATACTTGCCATTGACAAATATCTGGGCATAGTCATGAGGATCATTGACAGTAAGAGTTGCCCCATTTTCAAGTGTAGGAAGCGACGTACGGTACAGTACGCTTCCAAAACCCTGGTCGATATCTTCAAAAGTCATTACGTTTTCGTTTGTAATGGACTTGGGCAGACTGCTGAAAAGCGGGGCAACCTCGGTAAGTTTAAATTCGGCAACAGAAACCGGCTTGATTAAGTCTGGCACTTTAGGCAGTTTACCATCAGAATATTTCGCAAGCGTCTCTCGCAATTGCCAATATTTCGGAGTAGTTTGACCGGATTCGCTAATGGGCGCATCGTAGTCGTAGGAAGTCACATCAGGAGCGAATCCTGGCGAATTAGCTCCGGCCCAATGTCCCCAATTAGTTCCTCCATGGGTCATATAGAGACTAAATGAGATACCTTTTGACAACATTTCATCGATTCCCGCAATCATGTCCTCTGCTGGCCTGGTTTCATGGTTTGCACCCCACTTGTCAAACCAGCCGCTCCAAAATTCACTACACATCAGTGGACTGTCGGGGCGCAACTTTTTAAGATGAGCAAATTGCTGATCAATGTTTGCACCGGTTCCGAAATTCATTGTCCAAATGAGGTCATCAAGACCGTTATTGGTGAAATTTGACGACCAGTCGCATTGAAACAAAGTCACATCGCCAAAGTTTTTACGCACGATGTCACGAATCGTTGATACATATTCTTTATCGATTCCATACGAACCGTATTCATTCTCTACCTGAACCATTATAATCGGGCCTCCGTCCTTAATGGTCAGTCCTTCAACTTGTTTAGCCACTTGCTCCTCAAACAATCCGACACGCTCGATAAAGTAAGGATCCATTTCACGAAGCCGAATGTCCTTCTTTTTCAACAACCACCAGGGCAGTCCGCCCATCTCCCATTCGGCACAAACATAGGGGCCGGGGCGCAGAATTACATACATGTCGTTCTCTTTACAGAGACGCACAAATTCCGCAAGGTCGTTTTGACCTCCAAAGTCATAGACACCTGGTTCAGGCTCATGGGCATTCCAGAATACATACAGACATACAGCATTCATTCCCAACGCCTTGCAGAGTTTTATCCGCTGATCCCAATATGGCTTTGGTATTCGGGGGTAATGTAATTCGGCGGCTTTTACTACGAAAGGCTCGCCATTTAACATGAAGGTTCCTTTACCGGCTTCAAACGTTTGTGGGGAAGCCACATCAGCCTTTGTTGCACCGGCATGGCATGCTATCGGTAAAAGGCAACTCAATGCCACCGACATAACCATGCTCTTTACGATTTTATTCATAAACAGGAGGTATTTGGATTTAAAATTAGTTGGTTTCTTTTTACAAAAGTATATAAAAAAAACCACACTTTTAAATTCCGGAGCCTAAAATGAATTTCCCGGGAAGATTTTTATCGGTTTTCAAAATATTCTCGGCAAGATGTAGATTCGACTTGTATCAAGTGCACGAGACTTATTTCAGCACGATTTTATGGCTTTTTGCTAATGAAGGCGAAGTGATAAAATAAACTCCACCACTTAATGAAGAGGCATCGATATTATTCGCCCTTTCGAGTTGTAAATTCACCCTTCCCGACATATCCACGACACGTACATTTTTGCATTCTACCGGCAATGATATATTTCTCCCGCTGACAATTATGTTAGATTCTGAGAAAGTATCAGCTAAGCCGACTGTTGTACCTTTGACCGAAAGCCGGTAACGGCCTAATCCGCCGTTAGGAACGTAAGTTATTAAATCTCCACTCCCAGAATTATCTTCATCCGGTAAAAACACTACATTGCAACCCTGAATTTGATAATCCGAAAATCCCGATGGATTTAAATTCCACAATGGATTTACTCCTGAAAATGAAAGCGCATCGTCAGTCAATTCGACAAGCTGAACACTTGTAGAACTGCCTGTCCTTTTACTATAAGCGAGAACAGTAGAATTGTCTATTGACAACATCGACACACCAAGCGGTGAATTTGTCTGACTGGTCTGAACTGAAACCGGAGCCTCAGTCATAGTCGTAAGCAATTGACACTCAGCGTCACTGTTAGACGGAAACGAGTATAACGTTGGGTAAAAATACACATCAGCGTCGGTCGTCAATGACTGGAAATAAAATCTGTCATTATCTATAGGAATAACTTTGGGCGACATCAAATCGATATGTAATTTTGGATCAGCTGACGTATTAGAGAAATTTTTTATCACTCCCGTTTTAACGGATACTGTAGCTCCATCACATTGCCAACGATACACCGGCACTTCAAGATTTTCCATGAGGAGCACACCATCGTCACGTCCTGGAACTCCCCATACATAATAGTTCTTAGACTTTATAGATCCTCTAACCTCACTATAACGCATGTATATAGGTGCAGTTGGTATGGTGAATTCATTTTCAAAATGAGATAGGACAACTTCATACCCATCTTGAGTGACCACATTGTCAAGATCGACGGTATATAGTCGAATCTTATTACCGTTGCTCGCTACTACCGACGATGTAAAATATACCGTTCCATCTGCATCCTCTCCGATTAGAGTCATTAAGTCGCCGTCAGGATAATCTTCACCGTCATCCTGACGTACACGTAACATAGGTAATGTAGCCCCTGTAGTCAAATCGTAACGATCAATCCAAACCTGCTCCTTGTCATAGTTCCAATTAGATACATAATGCGAGCCCCGCGAAATATATATGGTATTACCGCGGACAATCATACCGTGATTGTTCGTATAATCAGCACTTGGCTCATAATAAATCTTCTGCTTCCCACAATAAGGAGCATTAGCCCACTCAATGTGGTTACCATTATTCTCCGTACGAAGCCAAACAGATTCAAGACTGAGCTCAGTCTCATTAACTAATTCCACGTCATCATAAAAATTAGGGTCAACTTTAATCGAATAATCTTCCGCAGGTAACGAACCAAACTCCAAACGCGTTCCATCTTCCGGTAAAATCATGTTTGCAGAGGAATTAGCGACACGCCAATAATATATTCCGGCTTCAATTTCATCAGAATTTATAGTAACTTCATAATTTTTAGAACCTTTTGTAAGTGCAAATATATACTTGGCTCGAGAGAAATCCTTGTCAAGCGACATTTCAACGTGCGGATTTTTAGGCTTTGACTCGTTAGTAATTAACGTGAATGTACAACTGCCGTTTTTTACTGTGCAGTATGCCACCACCATACTGCCACTAAAGTCTTCTGTTATAGCGGCCTCGGCAACCATAAATGGGGAAAGCACTAAACATAGCACCACAAACATAGGCATAAAAAGCCCATAATTCTTACTTGTGAGAGAGAGAGGTTTCACTTTTAAATGTTCTTTTGATTTTGGTTAAGAAATAATGATTGAATAAATGCAAATTTAACTAATTGATTTTATTCCAACAAGTACATATTAGATGCAAGGATACTTTTAATTAATTTTCACATTTAAAACTTATAGAGTATTTCGCCACTATAATCATATTCTCGGGGAGAGATGGGGCGGCCATAAAAAAATGGAGCCGGGCGACTTGCGTCGTCCGGCTCCGGATGGGGCGGTTACCT
>CAZIXM010000030.1:0-36560 GCA_964543345.1 uncultured Muribaculum sp. | reverse complement strand
AAATAGACCCATACTAATAAAGAATAAAAATAGATGTAATCATTTGTTTAAATCAATCACAATAACGCCTGATAAAAATTTGATTGCTTGCTGTGGCTTGCCTTCTAATTATTTACGGCCATTATTATTGGGAAATCTTAATGAACAATGTATCAAAACATTATATGAGAAGCAATTTGAAGATTTTTTGAAAATATGGTTATATGTAGATGGTCCATATAAAATTTTAGTTTTTTTGTCAGAAAAAATGGGGAAGGAGAGTGTCCCAGAACTTAATGCAAACGTACATCCATGTATGTATTGCGCGAGTATTTTAGGCAATCCGACCTATTTGAATGAGTTAAACAAAAACTATAAAAGCATTTATTCTTCTATAATATTAAGATATTTCCTAATTATAAATAAGAAATTATGAGAATACCCAACAAACATTTATCAAAACTTATTGTTTGGATTATATCTGGAGATATACTTGCAAGTTCTTGTGTATCGCCCTATGAATTCATGTTAGATGAAGAGAATCAGACCATTGATGATTTAAATAAATTTGGGGGTATTAAAATCGATTTGACTCAAGATGAAAAAGAGTATTTGCGTTATTTAAATAAACTAGCTTATGAAATAATTGTCAATAAAAATACAGCCTATGAATTTTCGAAAGATCCTAATAGATTTTATTCGGCAGGAAGGGTTGGTGCTATCCCTCCGGTTTTAGAGGATGTAGAACCTACAATTCATCGAATCGCTATGGCTTTGTCCGATGATGAAGTATTGAATGCCATTGAATCCAAAGATGTAAAGAGATATATTCTCACATTATATGATAAAGGATATTTAGAAAAATATGATGTAGAATCAAATTTATACAGTGAAGAAGATAAAATAACAATTCTCAAGAGTTTAGGATACAGCGATGTGGACATCGCGTCAAAACAATACATAGTTCCAGGTGTCGCTGTAGTCTTGTTCTTATGTGTAGCGGTTTGTGTGTCATGTGCGACAATTATGTATACAGCTGTAGGAGCAGTTAATATTGGCGTTGGTATGACTATTGTCGCAACAATTGCTGCTGTTTTTGATTTCAAAGTGTCAGGAATTGGATACTATGATTTATTTGAAGATGAGAGCTGGGATATATGGATTCTTAAAGAAGATGCGGATATAGATATTAAAACTTCCAGCGAATTAGAAGAGATGATTGGCGATGTTTTAGAAGCGTACTCAATTATATATGAAAAAGAGATGCAAAATGTTGATGTTGAAAAATTAAAGAATACGATAATTTTAAATACAGAGAAGGCCAATGAACAAATTGTCAAAAAATTAAATGCCAATATAGATGGAGAAGGTTTTTAAATCGAAAGTAAGCATCGGCTTAGTTTGCTTAATTGTAGGGAGTTATTTAATATGTATAATTCCATTATTTTTTCGGAATTTTTCATGGTCAAGCATTATTGTAATCTTTATTTGCTTGTTGCTCTGTTATGGAAACATAAAAGTTCTTTTTACATGTCGATATATCATATCCGGCACAAAATTGACAGTGAAATTTTTTGTAATAGTGGATGAAAAGTATGACATTACAAAAATTATAAGAATATCTCCTACCCATTCAATTATCTCTGCGCCGGCCACGTCGCTTGATAGATTATGTATAAACATGGAAAACGGAAATAGTGTCATAGTCTCTCCGAAAGATAAGAGAAATTTTATCAACGAATTAATCAGCATTAATCCTGAAATTAATCTAAATGGATTCAAATAAACAATTTGAGGAGCCGTTGATCAACGGGCTGGTTCGACATGTAATGTCGGCCATTAGATGCGTGTGTGGAAGTCCGGCTGTAGGCTGAGTGTTGATTTTGTTCAGAAGCCACGTATATGATTCCCGCAAAAAAATCACAAAGATTCGGGGAAATATTTCATAGTTGGGATTTTTGAATTAAATTTGCGCCTAAATTTGGTTAAAAGTCATTCGTCAGGCAGGATGAATGGCTGTTTAATGTGTTTTGTAACAAACAACATAAAGAATTCAGTAAATATGAACGTATCAATGGAGAAGACCGGCAATGTAAGCGCCCTGCTCACAGTGTCGATTGAAGAGAATGACTACAAGGACAAGGTAGAGAAAGAGCTTAAGCAGATAGGCCGTACTCACACCATACCGGGATTCCGTCAGGGACACGTGCCTTTCGGAGAACTCAACCGTCGATTCGGCAAGCATGTCACCAGCGATGTAATAAACAACGAGGTGTACAATGCCGTAGTCAAGTATATTCAGGACAATAAGCTCGCCGTTCTCGGTCAGCCCATACCTGTGGAAGTTAAGGAGCTTGATCTGAAGAATCAGAAAGATTTTACTTTCCAATATGAATTAGGACTTGCTCCCGAACTTAACGTGGAGCTTGATAAGAACGTCACGGTTCCCTATTATAAAATTAACGTTACCGACGAGATGGTAGCTGAGCAGGATAAGCAGTTCTGCGAGCGTTTCGGAGCGCAGGTGCCGGGTGAAGAGGTTGAACCCAACGCACTCGTTAAAGGCTCGATTATGGAACTTGACGAAAACGGTGAAGTGAAGACCTCTGAAGATGCCATACAGATGATCAACGGCATCGTGGCCCCCATGTATTTCAAAGACAAAGCTGAAGCAGATAAATTCATCGGCAAGAAGGTAAACGACAAGGTGGTGTTTAATCCTTGGAAAACATGCGAAGGCAATCCCACCGAACTCTCGTCGATGCTCGGAGTAGACAAAGATAAAGCGGCCGACATAAAGGGCGATTTCGAAATGGCTATCTCGGAAATCATCGTGCTCCGTCCGGCAGAACATGGACAGGAACTTTATGACAACGTTCTTGGAAAGGATAAGGTTACTACGGAAGAGGACTATCTCGCAGGCGTTAAGGCTATGATAGAGCGCGACCTCGAAGGTAGCAGCTCGTTTATGTTCCGTCGTGATGTAGAGAAGTTTATGATGGAAAAATACGGCGACATGGAACTCCCTGCAGAAGTTCTAAAGAAGTGGCTGGTTAATGGCAACGACGGCATCACTCCGGAAAACGTTGACGAAGAATACGCTAAAATGGAGAAGTCGCTCAAATGGCAGCTTATCAAAGAGCGTCTTGGCGCTTTGTGCGACATCAAAATCGACGAAGACGACCTTATCGGCCAAGCCAAGATGATCGCTGCTCGCCAGTTCGCTCAGTACGGTATGACCAACATCGACGATGCCACTCTTACCGACTATGCCAAGCGCATACTTTCTGATAAGAACTATCGTCCGCGTATTGTAGAAGAAGTAGGTGATAGCAAGCTGTTCAATGCCATAGAGGCAAAGGTGACTCTTGATGTGAAAAATGTTTCGCTTGACGAGTTTAAGGAATTGGCTTCAAAGCTGTAAAGTCATTGTGTGACATTCAAAATAGCGATGAGGCTGTTTCAATGCACAATAGCCTCTAAAAAAAATTGTAAAAATGTGTAGCCGGGCAAATCGATCGTTAGACCGATTTGCCCGGCTTTAATAAAGTTGTGTGTTTATGCATAATGCAATATCCTAATTCACAGGCAAATTTTAGACAAAAAAATATAATTGGAGCATTACACGAAGTGTATTACGCAAAAAATTTGTTGTATTATCATATTTATTTTGTATCTTTGAATATTAAACATAAAAATAAAACGTTATGAGTAGCGATTTTAGAAATTATGCCGTTAAGCATTTGGGCTTGAACGGTCTGGCGCTTGACCAATATGTAGCAGCCACAAACCACGCAAACATTACTTCGAGCTATATATCCCCCACCATCATTGAAGAGCGTCAGCTGAATGTCGCACAGATGGATGTGTTTTCGCGTCTGATGATGGACAGAATCATCTTCCTCGGAACTGAGGTCAACGATTATACTGCCAACGTCATTCAAGCACAACTGCTATATCTTGACTCGGCTGATCCCGGCAAGGATGTTTCGATTTACATCAACTCTCCCGGCGGTTCGGTATATGCGGGGCTTGGAATTTACGACACAATGCAATATATCTCAAGCGATGTGGCTACAATATGTACCGGTATTGCAGCGTCGATGGCGGCTGTGCTTCTCGTGTCAGGCACAACAGGTAAGCGTTTTGCGCTTAAACATTCGCGTGTGATGATTCACCAGCCGATGGGCGGAGCGCAGGGACAGGCTTCCGACATTGAGATTACCGCGCGAGAAATCCAGAAGTTGAAGAAGGAGCTTTACAACATCATATCCACTCATTCCGGTCAGCCGTTTGAGAAGGTAGAGCGCGATTCGGACCGTGACTACTGGATGACCGCCGAGGAAGCAAAGGAGTATGGCATGATTGACAATGTGCTTGTAAAGGCGAAACATTAAAAACATCAAACGATACACCATATACAAAGAGAACCTTTGAATAATGGCAAAGAAAAGTGATACGTCAAAGTGCTCGTTTTGCGGGCGCCCCGCATCAATGGCCGAGGTACTGATACCCTCGGTCGATAAGGCCAACACATTCATCTGCTCGGAATGCGTCGATGCAATAAGCTCGATGTTGCGCGAGTACAGGCATGAATCTAAGGCAGATTCCACTTCTGACGAGGTGGAGCTGTCGGGTGTGCCAAAGCCTAAAGAGATATACGACTTTCTTAACGAGTATGTCATAGGGCAGGACAGCGCGAAACGCTATTTGTCCGTAGCCGTCTATAACCACTATAAGCGTCTTGCTCAGGGAGCTGATGACGATGTAGACATAGAGAAGAGCAATATAATAATGGTAGGGCCAACCGGTACCGGGAAAACCCTTCTTGCCAAGACTATAGCCAAGCTCCTCGATGTTCCGTTCGCAATAGTTGATGCCACTGTGCTTACAGAAGCCGGCTATGTGGGCGAGGACATAGAGAGTCTGCTCGTGCGACTGCTCCAGGCATCAGACTATGACGTGGCCAAGGCAGAGCGGGGCATAGTGTTTATAGACGAAATAGACAAGATAGCCCGAAAGGGCGATAATCCGTCGATAACACGTGATGTCAGCGGCGAGGGAGTGCAGCAAGGGTTGCTGAAGTTGCTCGAAGGCTCAGTGGTTAACGTTCCGCCGCAAGGCGGCCGCAAGCATCCCGAGCAGCGTATGATACCGGTCGACACGAAAAACATCCTGTTTATCTGCGGTGGCGCTTTCGACGGCATCGAGCAGAAGATAGCCCACAGGCTTAACACCCATGTGGTGGGCTATTCTACCGATCCGACCCGACAGCGTGTTGAGCGGGACAATTATCTGAAGTATGTGGCACCGCAGGATTTGAAGTCGTTCGGATTTATTCCGGAAATCATAGGCCGTCTGCCTGTGTTGACCAGTCTCGAACCGCTTGACCGCAATGCGTTGCGTCGGGTACTAACAGAGCCAAAGAATGCCATTATACGCCAGTATAAGAAGCTCTTTGCTATGGACGGTGTAGATCTGACTTTTGCAGAAGATGCGCTTGATCTGATTGTGGACAAAGCCATCGAGTACAAGTTGGGCGCACGCGGACTCCGTTCGATAGTCGAGTCGATAATGATTGACGCCATGTTTGACATACCATCAACAGGCGAGAAGTCATTTGAGGTGACGCGTGACTATGCGATGGAAAAACTGTTGAAAGCAAATTTTGAAATAAACAAACTCTAAGAAGTAGATAATATATCAGATTAAGGACAATCTAAACCAGTAAACCATACAACCATGGCACAGAGAACAACAGCGCTATCCGAAGAACTCAAAAAACACTTCGGGTTTGACACTTTCAAGGGCAATCAAGAAGCCATCATTTCCAACCTTATGGCCGGGAACGATACTTTCGTACTGATGCCTACGGGGGGTGGCAAGTCGCTTTGTTATCAGTTGCCTGCATTGTTGATGGAGGGTACCGCCATAGTCATATCTCCGTTGATAGCACTGATGAAAAATCAGGTGGATGCCATGCGCAATTTCAGCGAAGACGATGACGTGGCGCATTTTCTCAACTCCTCACTTAACCGAGCCGCAATTGACCAGGTTAAGAGTGATGTGATTTCGGGAAAGACCAAGTTGCTTTACGTGGCTCCCGAGTCGCTGACAAAAGAAGAGAATATAGAATTCCTAAAAACAGTTCCCATATCGTTTTATGCCGTAGATGAAGCACACTGCATATCGGAATGGGGCCATGACTTCCGGCCGGAGTACCGGCGCATACGTCCGATAATAAATGAAATAAACCGCCGTCCGGTGATAGCGCTGACAGCAACTGCCACCCCAAAGGTGCAGCATGACATTCAGAAAAATCTCGGGATGCAGGATGCTAAGGTCTTCAAATCGTCGTTCAACCGTAAAAACCTCTACTACGAGGTGCGCCCTAAGACGCAGAATGTGGATCGAGACATCATCAGGTTTATCAAGTCGCACGAGGGGAAGAGTGGCATAATCTATTGCCTAAGCCGAAAGAAGGTAGAGGAGCTTGCTGAAATGTTGCAGGTCAACAATATCCGCGCCCTTCCGTATCATGCCGGAATGGATGCAGTCACTCGCTCGGACAATCAGGATGCTTTTCTGCTCGAGAAGGTTGACGTGATCGTAGCCACAATAGCTTTCGGAATGGGTATAGACAAACCGGATGTGAGATTTGTGATTCACTATGACATACCAAAATCGCTGGAGGGCTATTATCAGGAGACTGGCCGTGCAGGACGCGACGGAGGTGAAGGCAAATGCATAGCTTTTTATGTCAATAAGGACTTGTTGAAGATGGAGAAGTTTATGCAGGGCAAACCTTTGGCCGAGCAGGAGATCGGAAAACAGCTTCTGATGGAGACGGCCGCATACGCCGAATCGTCGGTGTGCCGGCGAAAACTGTTGCTCCACTACTTCGGAGAGAAGTATGAGGAGGAGAATTGCGGGAACTGTGATAATTGTTTAAATCCAAAGAAACAAGTGGAAGCAAAAGATGAACTGTGTGCTGTTATTGAAACAGTTGTTGCGCTTAAAGAGAAATTTAAGGCCGAGCATGTTATTGATGTAGTAATGGGAAAGACTACGGCTACCGTGCGTTCATACGGCCATGACGAGCTTGAAGTGTTCGGTTGCCTTCAAGGTTCTGATGCAAAAATGCTTAACGCTGTTATCCGGCAGGCTACCATCGCCGGCTATCTTGACCGCGACATAGAGAACTTCGGTATCCTTAAGGTGACTGCCAAAGGTAAGAAATACCTTAAGTCGCCGGTGTCGTTCAAGATAGTTGAAGACAACGAGTTTAATGAAGACGAAGAGGAATTGGTGGTAAAGAGCGGGGCGGCCTGTGCCGTGGATCCTGAGCTGTACAACATACTCAAGGATCTTCGCAAGAAGATGGCCAAAAGGCTCGAATTGCCTCCCTACGTCATATTCCAGGATCCTTCGCTTGAAGCTATGGCCACAACTTATCCCATCACTATAGAAGAGCTGCAGAACATCCCCGGAGTGGGGTCGGGCAAAGCCAAACGCTATGGTGAGGAATTTGTTAAGGTGATTAAGGCTCATGTCGAAGAGAATGAGATTGAGCGACCTGAGGATTTGAGGGTACGCAGTGTCGCAAATAAGAGCAAGCTTAAAATCTCAATTATTCAAGGAATTGACCGAAAGATTGCTCTTGACGCTTTGGCGGAGAGTAAAGGCCTCGAGTTTAATGAACTTCTGAATGAGATTGAGGCTATAGTTTATTCCGGCACTAAAATCAGCATAAATTACTTCCTTGACGAGGTTATGGACGAAGACCGCCAGCTCGACATATTTGAATATTTCAAAGAGAGCGAGAGCGATGATCTTGAAGAAGCCATTAAGGAGCTTGGTAATGAATATTCAGAGGAGGAAATCAGGCTGGTAAGGATAAAATTCTTGTCGGAAATGGGCAATTAAATTGCTTTTTAAGACCTGAAATTATTTATGAACGTAGCGATAATTAAGTATAACGCAGGAAATAATTTCTCGGTGCTGTGTGCACTTCGTCGCATAGGCATTGATGCTTTGGTGACTGACGATCCGGAGCAGATAAATGCTGCCGACAAGGTCGTTTTCCCGGGGGTGGGAGAGGCACGAGCGGCAATGGATTATCTACGGGCACACCGGCTTGACGAGGTTATCCGAGGTCTGCGGCAACCGGTTCTTGGCATTTGTATAGGCCAACAACTGATGTGTCGGCATTCTGAGGAGGGGGATGTTGATTGTCTGGGCATTTTCGATGCCGATGTTAAGCGATTTCCGGTAGAAGTCGGTTTTAAAGTGCCTCATACGGGATGGAACAACATTTCGGTGGTCAGGAGCGGCGGCGTGGTGCCTAAATCGCTCGACGGTAAGTTTGTTTATTATGTCCATAGCTACTATGTGCCGGTGAATGAGGCAACTGATGTCGTCACAGATTACATGGTTCCGTTCAGCGGAGCGATGCATAAGGACAATTTCTATTCAACTCAGTTTCACCCGGAGAAGAGTGGCGATACCGGTTCTGAAATATTGGAATATTTTATTGATTTATGATACAGATAATACCGGCCATAGATATAATCTCGGGAAAATGTGTGCGTCTTACCAAAGGCGACTACGGAACTTCTAAAATTTATTCGGAGAATCCGGTAGATATGGCCCGGCGTTTTGAAGATTGCGGATGCCGCAGACTTCATCTTGTGGATCTCGACGGAGCCAAGTCGCACCATGTGGTCAACTACGGCGTTCTTGAGTCGATAGCCTCTTCAACGTCGCTTGTGGTGGACTTCGGCGGTGGAATTAAGTCGGACGAGGATGTACGGATAGCGTTTGAAAGCGGCGCCTCGATGGTGACCGGAGGCAGTGTGGCTGTGCGTCAGCCGGAGCTGTTTGAAGGATGGTTGGCCAAATATGGCGGGTCGAAAGTAATACTCGGCGCGGATGCGCGTGACGGCAAGGTGTCTACTAACGGCTGGCTCTCCGATTCGGGAATGGACGTGGTGCCGTTCGTAAAGATGTATTATGACAAGGGCGTGCGTAAGGTAATTTCGACTGACATATCAATGGACGGTACTTTAGCGGGGCCATCGGTTGAGCTATATAAGTTGATTCTGGATGCGGTTCCTGAGATTGAGCTTATCGCCAGCGGAGGTGTGGGCTCGATGTCGGACATAGAATCGCTTGACCGCCTTGGTCTGCCCGGAGTAATTGTCGGTAAGGCGATATACGAAGGTCGAATAACTTTTGAAGATTTGTCACGCTATAATTCGGTGAGTGTATGTTAGCAAAGCGTATCATACCGTGTCTTGATGTAAAAGATGGAATGACGGTAAAGGGGGTTAATTTTGTCAACTTCCGTGATGCCGGTGATCCTGTGGCGCTTGGCCGTCAGTATAGCGAAGCCGGAGCAGACGAGCTTGTGTATCTTGACATTACAGCTTCGCATGAGGGGCGTAGTACATTTGTTGACCTTGTGAGCCGAGTGGCTGAGAATGTAAGCATTCCGTTTACAGTGGGCGGGGGCATTGGGAGCGTGTCTGATGTAGAAACGTTGCTTAATGCCGGAGCCGATAAGGTGTCGGTAAATTCGTCGGTGCTCCGCCGGCCGGATCTGATAGGCGACATAAGCAGCCGATTCGGAGTCCAGGTATGTGTAGTGGCAATTGATGCTCGATTTGACGGGCATGATTGGATATGCTATTTGAATGGCGGAAGAATTCCTACTGAACGAAGGCTTTTTGAGTGGGCTTATGAAGCCCAAGAGCGTGGAGCCGGTGAGATATTGTTTACAAGCATGGACCATGACGGAGTGAAGACAGGCTTTGCTTGTGAAGCTTTGGCGCGTCTAAGTGAGACGTTGTCGATACCAATAATCGCATCGGGCGGTGCCGGACAGAAGGAACACTTTCTGGAGGTATTTACGAAAGGTGGAGCCGACGCGGCCCTCGCGGCAAGCATATTCCATTTTAACGAGATACCGATACCGGAATTGAAAAGATATTTATCAGATAATAATGTAGCAGTTAGAATATAAAAATGGCAGATTTAGATTATAGCAAAATGAACGGGCTGGTGCCGGCCATCATTCAGGACGACAGGACAAAGAATGTGCTTATGCTCGGATTTATGAACGAGGAAGCATATAAAAAAACAGTGGAAAGCGGTAAAGTGACCTTCTTTAGCCGGACAAAGAACAGACTTTGGACCAAGGGTGAGGAGAGCGGACATTTCCTTAACGTAGTGTCGGTTGAAGAGGATTGCGACCACGACACTTTACTTATAAAGGTTAATCCGGTCGGACCGACATGCCATAAGGGAACCGACACATGCTTCGGTACGGAAAATGCATACGGCATAGAGTTCCTCCGCTATCTTCAGGATTTTATCGAGCGTCGGCATGAGGAGATGCCTGAGGGTTCGTATACGACATCGCTGTTTAATTCTGGAGTTAACAGAATGGCGCAGAAGGTCGGCGAAGAGGCAGTTGAAACTGTCATCGAGGCTACAAACGGCACAAATGACGGTCTGGTATATGAAGCGTCGGATCTGATTTATCATCTGATAGTGCTCCTTACTTCTAAAGGATTGCGTATAGAAGATTTGGCAAAGGAACTTCAGAAACGTCATAAATAGGGTGGAGGACCGCAGTATGAGTCTCGTCAATTATTCAAATGTAGAATTGCTCCGTAAAGAGCATGTAGTGCTTAAGAATGTCGACCTCACGATAAATGAGGGTGAATTCACGTATATCATCGGAAAGGTAGGCAGCGGTAAGAGCACTTTGCTTAAGTCGATGTATGCTGAAATACCGATTGAGAGCGGCGAGGCTCAGGTGTTTGATTATGACCTTACGTCGATAAAAAGGAAGGAGATACCATTTTTGCGCCGGTCGATAGGGATTGTGTTTCAAGACTTTCAGCTTTTGACCGACCGTTCGGTTTATGACAATTTGGCTTTTGTCCTAAAGGCCACCGGTTGGAAGAATGGCGAAGAAATTGATGCCCGAATAGAGGAGGTGCTTAAGGAGGTCGGGATGCTGACAAAGTCGTATAAGATGCCACATGAGCTATCGGGAGGTGAACAGCAGCGAATAGTTATAGCTCGAGCGTTGCTTAACCATCCTAAGTTGATACTTGCTGATGAGCCGACAGGTAATTTGGATCCGTCGACGGGCGAACAGATAGTGCGCTGTCTGCATGAGATAGCGGCACAAGGGGATGCGGCTGTAGTTATGGCTACCCACAACTTGGGCTTTGTCGACCAGTTTCCCGGTCGCTTGTTGAGATGCGAGAATAAGCGTATAGTGTCCGATGAGTCGATTCCGGAAATAGCTTCGGACTTGCCGGATGGCGGGGCAGATGCCGGATCAGATATGGAATTGGCCGGCGACCCTAATGAAGGCTAATAAAACGAGAAAGTCACCGTCGATAAGCATTGTAAAATGCTGATAGACAGTGACTTTTTCGATGGTCGGGGTGGCGGGATTCGAACTCGCGACCCCCTGCTCCCAAAGCAGGTGCGCTAACCGGACTGCGCTACGCCCCGATTGCAAAAGCGATGCAAAGTTAAAGAATAGTTTTTATTAATGCAAATTCCATGAATAAAATTTATTATTTCGTAATATTGAAATCAAATTTAATTCTGAGGCTCATGCAAAACTGAATCAACCTAAAATCGAACTGATTTGAACTTATTGAAATATGTTAACCTGAACTTCAGGATTTTTGGCATACAATTTGCTTATTTGATTGTTATAAATGAGTGAGCAGACATTAAGCTCCAATATAACCTAAATTGTAAAATTAATTATGTCATATACAGTATCGTCTGCCGAAGCGGTAGAGAAAATCAATGAATATATTGGGCAACATCGTTTACGGGATGCGTTTAGAGAGCTACGCTGTTATTCGGCGAAACTTGGCGATTGGCGTATCACGGATGAGATTGACGGAATCGAACAGTCGTACTCGATGATGCTGAAATATGCCTCAGACGGAGTGGACGATCCTGCTCAACGTACGATGTATGAGTCTATCGTCGCGAGAATGCTTAGAGTCATGGACACAGTTTCGCGCCGGCTCGAACAGGCATCATCGCCGACGATGTATTATTCTACGTTGCGATACGAGGCCATGAGTAAGGGCTGTACGCTTGCATCGCTATTTTCAGATTACTATGCATTGCGCGACAAGGCTTCATTGTTGAATATGATAGTCGACGAAAAGACCGAATCGTCAGCCGAGGAACAAGAAGCTCTCGAACGCAGAATTTTCAACAGATTATGGGTAACGTATCCCATATCGGTTGAAAGTGACGGTGTAATCCGCGAGGCTTTCGCATCGGATTTACTCCCTGAATATTTTAAGGATTTGCTAATCTCATCTTTGCTTTTGGGGTTGACTTTCTTCTATGACGAACGTCGGTTGAGCATACTGCTTGATGTCTATGGTACGAGCAAGTCGGCAAGATTGCAAATGAGAGCCTTATGTGCGGCATTGATGGCCATGTATGTCAATAAGGACCGGCTTGCCAGTGACGGGTTGCGTAAGCGAATTGATTCGCTTAGGGATACAACGTCGTGGCATGAAGATGTTCGTCTGGTATTCCTTCAGTTTATACGTTCGAGGGATACGGAGAAAATCAATAAGAAGATGAATGAAGAGCTTCTGCCCAAAATGCTAAAGCTTCGGCCGGATATATCCAAGCGATTAACGCAAATGAATGATATTTCTGACATGGATGACCTCAATGAGAATCCTGAATGGCAGGAGTTGCTTGACAAGTCAGGCATAACTGACAAAATTAGGGAGCTTACGAAGATGCAGGAGGATGGAGGAGACGTGTTTATGTCGACGTTCTCCAATTTGAAGTCCTTTCCATTTTTCTCTGACATAGCAAATTGGTTTATACCTTTCCGAGCCGACTATTCTATAGTAAGCAAATCGTTAGGCGAGGCCGACGGACAAAGTATTGGGGCTATAATAGAATCTTCGCCTTTCTTATGCGACGGGGATAAATATTCATTTATGCTGGCGTTGTCCACTGTCCCCGAGACTCAACGTAAGCTTATGATGTCGCAGTTTGACGCTCAGCGTTTGGGCGAGATGGAACTGCGAAGTTCGATGCTGAATCCGGAGTCGGAAAACCGCGACAATATAGCCGGCAAATATGTGCAGGGACTATATCGATTCTTTAAACTGTTTCGCAGAAGGGGTGAGTTTAAAGATCCTTTTGCGCGTCCGTTGAACTTACTCATGCTGGATATGCTTGCTCCGGATTTGACAGATTCTGAGACGCTGTCACTTGTGAGTGAGTTTTATTTCACGCGAGGATATTATGACGATGCTTACGGTGCATATAAGATGCTTAGCGAGAAGGTGGCGCCGGATGCACAGATTTTCCAAAAAATAGGTTATTGTCTGCAACAATGTGGCGATATCGAAGGTGCGTTGAAGTATTATGAACAGGCAGAGTTGCTTAACGCCGACAGTTTGTGGACACAGCGGAGGTTAGGTTTGTGCTACAAGTTGCTTGGAAGATATCGGGAAGCGATTGACCATTACAAACATGTCGAAGCCAAACGTCCCGACGAGCTTGGTGTCTGTCTTAATATCGGACATTGTCTTGTGGAATTGAATAAGCCCGAGGAGGCTCTTAAATATTATTATAAGGTGGAGTTTCTTGATGAGAAATCGACAAAGGCATTGCGTCCTATCGCTTGGTGCTTGTTTTTGATGAAGGATTTTAAGCAGAGCGAGTCATACTATGATAAGATTTTGCATGACAGGCCAACAGCCTCCGATTATCTGAATATGGGGCATGTGCGATTGGCTTTGGGAAGGGTTAGGGAAGCTCTTAATTTCTATGGATTATCGATTGATGCGGGTAATGGTGACATCGAAGCGTTTATAAAGAACTTTAATTCTGACCAACCATATTTGACTGCTGTAGGCATCAAGGAATCTGTGTTGCCCCTAATTGTTGATGCGCTCCTTTATTCAAGGGATTAGAGCGTAGGGGAATGCGTATAATGCCGGAATCAGCCAATATGATTTTAATCAGAGCTTTTAGGCTTGCGTCCAATCATTGCAAGGAGGTCGTCTACGGCATTGCCAGGGGTAGGGGCCGTTTCAAGGCAACGAATAAACTGTGAGCCAATAATGGCACCGCTACTATAGCGCCGAGCTTCATCGTATGTCGTGCGATTGGATATTCCAAATCCTATAAGGCGTGGGTGGCGCAGGTTCATAGAGTCAATACGCTTGAAGTATTCAATGGCTTCAGGGCTGAAACGGTCGCGGGCACCGGTAGTAGACGCGGTTGAAACCATGTAGATAAATCCTTCGCAGTTATTGTCAATGAGGTGTATACGTTCATCAGATGTTTCCGGAGTTATAAGCATGATGACAGGTATGTCGTAAAGATCGCTAATCTCTTTATATTCCGCCATATAGACTGAAAATGGCAGATCGGGAATTATAACAGCGTCAATACCGGCATTTTTTGCACGTTTGAAAAAAGTTTCCGTGCCCATCTGCATTATCGGATTAATATAGCCCATCGCTATAAACGGAGTGTCGGGGTTCGCATTGCGAGCTTCCGAGACTTGGTCGAGTAACAGGCTGAGTGACATGCCGTTGCGAAGTGCGACAGAGCCGCTGTGCTGAATCACGGGTCCGTCAGCCATCGGGTCGGAGAACGGGATGCCAATTTCTACCATATCCGCACCTCGGGAACATAATGCATTAATTATATCCACAGTCGAGTCGAGATGCGGAAATCCTGCGGTAAAATAAACCGACAACAGGTCGGAGTGCTTTTTATCAATGAGTTTTGACAGTCTGTTCATAATTGTGTTTAAGTTGTAGTAAGAATTTAGAGAGGAGTTGTGGATCTTTATTTGCCGGAGAAATTTCGAAACGGCTGTTGACATCTATGCCTGCTAACTGAGGATGGTTAATGCTTAATAAATCGGAGACATCCTCCGGCCCAATCCCGCCACTAAGGAAGAATGGAATCGGTATATTATATTCCGAGAGTAGCGACCAGTCAAATTTGCGTCCTGAGCCACCATGATGAATCGAAGGAGTGTCAAACAGCATGTAGTCAACAGCTCCTACATACTGTCTGATAGCTGATATTGAGGATTCATTATTAATAGTGGCCGATTTAAATACGGTCAACCCATTCGCACGTAAATGCTTGCATAATTCCGGCGACTCGTTCCCATGAAGTTGCACAGCCTTAAATGCATATAGTTTGATTAGTCGCATTATGTCAGTTTCAACCATATTTACAGTTACGAGCGTAGGAATTACGCTTTCGGGCAGTGAGGCGACAGTATCCACGCTCATTGCAGCAATATGACGTGGCGACTTAGGATAGTAAATAAACCCCATAAAATCCGGGTCAAGGGCAGCCACTTCCCGGACATTGGCGGCATCTCGCATTCCGCAAATCTTGATCTTCAGCATCTGTTTTGCGATTGATTAATAAATTTACGCAGGGTAGCGGCCGGTGAGGGAGTTGACATAAATGCCTCTCCTATAAGAAAACCGTCAAAGCCCGCACGCCTTAATAATGATAAATCTTCGGGGCTATGTATGCCGCTTTCTGCAATCTTTATAGCGCCTTTAGGAAGCATGTCGACAAGACGTGCCGAATTGGATATATCGGTCGAGAATGAAGTAAGGTCACGGTTGTTCACTCCGACCAAATCAGTCTCCGCCGGTATTGACGCAACTTCTTCTAAAGAGTGTACTTCTACCAGAGTCTGCAGTCCGAGCGAGTGGGCAATATCGGTCAAACAGGCAATCTCTTTGGGCTTCAACAACGCGGCAATCAGCAGAACTGCGTCTGCGCCGAAAGTCCGGGCTTGAAATATTTGATATGGATCAATGATAAACTCTTTCCTTAGCAAAGGCAGCTCCGGAGCCGACGAACGAGCTACGGCGAGGTCTGTTAAAGAACCTCCGAAATATGGTGTATCTGTCAGTACTGACATTGCGGCGGCTCCTGCATCGGCATAACCGCTTGCTATGGTACCGACATCGCTTATCGGGGCAATTTCGCCTTTAGACGGCGATCTGCGCTTGTGTTCGGCTATAATGCCGGGATTATGGGAAAGGATGGAACCTTTAAGCGACAATATTGGCCTGTCACATTCCAAAGCGGCTTCTTTAACCGCTTCAACGGATATAGCCCGCTTGAGAGATTCAATCTCAGCGCGCTTAGTGGCGGCTATTCGTTGGAGAATGTTCATATTGAGTTCAGGGCTACAAACCGGTGGAAGTGATCAAGGGCGGCTCCCGATTCAAGCGATTCGCGAGCTTCCTTTATAGCTTGATCTAGCGTAAGCTCCGGTTCAATGGTTTTAATGGCGAATGCGGCATTGGCAATTACGCAGTTCTTCTTAGCATCCGATGCTTTTCCGGACAGGACATCGTCGAACACGGCAGCGGCTTCTTCAACCGTATCGCCGCCGTATAAATCCTCTTGACGTGCCTCAGGAAGTCCGAGATCTTTTGCTTCAAGCACATTCTCGCCGGTTGTAGTTACAACTTTAAACTGCGAAGTGAGGGATATCTCGTCGTAACCATCAAGCGAATGCACAATCGTGCAGTTAATTCCTTCATTTTGCGCTATATATCGGTATAGGCGCATGAGCTTAAGATTGTAGACACCCAACAGCTGATTGCGAGGCATTGTAGGATTAACTAACGGGCCGAGCATATTGAAGAAAGTACGCATTTTTAAAGACCGTCTGACCGGGCCGACGCTTTTCATAGCCGGGCTAAAAAAGGGAGCATGGAGGAATGCCACACCGCTATCTTCAAGAGAACGACGTAACCGGTCGGGGTCGGCAGTAAATTTTACGCCATGCTGTTCGAGCACATTCGACGCACCGGAAACTGAGCTTGCACCATAGTTGCCGTGTTTAACCACTTTTCGTCCCGAGCCGGCAACTACGAAACAAGATGCGGTAGAAATATTGAATGTGTTTTTACCGTCGCCACCAGTTCCGACAATGTCTATGGCATTCTCGTTGCCAAGATTAACCTCTACTCGCCGTTGAAGAATAGCATCGCGGAATCCGGTAAGTTCATCAGGGGTTATGCTTCGCATAAGAAACACTGTCATAAAGGCGGAAAGCTGGTTGTCGTTATATTTTCCGTCGGCAATATTTAACATGATGTCACGTGCCTCTTCGCGCGTAAGGTTCTTATGCTCGAATAAGTTTTGGAGTATTCTATTCATGTCAATGGTTGATAAAGTTAGAAATTATACGAATACCGTCGGGGGTAAGAATTGATTCGGGATGGAACTGCACGCCGTGGACATCGAGTTGTCGGTGGCGAATCGACATAATGCATCCGTCGTCGGATCGTGATGTCACCTCAAGACAGCTTGGAAGCTCCTTATCGCTAACTACCCATGAGTGATAGCGTCCAACCGGGAAAGATTCTCCCATTCCTTCGAGTATGTAGTCGGGCGCTGTTTTACAGTTTATGGTCTGTACGCCATGGTACACTTCATCGAGATTCTCAAGCGTTGCACCAAATCTTTGACCGATTGCCTGATGCCCCAGACAGATACCTAATATAGGTTTCTTGTCGGCATATTCGTTAAGCATGTCCATCAGCACACCGGCTTCTGAGGGTATACCCGGACCCGGGGATATGATAATCTTGTCGTAATCGGCAATCTCCGGAAGAGTGATACAGTCGTTGCGACGGACATCGACATCATGTCCCAGCTCACGAATGGCATGGACTACATTATATGTGAACGAATCGTAATTATCAAGTAAAAGTAATTTCATAACATAATGGCGGTTAGCGGTTAAACGATTCGGCGAGTTTTACTGCCTTTACCAGGGCTCCAAGTTTGTTTTTTGTCTCTTGCAGTTCATTTTCCGGCACTGAGCGAGCTACCACTCCTCCTCCGGATTGGGAATATAGTCGATTGTCCTTACTAAGGAAGCTACGAATAGTTATCGCTTGGTTTATTGAGCCGTCGAAACCGAATGTTCCGATACTTCCGGCGTATGTTACGCGGCTATGCGGCTCTAATTCATTTATTAACTGCATCGCACGGACTTTTGGGGCGCCGCTTAGAGTCCCGGCCGGTAGAGATGCTCCGAACAGCTTATAGACATCGGCATCTTGAGGCAGATCCGCCACAACACGGCTTACCATGTGGATAACGTGAGAATAGAACTGAATCTGTTTCAAAAACTCAACATGAACTTTTCCTCCAGAACGGCTAAGGTCATTGCGCGCAAGGTCGACGAGCATTATATGTTCGGCATTCTCCTTAGGGTCATTTAGCAACTTTTCGGCAAGTTCACGGTCTTTTTTATCGTCGCCGGTACGCCGGAATGTCCCTGCTATAGGGTCGATGTAGGCTTTATGGTCGGAGGTTACGCGGAAATGTGTTTCCGGTGAAGAACCGAATACTTTGAAGTGACCGAAATCAAAGAAAAAGAGGTAAGGCGATGGATTTACAGAGCGTAATGCTCGATAAACATTGAATTCATCGCCGGTAAATCCCTGAGAAAAACGTCGCGACGGAACTATCTGAAATACATCTCCACGCTTGGCATGAGCTATTCCGCGCTTTACAATTTCGATATATTCTTCATCGGTAATTGGTGATTCAAGATCATCTTTAGCCTTGAAGGGGTAAGTGGCAATATTATTGTTACGTAAGATTGCGATAAACTCATCCAGTCGGCTGTCATTTCCGGAGGGAATATTTTCAAGTATAGTCATCTCGTTGTGATAGTGATTAACACGGATGATAAACCTATACAGGATATATTGCATATCGGGAATATCAGCAAATTTTGGTTCGCGCTTGCGTATCGGAACTGATGTCTCAAAGTAGCGTACCGCGTCGTAAGCGGTATATCCGAGCAACCCGTTGAATGTGTCGGGAATCGGCTCACCGACGTTGAACGATTCGATAAATCTCCTAAGATTGTCAGTCACCTCCTGCGCCGGAACAGCGGATTCAGTACCGTCAGGGTATTTTGTTATAATTTTTTCCTCTACAACTGTGAACGATGCTATCGGGTCGACTCCTATAAGCGACACAGAGTTGCGCGATGTATGATAGTCAGAACTCTCAAGCAGAGCCGAACACGGGAAAAGGTCGCGAACTTTCAGATAAAGCCCCACGGGCGTTTCAAGGTCGGCCGAGAGTGTTGCAGTTTTTTGAGTAAGTTTCATATATGTGTAATATAATATTGTTATTCATGCTTTAAATTTGACAGATATGTCTGCATATCCTTATCGCCGCGTCCTGAGACGTTTATAACAACGACATCTTCTTCAAGGAACTTTTTGCGGTCAAGTACGGCCAATGCGTGAGCCGATTCAAGGGCGGGTATAATGCCTTCTGTACGTGTAAGTCGGAAGGCTGCCTCCAGAGCCTCACTGTCGGTCACAGCCAAGACTTCGGCTCGACCGGAGGTGGCAAGGAACGCGTGCAGAGGTCCTACCCCCGGATAATCAAGTCCGGCCGATATGGAATAAGGTTCTGTAATCTGTCCGTCGGCCGTCTGCATGACTAAAGTCCGAGAACCGTGTATGATGCCTTCGCGTCCGAGTTGCATTGTGGCAGCAGACTTCCCCGAGTCTATTCCCAGACCGGCGGCTTCAGCCGCGACGAGCTTAACTGTCGGCTCTTTTATAAAATGGTAGAATGCTCCTGCCGCGTTGCTTCCCCCACCTATACAGGCAACTACGTAGTCGGGTAGTTCATTGCCTGTCTGTCGTTTTAGCTGTGATCGAATTTCCTTGCTTATGATCGACTGAAATCGCGCCACCATCTGAGGGTAGGGGTGCGGTCCGACAGTACTTCCAATAACGTAAAAAGTATTGGCCGGATTAGAGCACCAGTCGCGGATAGCTTCGTTTGTGGCATCCTTTAGTGTCATATTTCCCGATTTTACCGGGCGCACTTCGGCTCCGAGCATTTTAATGCGTTCCACATTAGGGCGTTGACGTTCGACATCGGTGGCTCCCATGTAAATTACGCAATCAAGTCCCATCAGAGCGCAAACCGTGGCCACGGCAACTCCATGCTGTCCAGCGCCGGTTTCCGCGATTATACGAGTTTTTCCCATGCGCTTTGCAAGCAATATGCTGCCTATGGCGTTGTTTATCTTATGCGCTCCTGTGTGGTTTAGGTCTTCACGCTTCAGGAATATCTTGGTCCGATAATGTCGGGAAAGTCTGTCGGCGTAATATAAGGGTGTAGGCCTGCCGACATAATCGGTGAGCAGTCGGTCATATTCGGCAAGAAATTCGGGGTCGTCGGCATAACGCAAGAATGCTTCTTTCAGATTCTCAACGTTGGAATGGAGAATTTCCGGTATATATGCTCCCCCGAATTGTCCATAGTAGCCATCTTCGTCAACAGGCAGGAAAGGGTCAACAATATTTTTGTTCATTTCTCGATACTTTAATTCTTGATTAAAATGATAATAAAAAAGCCACCGCATTTCTCCGGTGGCTTAATTGTATTATTGGCTTCGCATAATATTACATACGTAAGTATTGCCATCGGATATATTCACCGATGCGCCACCAATATTGTATGTTTATGCAGTTATTCATCGTTAAATTGTATTTTGCACTACAAAGTTAAGTTGAATATTATAAATTGCCAAATATTTTCATCATAAAAATCAAGCAGGCTCCAATTTTTTGCATGGGTGGTATATGTATTGTATGCTGTATGCATATTTTATGAATACGGCATGGTATATATCACTACCATCTGCTTGAAATATTAATGGTTAATTGAAGTTAGTCGGAAAGTTCGTTCAGCATGTTGACTAACAGGCGACCGGCAATTGGGTCGGTTGATGCCTTGCCCACTGTCATTCCTGAAACGATGGCTTTGCCGTTTCCGTCGTTGATAGCTAACATTGGAAATCCACGGTAGGTGCTGACAACCTGTTGATGTTGCTCCGGGGTTTTGAAGTCGCAGTAACCATGAACTCTCATGTGTCCGGCAAGCTCGGTCAGATTTTTGTTTCGATTTACTTTGAACACTTCAGTACAAACTGAGGGCATCTCTCTGCGGCCGTTGTTAAAGTAGCGAAGTTCAAGTGGTTCGATATTGTCAAAGACAGGGTAGTCATTACGCTCCATGAATGCTATGTCGGCCATATTCCACGTGTCGACCGTTCCAACAATATGTTCAGGAAACAGTTTCTGAGACAATTCCGGTGCATTTAGGAGCAGAATATGTCCGCCGTCGCTCATATATTTCCGGAGTTTGGCCAGTTCATCGTCAGATATATTGGAGTCTCCCGAAATAACAGCTACTGTGGAAGCTTTCCGATTGATCAGGTCATCAACAGTAGATACGTTTCCATATTTGACTTTAAGAAAGTCAAATTGAGCGGATATTCCATTGTTGTCCAACAATGCGACATTTGCAAAAGATTTATTTGCGTTCCAGTCTTTCTCAGCAACCAACAGTTTGTATTCATTCGTAGAGACAAGGTTGTCATTTTCAAATAATGAAAGTTTCAGATAAATGTTGCGTTTTCCATCAATTTGAGGAATGGTGATGTCCGGTTCGATATATTCACGACCGTAATAAGCAACATCAGGATACTTTCCTCTTCCGGAATTTAAAATTAATCCCGTTTCGTCGGTAAGTTGCCATTCGAGGCGCGGTGATGTTAGCTTACGCCCTTCAGGGTGGTCATTGACCACGTAAATGCGAGTATGCAGTTTGTCGCCCCCATATAGATTTCGGCCCCAAAGTTCAGCAGAAACAAGCACAGGCTGAGAGCCTTGCTTAAGGGTATAATAAGTGGGCCAAGGAGTGATGTTCTTGTGGTCGTAAGGTTGTTTAAACCATGTTATTAGCCCGAAGTGCATTATACCGGACGCTTCCGGATTGCTTCGGCGAGTGGCTTCCACAAGTTCTCCAGTGATGAAACTTTGAACGTCAAGGAAATTCTTCGGATTGCTGAAATCATAGCAGTCATAGCCGATAAGCTGCAAAGGATTCTCATGTATCATCTGATATGAGCGTACGGGATGGCCAGTCTCTCCATTTATATATCCGGTGGAAAATTCTTGAGATACGAGAGGTCGATTGGGCAACTTATATCTTTCGGAAAATTCTCCGTTGAAGAATTTAAACATTGAATAGTCATACCAATTGTAGTATGCGTGCATATCGTCGATGTCGCCGTCGTCGATGCTGTCCATAAATTCTGAGCCAAACTTAGCGTCTTTACCTTTGGCTTGATAGTTTGAGTCAAAACAGATGGGACGAGTCGGGTCAGTTGCTCGCATACGTTTCACCACATCGGATATTATAGACATTTTTTCTTTTGCACGTTCAATGTCATCATCGTTGTCGTAAAATTTCATCTCATTATTAACAGTCCATAGAAGAAGCGACGGATGATTGCGGTACTTTTTCAGAAGTTCGATAAATTCGTCGGCCCACAGATTGATTAGGCGCCTGTCAGGTATGGGAGTGGAATGAATCATCAACCATGACCAAGTGCCTTCGAAGCTGACACCAAGACCATTTCTGTCGGCGGCATCCATCCAAAGCTTGTTCCATGGTGTATTATGTGTTCGGGTTACTTCGATGTTGGCATCGGCGAGTAGCCCCATGAACTTATCGGCCGCTTCTACGCTGTTAGGCTCAAGAGCGAAAGGTGTATGGTTGGCGCCGCGCATCCAGTATCGTTTGCCGTTTAGGTAAAATTGTCCGTCTTTAACTTCAAATGTACGGAATCCGGATGTCTCGCTCAGACAGTCAATTTCTGAGCCGTCGGCATCGGTTAGACGGAATCGGAACTCATATAGATTTGGCTCTTTCGGTGACCAATGGCGGGGCTTGAGATTGTCAACGGAATAAGTTAGTACGGTATTCTTTCCTGCGTCAAGAATGATTCCGGTTTTTGACGTAGCAGAGTAGAGTGCATTGCCTGTAGCCTTGTCCACTATATCGGTCATTACATTGAATTTACGCTTTTTAGTCCCTGTGTTTGAAACTGTAAGATCGAAGTCGGCTCCGGTCAGCGAAGGTCGGATATATACGTCATCGACTTTAAGCGGATCAGTGATGGTCATGGTGACCGGTTGCCATATACCTGCGGGTTCGTTGCCCCAGAATCCATGAGGCATGTCGCGAACCAGATTGAACGATGGAGTATCGTCGTTTCCTGATAAGTCGACTTTTCCGTCTTCCTGTTCGCTTTCTCTTACTGAGGAGTAGAAAAAGTCGATGGCATCACTCCCCATTCCGGTGGCATCGTCGGGAGCTTTACCGGTAACTCTTACTGTAATAACATTACGTCCGGGATGAAGGTATTTTGTCGCATCGATTTTGAAGTCACCGAACATGCCAATGTGTGAGCCGGCTTTTTTACCGTTGACATACACGTCGGCAACTTTTGACACTGCATCGAAAGTAAGCTCTATATTTTTCCCTTTTATATTTTCCGGAAGGTTGACCACTTGGCGATACCAGGCATATTTTATTTTTCTAAAATCGAAGCTGTAGTTTTCGCAACGCTGAGTTTCGGAATGATAATATTTATCGCTAACGCCCTTGTTTTCCGGTCCGTTTGGCGTAGGCATAGTCTCTCCGTGCAGCCAAATGCGACTCGGATTCCAAAATCCCGGAACGTTAAGCACATGCCATTTGCTATCGTCGGCGTTCTCTTCAAGAGCTCCTTCCGAATTGGCTTGTTCATAATCGGGAATGAACAGCCAGTCGCCGTTGAGAGAGATGTCAGTTCTTGTAGAGCGTAGAGTCGGGACTGTCACCGGAGTATATGCGTCTCGTTGAGATTTTCTTAAATTCTCTTTTTGAGCGGAAGTCATGGTTCTGCGGTATTCCCGTTTTTCAACTCCGTCAAGCGCATTTGCCTCAAGCGGCATGATTGACAGATCGTCAAATTCGGTCTCTACCCATCCGCCTCCGAGGATGACATTTCCTGATGGAATCAGGTATGAATTTTTATCTACGATGTCAATATACGGTATATCGTTGTCACCGACAAACACTCTTATTCTATCTCCACTTGCCTGCACCTTTATTTTATACCATTTTCCAGGTTCGGGATTGAAATCGAGCTGGCGTTCGCCGAGAAATTCCTCAGTGCCGAGGTATCCGAGGCGCATTAGAATCAAGTCGTTTTGAAGTCCGCCACGCAGACCGAGCATATACCTGTCGTGATGGTTGGCGGCTCGAAATCCGGACCAGATTTGCACCGGTTCGTCGTTACGTATACTTCTGGCCCTAAATGACAATTCATAATCGCGCCATTCGGGATTGCCAAATGTAGAATAAGAGTCTTTCGAAGTATAGACTCCGTTGTCGACACTACACATCCCTCTGCCAACAGAATTGAGCTTTTGAGCAGAATCGTTGAAGTCGTTTGTGAAAGCTTTCTCGTTGGCCGCGACTCCCAATAGAGGCGGAATTACTGCGATGCAACTGATGATTGGTTTTAAGAAGTAATTCATTTTATATATAATTGTTAATGTTGAAGTTTTTCTACATAATTAGACGCGGTCACTTAACTTGATAAACATTTTAGCCTTAATCCCTCCTTAAAATACACTTAACGGCCGATTAATGCATAAAAACAGAGGAGTGCGCTGCTCATTTACTTTCATACTCCACTACCTAAATTAGGGTATGAATTAGTATGAAAAACCGAAATTTTTAGATATTACAACGTTTTTTGTGTGAAAATACCCTAATTATGAGTATTGCCGAGGGGAAAGGGGTTGTCTAATTTTGCACTCGGAAAATTAAATAATTATGAAGACAAGACTTGCAATGATTGTGGCCGGAACGGCGTTGGCACTGGGTGCGCAGGCGCAATTGACGGTAGGCGGCTATGGCGAAGCCACTTATTCATATAACTTCTATTCCGATGCATGGAATCGCTATAAAACACCAGAAAACTTTAAAGACGACCATCATTCGCGTGTTGATTTGCCACACGTGGTTATCTATTTAGGTTATGATTTCGGAAACGGTTGGAGTCTGGGCACGGAAATTGAATTCGAGCACGGAGGCGTTGAAGCCGCCGTTGAGATGGAAGATGACGAGGGCGGCGAATATGAGTCGGAGATTGAGCGAGGCGGCGAGGTGGCTCTTGAGCAGTTTTGGCTACAAAAGACATTTTCAAAGGCTTTAAATCTGCGTATGGGTCATATAGTAGTTCCGGTAGGATCCACTAACCGAGCACACATGCCGACAGAATTTTTCGGCGTTTACCGTCCGGAGGGCGACGCTTCTGTGATTCCATGCACTTGGCATGAGACAGGAATTAGTCTATGGGGACGCATCGGAAATTGGCGCTACGAGGCAATGCTTATCCCCGGACTTGATTCGGATCGATTTGGCCGGGACAATTGGGTAGGTGATGCTTCGGGTAGTCCATACGAATTCAAAATAGCCAATTCTCTTGCCGGGGCTGCAAGAATCGACAATTATTCGGTCAAGGGTTTGCGTCTCGGTTTGAGCGGATATATAGGTAATACGTTTAGCAACACGCTGTCGCACCCTAATCAAACTTGGGATTCTGTAAAGGGTAGGCTCGCTATCGGTGCTTTTGATTTTGACTATTCGGGTTATAATATCGTAGCCCGCGGGGGTGTCATCTATGGACATCTTTCCGATTCTGATTTGATTACAGCCTATAATAAAAAGATGCGTAATGACTCTCCATCTCCAAAGACAAATGTAGCGTCAGACGCGATATCAGTCGGAGTGGAAGTCGGTTATAACATATTTGCCCATATAAAAGTGCCGAATCAAAAACTATACGTTTTTGGACGATATGACTACTATGACACAATGTATAAGACTGCGCAAGGTATTCTCAAGTATGATTGGTGCGGACGTTCGCGTATAGCTGCAGGCATCAATTATTTCCCCATCAAGCAGATAGTCGTAAAAGGGGAGTATTCAATAGGTCTGATGCGCAGTCCGTACAACAACGAGCCGGCCATATCGCTCGGAGTGGCATACGCAGGTTTCTTTAATTAAATCAAATGAAATAGTTACTCATAAATATATTATTGTATAGAAAATGAAAGAAACAATCAAAACTTATGCCGGATGTCTGCTTGTTGCTTTAGCGGTCACAAGTTGCACGGATGACAATAACAATGTCATTGATTTGGAAAATGATGCGCAGGAGATGGCTTTGAAAGCCATTATTGAAGATTATGTGGATAACACTGTGGTTCCTACCTATCGCGGACTGGCTGATGCATCAATCAAACTCGCAGAAGTTTGCGATGAGATGTGTAGCGCCGGAGTGGCAAATCTGACCACTGATCAGATAGCACTTGCAGGACAATATTGGATTGAAGCACGTCGGTATTGGGAGCTAAGTGAAGCTTGGCTCTACGGTGCGGCAAGTGACTACAATATCGACCCGCATATCGATACCTGGCCTCTCGATAAGACTGCAATGGACGCGATGCTGAACAACGCGGCGCAAATGTCGCAAATGAGCGACCGCGAGAGCGCGGGCGAATATGTCGGTTCGTCGCTCGGACAAGGATTACTCGGATTCCATGCCATAGAATATATGATTTTTGAGCCGTCTTCTACATCGGCTACAACGACTTCTCCTCGTCCGGTCAGCCGGTTCACTCAGAATGAACTTTACTATCTTGCCGCAGTAGCTGACGACCTTCGCAATTGTTGCCTGCGTCTTGAAGCTTCATGGGCCGACGAAGGAACAGTGAGCCAAAGCAAGCTCGACATACTCGACGATGCTGAACTCTCGTATGGAGCCAATTATGGCGCCTATATGAAAAATGCCGGCCAAGCAGGTAGTATCTACGTAAACTACGCCGAGGCAGTGCAAGAACTTATTGTCGGAGCACAGGATATCGCTGATGAAGTAGGTAATCAGAAAATCGGGAATCCTGTAGGTTCCGGATTGGAGGCAGATCCTGACTACATTGAGTCGCCGTACGCTTTGAACTCAATCACCGACTTTATAGACAACATCCGTTCTGTGAAACATGCATACATGGGATATACTCCGGTGGCCGGCGAGACTGAGACTTATTTAAAGACATCGACTCATACCTTGAGTGCATACGTGGCATCGATTGATTCCGGTCTTGATTCGCGTATTCGTGAGGCTATCAATAACGCATCAGAGTCTATCGCCAAGATGCGCGAGCCGTTTGCATCGACATCGCAGGACGCTTCAATGCGACAAATAAATTTTGCTGCAGTCGAGGCTTGCAATGACCTGAACGACATATTAGACGAACTGATTGACTTTATCCAGAAAAATTGATAATTGTAATGAAATATTTTCCTTCTCTGTTTGCCTCAGTGGCAACAGTGTGTGCATTGTCGGCGTGTTCTGAAGGGGACACGCCTGACCTGCCTGATACAAATGATGTTGAAGTCTCCGAGCTTCCCGAATGGTATTATACGGGTGGTCAGCTTGGAACTTCATATATCACGACATCCGCTGCCTTTGAACAGCCCACCGCAAGCGTAGAAAATTCAGGAATGCTTGCATCGTTTAAGCGTGGCGAACAACTTTTTGAGAAGAATTATGTGAGCAATACTTCCGGTGTGCGCAATGGACTTGGCCCTATGTACATACGTTCATCCTGTATGCATTGTCATCCCGGATATGGACATGGAAAGTCGCAACCCGACGGGGCATTCCGCACGACAGATGCCGGCAACGGGTATTTGCTTGTCGTTTATAATCCGGAGACACAGGGATATGTCAATTGGCTGGCAGGTATGCCTCAGGGCCATGCCGTGGCGCCATTTAAGGCCCCGCTTGATGAAGATCAAGTCACTATTAAATGGCATGAGTACACAGATATGTCGGGCAATAAATTTTCAGACGGAGAGACATATTCTTTGCGTTATCCGGAGGTAACAATGCCCCGTTCCGCAGTTTATGCATATCGCCAGGGTGTTCTTTCTGAGGAGCAGATGGGAAATTATGAAGTTAAACTCGAATCGACTATCGGTATATATGGCACCGGACTGCTTGATGCAATATCTGATGCCGATTTGAAAGCTCAGTACGCTAAAGAGGAGGCCGACGGATATATGACAAACGGTTTGAACCCGTCAGTATTCAGCGGTGGCGATTGGACCGGCCAGTATACTTCTAAAGAAGCATCATCGGATCAAAAACAATACCCGTTGCGCTATACATACGCTCTTACGAGAGGACCTCTTCAAGATGCTGCCGGTGCTAACGCGTATTGGAACATAACAAATGTGACACGATCTGACCGCCGCTACCATTACAAGGATGCCGGTGGATATTATGCTGTCGCTTCATCTAAAGACGCGGAAGTACAGTCGGATTTTGCCGACTATATACTGCAGGTTGATCCGGACATGGAGCACCCCGAATGGTTTACATCAGATATGGAACAAAATATTCTAAACTATATAAATTCTACGACTTTACCGGCTGAAGCCACTGACCAAAACTATATTGACTTAATGGTTTGGCACCGTGGCCTGGCAGTTCCTGCAGTCAGAAACGTAAGCGATTCTGACGTTCAGAAGGGTCGTGAATTGTTTGAACAAATCGGTTGTGCCTATTGCCACAGACCGTCATGGGTGACCGGCGATGACGAAATTCGCGATCCGGCTCAGTTCTTTGTCTATGGCAATGAGTTGCCCAGATATCCTCATCAGACCATCTGGCCATATACCGACATGGTTCAGCATAAACTGTTTATGGTTAATGATATTCGTAATGGCTGGTGCCGTACGACACCGCTTTGGGGGCGCGGACTGCATAAAAAAGTTACCGGTTCGCAGTATGATGACCGACTGCATGATTGCCGCGCACGGACTACGTTGGAAGCAATTATGTGGCATGGTGTATCCGAACAAAGCGATGCATATCAGACTGTGGTCAAATTCCGTGATCTTACTAAAGAGGAACGTGATGCAGTGGTTAAGTTTCTTGATGCAATTTAGAAAATCTACTATTTATATAATCTACTGAGATGATTTCATTTGCCCTGCTTGCAGTGATAATCATTGTTCTTGCGGTATACAGCTGTCTGCCCGACGGGGCGGGGCTGTATACTTCGCACCCCATAATAGCATTATGGGGTGCTTTATCATTGACAGCACTGTATTATATGATAAAACGCCGACTTTACAAGCGCAAGGCGGTATTTTTTCTGCATATTGCTTTCCTGGTCATTCTTGCAGGCGCCGCGGTCACGCATTTCAGCGGAACGTCATCTCAGGTTCATCTGCGTGTCGGGCAGAATGTAAAGATTGGTTCGCTCAAGGTTGAACTTAAAAGTTTCACTGTCGACAATTATCCAGGTACGGTGGCTCCACGGGACTTTATCAGCGAGGTTTTGATTGACGGAAAGGAATACAGAGTGTCAATGAATAATATAGCTAAAGTTGACGGTTATAGGTTTTTCCAGACTTCTTATGACCATGATTTAATGGGTTCGACTTTGACGGTGACACATGATCCGTATGGCATTGCAGTTACTTACGTCGGTTATGATATGTTGTTTGTGTTTATGTGCTTGTGTCTTCTTCCGAAAAAAAGGTCGATTGGCCCGGCTATAGTCATGCTATTATTGCCCTCGCTGACATACGGCGGCTCTACGCCTTCGACCGTGCCATCAGATATAGCGTCAGAGCTTGGACAACTATATGTATATCACAACGATAGGGTAGCGCCATTGTCAACTTTGGCAGACGGATTTTCACGAAAAATTTCCGGCAGTTCGACCTATCGGGGGCTGTCGGCCGAACAAGTGCTTGCTGGCTGGATGTTCTATTATGACGCGTGGAAGGTGGAGCCTTGCATTAAAATTAAGGATGCTTCTACGCGAGAAAAATTTGGAGGCCGTTCTCACGTGTCAATTGTCGACTACTTTACAGACAATGGGTATCTATTGCAGGACGGAAGCTATGCTGAAGCCAATGAGAAATTTGCGATAGCTTCTTCTGCCGCTACCGGATCGATATGGAAAATATTCCCGTATACGGAATCTGATGGAAGTGTATTTTGGTTGTCGCCTGTTGATGAGATGCCTGCCGAAATGCCTGTCGATAGTTGGCACATTACCCGACATAGCTTAAACTATCTTGCCCAACTTATTGAGGAGGGCAATTGGGATGAGGCACGGAATACGATAATAAAAATAGCCGAATATCAGCGGAAACAGGCATCGGGTTGTTTGCCGTCGGCTCGACAAGTCGCTTGTGAAAGATTTTACATGCGATGTGCTTCTGCTCCATGGGCGGTTGTGGCAATGTTGGTCATAGGAATTTTATTACTTATTTTCATACGTCAGCGGGTGGCTCTATGTGTCGTTTCTGTGGCTTTGTTATGGATAGGCTCATTGATTACGACCAATTGGATAGCATCGGGTCATATACCGATGACAAATGGTGGAGAAACGATGCTTTTGATGGCATTCTGCTCGCTCGCGACATCGTTGGTCTTGCACAGAAAGAGCCATACTATATTGCCATTGGGGCTTATTGTGGGTGCTTTGGCTATGTGTGTAGCAGTAATGGGGCAGCAGACTCCGCAGATTACACAATTGATACCGGTACTTAATTCCCCTTTGTTAAGCATACATGTGCTGACGGTTATGCTCGCTTATTCGCTTCTTGCAATTATGGCTTTATCAGGAGTGCTATGGCTATGTGGTCGTCGCGACATGATGGCTGTTTCGCGGGCTATGTTATGTCCTGCCGTGTTTCTTTTGGTGGCCGGAATTTTTATAGGTGCAGTATGGGCTAACGTTTCGTGGGGACGCTATTGGGGGTGGGATCCCAAGGAGGTATGGGCTTTAATAACTATGCTAATTTATGCGTTTCCGTTGCACAATCATATATTTAAGGCTTTCCGTCGCGACAAAGTCTATGCCATATTCTGCATTGTGGCGTTTTTAAGCGTGCTGATGACTTACTTTGGCGTCAACTATCTTCTCGGAGGTCTACATTCCTATAACTAAAAAGACGAGGCTGTGTCAAATTGACTGCTTCTTTCAGAAGTTGGTTATGTTTTGATACAGCCTCGTCGGTGTTAAACCGGCTTATTTATTTGAGGAGGGAACGGATGTCAGCTGCAATAGCGTCGGCTGTCAAGTGACATTCCGATGCGAGTGTTGCCGGATTGTATCTGTCAAGGAATTCTTTTGGGATGCCGTGGCATATGACCTTCATATCGCTGTCGCCGTAGAATCGTGCAATCTTTTCGCCAAATCCTCCGTCGAGCACTCCGTCTTCAAGAGTTATTACATAACGTTGGTCTTTTTTCAAATTATCGAGAAGCTCCGTGTCAATACCGCTTAGATATACAGGATTGATTAGAGTTGGCCGAATGTCTTCTTTTTGAAGCGATGCGACGGCATCGTATGCGGATTTAAACGTAGACCCGGCGGCAATGACGGCAACTTCTGAACCTTTTTGGCAAACGCTGTATTTATTGAGGTCGGAATAGTTCTGTGGAAACTCCTTCCCGGTACACCAAACTTCGGCTCCCGGCTGCCGGATAGCAACAGGATATTCTGTCTGTGCCACAGCCCAACGAAGCATTGACTGATACTCTTCTTTGCATGTCGGAGCCAAATAGACCCAACCGGGGATATTGCTGATGAGCGCAATGTCGAACCACCCGAGATGAGTCTCGTCAGTCAGACCGTTCATGCCTGTATAGAAAAGTGTAAGTACAACGGGTGTGCCATTGATGGCTACATCCTGCGACAGTTGGTCGTAAGCGCGTTGAATAAACGAACTGGCGACTCCGAATACCGGACGTGCCCCCGCTTTAGCCATACCGGAGGCCAAGGCAACACCTTCCTGCTCTGCAATGCCGACATCGATGAACTGCTTACCGGCTTCAAGACGGCGATCTCTGGTAAAACCGATAACACCGGGCGTTCCGGCGGTTATTACCGCGACTTTACGGTCTGCTTCAATCATCGGCTTCATCGTCTCGTAAAAAATGTCAGACCAGTCGGGCGTTTCATCGATGCTGAGAGGATTGCCTGTGGGAATGTCAAATGGGCCTGTGGCATGGAAATGCTCACGTTGGGCTTCAGCCGGAGCATAGCCCATACCTTTTTGAGTGTTTATGTGAACGACTATCGGGTGCGGATAGTCTTTGACTTCTTCAAATGCCTTAACGAGTGAACGGATGTCATTGCCGTACTTCACGTAGCGATAAGCATAACCGAGTGTACGGAAGTAGTTGGGCTCGCCTTCTCCGTTGGTGTTTCGGAGCAGACGAAGATCGGCGTATAGTCCGCCGTGGTTTTCAGCTATCGACATATTGTTGTCGTTGACGATGACAATGAAGTTAGTGCCGAGTGTCGCGCCAAAGTCGAGGCCTTCAAAGGCTTCACCTCCGCTTAAAGATCCGTCACCGACGACGGCAACCACTCTTTCACTGCCGCCCGTTAAATCGCGTGCTTTTGCAATACCGCCTGCGAGGCTCACCGCGGTGGATGTATGCCCGATGGTAAAGAGGTCGTATTCGCTTTCTTTCGGATTTGAAAAACCGGTTACGTCGTCGTAGTGCGCCTGGTCGGTAAAGGCTTGCATTCTGCCCGTCAGCATCTTATGGACATACGTCTGATGGGAAACGTCAAATACGATTTTGTCTTTAGGAGCATCAAATACGTAGTGCAGAGCAACTGTGGCTTCAAGAAAACCAAGATTCGGCCCGACATGACCGCCGTGTGCGGCTAATTTTTCAAGCAGTTTCGCCCGAAGCTCTCCAGAGAGTTCTGTCAATTCGTCCATGGACATCCCTTTGATGTCGGCAGGAGAGTTGATTTTGGATAAATCTATCATAAGATGTATTTTTATGGTAACTTAATTTATAACGTTTATCCAACATCTAAGTTTATTCGATGTAGACTTTAGGGAGCGACGCGGAGTCGACTTCTTGTTTGGTCCAGAATGTCGCAGGATCGATGGACACTCTTTTGATTTTCTTGCTGCTCCAAGTGGTGCGTGGCTCATCCGGATTATCCGTTGCGTTTGGATTGTTTGGGTCTTTTGTCACGACCGGACGTGTGACGGCTACCTCTCCGTTACGCCGTTGTTTGGCGGCTTCTTCGGCTTCTGCCACGGAGACACTTCCCGAATAGTCGGGTTGCGACTTTATCGTATTAGGGTTAGTCATGTCTATAATCACAGGGAAAAAGTCGCTTTCGGCCAAAAACTCGCCGTTTTTACCCGGATCAGAGTAAATGGAAAGTTGAACGTAGATGCGGTAACGGTGTCCGAAGTTGAGATGAAGTTCCTCTGCCGGAATAAAAATTGACATATTTTCAATTTTCTGTTCGTTGCTCTTTGCTCTGAAGTAGTCGAATGCCGCAACATAGTTTAGTGACGGCGAGAGTCGATATTTATTGTTTTTGTCTCTAAGAGCCCATCCTCCGGGACGGCTGAAAAACATGGCTTGGCAACCTATGAGTTTGTCTTTCGCGCCAGACAGATCGAAGTCAAAGTGAATGGCCAGACCTGGTAGATCGTTTCTTTCGACGTTTGTCTCAATCCATACGTTGTTGATAACGGCTTTAGTCTCGGCATTCATTGTCAGTATGCCACAAAAGAGGATGCAAATAAGCAGGAAATTGTATTTCATCTTTTAATGTATATTTTTATAGGGTTTATTCGTATGTTGTCACTTTTATGTTGGACGCATTGCAGTATTCTTTTAGAAGTCGTTCAGTCAATGCGACGGTGTCGGCTGCCGGCATCTCTTCCTCATAAATGTTGATGCACATCAGCAGGCGTTTAGTCGATAAATCAAGCTTGGTTCGTTCGTGGTCGCTTGTAGGGGTTCCGATCCCGCCGATTTTGTCGCGATATAACGGCATATATGCTATATTTAAATCTCCACGTCCGATGCCGATGTATTCTTCTCCTTCTTGTCCGGCACCGAGTCTTAATGTATCACCGTCGATTTTATCAACGTCGAAACCTCCAATAGAATAGCCTGAGGCTATTGATACGAAATTGATGATGTCGACAAGGTCGCTGATAAAGTAGAGTTCCATGCCTTTCACGATTCTGCGACACAAAGCTTCACATGAAGGTCGATAGCGGTTAGGCTCTTTCCCGAGTGCCTTATATGCGCGTCGCGTGCCGGCTATAGCCGGACGTTTGTTGATGTCGGTCAATTGGTACCTCGACTTTATCTCTGTCGCGAGGTCCTTGATGGCTTGTAGCAATTGCGGGGCGGTGGGATGGTTTTGCACGTCGGCCTCTACGGTGACTACTTTTAGACCCGGAGCCGCCCGGCGCACCACATCCTCGATCTCTATATTCATATTTATGATTGGTCCATTGTTTGATTTGCTTTTGCAAATTTAGCAAAACAACCTCGTACGTGAAAGAATTAGGCTTATGGTTTAGGAAAAATTTACTAACTTCGTACTCGTAAATATATACATGCTCTAATTATGAAGGTTGGGATTATAGTGGCAATGTCGTCAGAGATGAATCTGTTGTTGCCTCTACTTGATGACTGCAATGTTCAGATCGAAAATGGAATTGAGTTCCATCGGGGCATAATAGGCAGTCATGAAGTTGTGGCCATGCAGTGTGGCATAGGAAAAGTAAATGCGGCAATTGGTGCATTGACTATGATAGATGGGTTCTCTCCTGATTTGATCGTAAATTCGGGTGTTGCCGGCGGCACAGGCTCAGATGCAAAAATCCTGGATATTGTGGTCGGTGACCGAATCGCATATCACGATGTTTGGTGTGGCCCGGGTAATTTGCGGGGACAGATTCAAGGAATGCCGCAGTATTTCCTCCCGCCGTCGGGACTGTTGGAATTGGAGGTTTTGCGTGAAAATCCGCGCGTAAAATTCGGTTTGATAGCCTCCGGCGACCAATTTGTCGATTCTGCCGAAGCAGTGGCACGTATCAGGGAGACATTTCCCGACGTTAAGGCTGTTGACATGGAGTCGGCGGCGATAGCGCAGGTTTGTCATATAAAAGGAGTGCCATTTATAAGTATAAGGGTGCTTAGTGATACTCCCGGGGAGGTAGATAACAATACATCGCAATATCTGAATTTTTGGGGCGAGGCTCCGAGACAGACGTTTGGAGTGTTAAGAACATTGTTGGACAATGTGTAAATAGTGGGTTTGTTATGGAAAAAATAGCAAGTTTTACTGTCAATCATCTGACGCTTAAGAGGGGAATTTATGTGTCGCGACGTGACATTACTCCATCGGGCGATGTGATTACGACTTTTGATATACGCATGACGGAGCCTAACCGTCAGGATACGTTGCATCCAAAGACACTCCATGCCATAGAACATTTGGCCGCGACATTTTTGCGGAATGATTCCGAGTGGCGCGACAAAGTAGTGTATTGGGGGCCAATGGGTTGTTGTACAGGAAACTATCTGCTTCTCCAAGGCGCAGTTGAGAGCGCGGATATTGTAGACTTGATGAGGCGTACATTTGAATTCATTTCTGAATTTGAGGGTGAAATACCCGGAGCTTCGCCTCGCGATTGCGGGAATTACACGTTTATGGATCTGGAGGATGCCAGGAAGCAATCGCAAAAGTTTCTTGAAGAAGTGCTGTATGTCATTGCTCCGGATCAATTGTCATATCCCAAAGATTAAGAACCCATACTTGGCACTTCTCTATGAAAGATTTAAAAGCGATACGCGGAAATTTTTATATTCACGGACTTATCCGTGAGGGCGAGCATGAACATCAAGATTTTAAGTTCGCCGTTTCCGACGCGGCCAAGATTGCACATTCTATATCGGCATTTGCTAACAATGACGGTGGCCGGTTATTAATAGGTGTAAAAGATAACGGAAATATAGCAGGTGTCAGAAATGAAGAGGATATTTTTGTAATTGAACAAGCGGCTCAAATGTATTGTCGTCCGCCACAACGAGTGGATGTGACAGCATTTGTAGTGGAAGGAGGAGCGGTTGTGATTAGGGCTGAAATTGCAAAAGCTGAACGCCGTCCGGTCATGTCAAGGGAGAGTGACGGCCGCTGGACTGCATATTATAGGGTTAAGGATGAGAATATTGTGGCTCATCCGGTGATGGTGAAAGCATGGATGCACAGTGCCGAGAAAAACGATGTGTTGTTTACTTTGTCAGACTCTGAAGCGTCGTTATTGTCATATCTTGACGAGTGGGGCATGACCACAGTGGAAGATTATATGACCGGAGCGCATATCAGTCGTCCTTTGGCTGAAAGTATAATTATCAACTTATATGCAGCCGGAATAATAGACTTTGTTTATTCCGGCTCGGAATTCAAGATAGTAAGGGCTGATGCGCGAGCTGAGACGCATTAACCGATGGTAAAAAAATACGTCGGGGTTGTAGGGAAACACAGTCGGTTTACTCATATTTGATTACTTGGTAAGTCTGAATTTATGAAAAATACCGATTTTTAGGTATATTTTTCAAGGAAATTCAGTTGTAACTTTGCATACAGATAATTATACGAAAATTAGATTTATGATTATCCGTATATTGTCCGTTAAATTTTAACACTCAGACTGTAAATATA
>CAZIXM010000029.1:0-37060 GCA_964543345.1 uncultured Muribaculum sp. | reverse complement strand
TTTTAGCAAAAGTTGGCTCTAAAATAGTTAAAATATGTAAAACAATTGATAATCAATGGAATAAATAGCGACTAAAGTTACACGGCTGTTATAAAGATGTCGATTATGTGTGTGCCGACTTCTGTTGTCGGCAGTAGTGTGGCCGAATGATGGATGGTTCTTGCGGTTGACGCGATTGTAACACGGATGTGTCGCCCGCCAGGCTGAATCTACTGATGAAGCATTGGCTTCATTCCTTGACGAGAACCGTAGTCACCGTAGATTTTATGTAAAATGCCCGGATCGATTACTCTATTGGTCCACATGCACGCAATATGTTGTAAAACATACGGTAATGTTTTGTCCGTATTTGAAACAACGCTAAATTTGCGCTTCATGCCATGTAAAATATACACATCATGAAAAAGATTTTGGCTATTGTAACATTATTTAGTTTTGCCGTGGTTGCGGTGCTGAACCTCCATGCCGTACAGAATCATTCAACATCAATTATTGAGCAAATTTATATCAATAGGTATGGATTGCATAATCTTCAAAATAAGATAAATTCAATTTCACCAAAATTTTGGAATGGATTGGGAATATCCCCCGATGGGAGTATTAATCCTACATTGTTAAATAGTATTAATAGAAACAAACCACGACATTAAGTTATGAAAGAGATGAAAGAAGTAGATTCCGAAAAGCCTAAACGGGTCTGTTGCCGTCCGGGAGATGTGTTTTGTGTTGATGTCAAAGGTCTCCATAGACGATATTTTCAATTTCTGGGTATCGATACAATGTATTTGGGTGGAAGACTAATACGCGTTTTTAAAACGCGCTATCCAATTAGTTGTAGGCCAATAATCAATGAAATAGTAAGGGATGAAGTGGATTTTTATCACCTTACTTGGGTTAATGAAGGTGTTAGAGAAAAATATTGGTATCGTGTCGGAACATCAAAAGAATTGGGAAATATAAAAGACATATTTTTTTTGGAGGAGGCGTTTAACACGGATTCTGGAAAATATTCTGAGAACTGGAAATTGCGAAAAGTTTTCACTCTTATTTCTCAATATGTAGGAAAACTTCCCGTGCAATATCAAACATTTGATATTGCAGCAGTAGTCCCATCATTTGGGATCTGCAAACGAATAATCGACGGATATCCTTATCATCCTAAAGCTCCTAAATTCTTTAAAGAACAAGAACGTCCGGGTATATTTCATGAGCACAAGGAGATTGATTTTTTAAGATCTGTATCTCGGCAGGATAGAGATGCTATTAGTGGGAGGATGGAAGAAATTCGGAGCCGTGATAAATTTAAATATTGCCTGAAAGTCCTCACACGGTTGGAGGAGCTTGAACCCGACCGGCGTCCGACGGACTGTGAATTGGCCGTGGTGAATAAATTAGAAGATGTGTTTGACTATATCGCCAAGGGTCCGGATTTGGAAAATCCTAACGGGGAGTATGTGGGGAGAATCATTTCCAACGGAGAAATGCTTTCAATGTGGATGATAAATGACTCCGAAAAAGTAGAATCGTCCATACTCGACTATATTCAAGGCGACAGATATTTGCGGCACTTTGACTATCGGATTGATTAAGTGTGCAAGGCATTTGAAAGATATAACGAGGGCTGTGTCATAATGGAGCTTCTGTCAGATGCGATAGTCGCTTCATTATGGCACAGCCCTCTATTGTAGGGTGCATCCGGTCGGATGCGGAGAGTGTTTGCCGCTTAATGGTGTGTCTGTACCTTTTCTGTAGGAGGAAGGTCGGCATTGCGTTTAGCCACCGCACGGTCGACGGCTTCGGCAAGATCCATGAAGGCGAGGCCCGTCATTGTGTCGGCCAGGGCTATCGGCGAACCGTTGTCGCCGCCTTCGCAGATACCGCATACCATAGGTATTTGTGCCAAAAGTTCTACTTTTAGCTTTTCGGCGAGTTCGACGGCTCCGTTGTGTCCGAATATGTAGTATCGTTCGGTCGGATGGGCTTCCGGAGTGAACCATGCCATATTTTCCACGATACCGAGTACGGGGACATTGACCTTTTCGTCGGTGAACATTGCTATGCCTTTACGTGCATCGGCCAAAGCCACCTGCTGGGGGGTGCTGACAATGACCACTCCGGTTATCGGCAGAGTCTGCACGAGCGACAGATGGATGTCGCTTGTTCCGGGAGGCATGTCAATCAGAAAATAGTCAAGCTCGCCCCACGATGCCTGGGTGATGAGTTGGTTGAGCGCGCGCGATGCCATGGCTCCACGCCAAAGTACCGGACTGTTTTTGTCGACAAGAAAACCTATGGAGAGAACTTTCACCCCATAGCGCTCGACGGGAACGATGCGATCTTGTCCGCCAACGTTCTCCATATATATAGGTTCGTCTTCTACACCGAACATCTTCGGGACGGATGGGCCGAAGATGTCGGCATCCAATAGTCCCACTTTGTAACCTTTGCGGGCGAGAGCCACGGCAAGATTGCTTGCCACGGTCGATTTCCCGACTCCGCCTTTACCCGATGAAACGCCTATGATATTTTTCACTCCGGGAAGCGGAGTCTCTTCGACGGGTACTCCTGCCGGCTGGCGGAATTTAACGGCGATGTTGCCTTTAATCTCCACTTCCGGTGAAATGTATGTGGTTATGGCAGCCTCGGCGGCCTTAACGAGCGACTTAGCAAACGGATCTGTAGGCTTGTCGAATATGAGAGAGAAGCTGACTTTGTGTCCGTCGATGCGGATGTCGTCCTCCACCATTCCGAGTTCTACGATATTTTTGCCGTTACCGGGATAACGGACATTGGTCAAGGCGTCAAGTATGAGTTTGGGATATAAAGTTTCCATTTCTGTATTTTCTATATTTATTATAAGTATGTTATTTCTTGTCCTGTCCGGAGGTTTTCGGGGTGACTTTAGGGTTGCACAGGTCGGGGCATTGCAGCTCGCCACGTGAAAAACTCCGGTAAGTGTCAAATTCTATTTCCACCTCAGGTTCTGTGAGCGTTGTGGTTTGGTCAAGATGCCAGGAGATGTATTTTATGGTGAGCCCGCGGTCGAGCCATTGCTGTTCATAGAAAGTGCGTATGTTCAGAATGTCGTCTGCGCCTTCAGGGCTGTTGTATAGGTCATCGGTATCGGTTACAATTTCAAGCCCGTTGTGGCGCGCCATCAATGACGTGTATGTATATAAGAAGGGACTGTCGCTTTTCAGATGCACTAATCCGCCGTCCTTAAGCACCTGTCGGTAAAGTTCCAGAAATCGCGTGCCGGTCAATCTTTTGTTGACCTTCTTCATTTGTGGGTCGGGAAAAGTAATCCAAATCTCGTCGACTTCGCCGGGCGCGAAAAAGTAGGGGAGCAATTCGATGCTTGTGCGCAGAAATGCGGCGTTTGACATTCCCTGTTCGCGCACTCGGCAGGCTCCGGTCCACATACGCGCACCTTTGATGTCGATGCCGATAAAGTTTTTGTCGGGGAAACGTTCGGCAAGCCCGACGGTGTATTCTCCCTTTCCGCATCCGAGCTCGAGCACTATCGGGTGGTCATTGTGGAAGTATTCTTCATGCCAGCGCCCTTTCATCGGAAAGCCCTTTTCCTTAAGTACTCCGAACGGGTACTGAAATACGCACTCCATTGTGGCCATGTCGTTGAACTTCTTTAATTTATTCTTTCCCATACTTGACAAATTGCTTACTTGCTTATTTTATGAAGGTAAATGTCTGCGGACCACTTCCCGACACGTTGACTCTGACGATATAGACAGATGTCCGCAAATTTGAAATGTCGGCTGTGAATTCATTCGCTCCGGGCCGATAGACGGATATTATTACACCTTTGGTGTCAATAATCTCTATTTGTTGAATATCGCCATATTCGCTCAACACGCTCAACTGCCCGCTCCTGACTTCTATTCCAAGAGAGTTGTGGTTAAGTCTTCCTTCGGTGACCGATGTCGTGAGGCCAATATGAAATTCTTGCCATTGTGGCGCCGAGGCAAACTTGTCGGCCATCTCCGGGTCGGTCAGCAGGTTGACGTTGGGTTGATCGACACCCTCCCATACATTGTCGCCGGTCGCCGGCACCATCTCAAGTCCGAAAGCGTCGATATGGCTGAGCGACGTCATGCGCTCCATGGAATGACTCCCTACATACTCAAGCCCGTGCGGAAGTGATATTGAGTCGGTGGCTGTATTGCCCGAAAAGGCGTATTCGCCGATTGTGCCCCCCGAATTGCCTTTCATCATTTCTGAGAGATCGGCGCTTGTACAGCCGGCAAAAGCATACGGAGGAATGTCGCCGGTGGCGGGTGCATTCACCGACTTAAGCATTGGGCAGCCCATGAACACTCCTTCTCCAAGTATAATGCCTTCTGACGGGGGGAGTGCGACTGACTTTATCTCTGTGCAAAGGGCGAAAGCCCATGCTCCGACATAGTTCAGTTGGCCGCAATCGCTTAAATCGGCAGCGGTAATGGCGGTTGACTGAAAGGCCTCGTCGCCTATTGTCTGCACTTCGGGAGGAAACGTGACAGATTCGAGTGAATCGCATCCGCTGAATGCGTTTCTGCCGATATGTCTCACAGAGGATGGGAGGGTAATATACTTCAGTGAGCGACATCCTGCGAATGCGTACGGGCCGATGGAGTCGAGGGTTGACGGCAACGAGACTATCTCCATGGCAGAGCCGGCAAATGCACCTTCGCCTATGACGCGGATACCTTCGTCGACCGTCAATGTTTGCCCCTGGAAGCCTACCGATGAATATTCGGTTATGATGGTGCCTGATTCGGACATAGCCGCACTGACAGTTGACATTGTCACGGCGGTAAATATGCATGATAATATGATACGGCAGTCCATCACAATTGCATCTTTACGTTGACGATGGCCTTTACAGGATATAATGCGCGAATATCTTCAATGCGCACGTCCATAGAGTCGTATTCCTCGTTTTTGCTTTTTAGGATTACGTAATTCGGGTCTGGATGACGGCGCACGAACTTTACCACGCGCCGGTTCTCCATAACGATGATGTAGATTTGTCCCCAAACGATATTGTCTATATCGTTTTCGGGGAGGAACACCACGTATGCCCCGTCGTCGATAATTGGTGTCATTGAGTCGCCTTGCGCTCTGACTGCTACCCAGTTGGGGTTAAAGTCGGGCAACATAAGGTGGCCTTTGACGTGTTCGCGGGTATATTCGCGAGACTGTTCGGTGATTCCGGCCGCCACGTCGATGTCATAAACGGGTATGGCTTTTTCGGTTATGTCGGATAATGGCATGTCGGAAGCATTGTCTGCCATTGGCCGGCTCTTTTCAAACGGTATTCCATAACCGTCCTGGAGCCAACGTTTTGACACGTTTAAATTGACTATGATACGGTTAATGAACGACTCGCTTATGGGCAAGCGTCCTGTAAGATATTTTGAAACGTTGGATGCGTCGATGCCGAGAAGTTTTGCCAGTCTCGATTGCGAAAGGTGGCGCAGTGACATTAAGTGCCGTATGCGTCCGATGATGGCTTCTGTCGACGATTCAGGAGAGTTGGGTGTTGTCATATATGGCTCATTTTTGTTGCAAAGTTACATTTTTGGATTGTAACCGTGCAATTTGCGGGTGTCTTTTTAGTGAAAAATATGAAAATGGGCTATTTTGAGAGACTATAACCCTGCAATATTGTTATTCTTACAAAAGAAGAGATATAACTATGTTCAAATACATAATAAGGATAATAACCATTATGTCGGTATGCGTTGCTTTTTCCACGGGTAAGGTATATTCGCAGATGCCGATAAAGCTGAGGGTGCTTCCTACGGTGGCTCCCGACAGCGTCGATGTGGATTATTATTCGCGTAATCATTTTTGGCGGGCTGCGGGAGAGGTGGTCGGCATGAATCTGGGATTATGGGTCTTCGACCGCTATATACAGAAAGGTGACTTTGCATACATATCATGGCATAGCATACGCGAAAATTTCAAGCACGGATTTAAGTGGGACAACGACCAGCTTGGCACTAATATATTCATGCATCCCTACAACGGGAGCATATTTTATAACGCCGGACGTTCAAACGGATTTAATTACTGGCAGTCGAGCCTTTTTGCCATCGGGGGTAGCGCGATGTGGGAATTGTTTATGGAATGTGAATACCCGTCGACAAACGACATAATAGCCACTCCGATAGGCGGTATCGCCATCGGCGAGGTTTGTTTCCGTGCTTCGGATGCCATAATTGACGACCGTCTGCGCGGGTCTGCGCGTTTCGGCCGGGAGCTTGCCGTGTTTGCAATATCCCCGATGCGTGAGATCACGAGGTTGCTCAACGGTGATGCCTGGCGCGTCAGGGCTACTCGTGGCCGGATATATGGAACTCCCAACGTGGCCATACAGTTCTCGCTCGGTGGCCAGGGGCTGTTCCTGAATAACTCGGCAAGTAATTCTGCAGTAGGTGCTTGCGGGGAAATAGATATAGAATATGGCGACCGATTTGAGGTGGAGAGCACAAAACCTTTTGACTACTTTACGGTAAGTGCCTGTCTGAACGGCATTAACCGCCAGCCCTTGCTTGGTAAGCTTGAGATTCAAGGACGGCTTATTGCGCGTGAGATTTACGACGTAGACAGTAAATATCTCAGCGTAGGAATGTATCAGCATTATGACTACTATGACTCAGATACTATCCACGGACGTGGCACGAAGAACACTAAGATTCCGTTTAAGCTCGGCATTCCGGCCAGTCTGGGTTGCGGAATTATGTATCGCGATGTCGACCGGTCGGGATGGGTAATGGATACATACGCTCATGCCAATGCGGTAATATTAGGGTCGATATTGTCTGATTACTATGATGTTGACAACCGACGCTATAATTTCGCAAGCGGATTCTCGTTTAAGGGCGGAATCAACATGGTGTTCGGACAAGACAAATTTTCGACCGCCCTGAGCGCCAATTACTATCGGCTGTTCACCTGGAAAGGCTATCAGAAGAATACTAATCTCGAATTTGCCGACCCCAGGACTCTTGACGCGCAGGGCGACCGCTCAAATGCGCACTTCCTTGTGGCCGAATTGCGGTCTGACATAAAGCTTTGGCGTAAACTGTATCTTTCACTTTCCGTCGCCCACTATTGGCGACACACCAACTACCGCGACTATCCCTCGGTCAACTCCTCATCAACCGACATCCGCGCCATGCTCACCTATAAGCTGTAATGCCCGGCTATCCATTTTTCGGCTACGTTCATCCTCCCTCGGTCGCACAAACCCGTCATCCCTCGGCTCCGGCCTTGTTAAAAATTTGGAGAATCTTTCAGATTCGACTTTGAGGATGTTTCTGCAACACCCTCAAAGAAGTTTTGACGTGCCCGCCGCACGATTATTTGAGCTCGTTGCCTTCGAAGTCGTAGGTTCTGGTGACAGGATTGAAATTGCCTTCTGAGTCTTCCTCCCATGTTTCACCTTCGATTATGCCAGGCGAAGTTATGGCCACGTGAAAGATAGGCAAAGTAGCGTCCGACACCTCTTCGCCATACCGGTTGTAGCCCTTTATCGTCGTAACTTCACCGATAATTACAGAGTAAAACATTTTGTCAGAGATCCATTTTGCATCGTTCCATATTACTCCGTCGATTGTTGTGTCAAATTTTGGGGAATCGCCACGTAAGTCGATAATACTGATGCACTCGGCAGGAATATTATTGTCAACACCATCACTATAGGTATCCCAGTCGCTTCTGCGACGTAGAACGATGCAGTCGTTGTCTACGATTACATTTTTCTTGTCGTAAGTGCCGAAATATGGAGTGGAATTCTGTGCTTCCGATTCATAATCAGTAAATGCATCGATGTATTTCAACATTCTAATCTCTCTGCTTTTATCGACAATGATAGCATAAGGATTTTCTTTTTCGTTCAAATATAAAATTTTACGAATGGCCTTTTCGTTTAACAAACTGTTGACGATTTTATCGAAACTCTCCACGCAGACGCTTTTTGATAAACTCATTGTGAAACTGTTTTTCTGGCCTTCGTGATTCTTGAATGTTCCACTGATTAAGAGCCGTTTGTCATTATCCACAATTCCTTTACCCTTGAATGAGCCTACTTTGTGGTTTTTGCTGTCATATTCTGTGAGATTGACGGAGACCTCCTTTCCGGGAGTGAAAACATCTCCTTTAATCTTTCCTTTCAGTGTTAAGGCCGCGCAATCATATCTGGAATACTCCTCCTCAATCTCATCGGATAACAGTTGGTCGCTATTGTCTCCGTACCGGTCGTCATCATCATAGTCATCATCGTCGAAATTATCGTCCACAATGCGTTTCGGTAGGTCCTTGGCGCTACTTAGGTCATTGTAGACGTATGCACCGGAAGCTTTCCCATTATCGTTACAAAGTGTCATTTCAAAGCGGTAGCCGTTGCTCATCTGTCCATCGAACTGCATAATTGTGCCGTTAGAATATTCTTTCCACACTGATTCGTAGGTCTTTTGTCCGGGCTCATACCATGCCTGGGCTATGTCGGTGTTAGCCTTTGAATTCATTTCGGCAATTTCTTGAGAGCGTCGGTAGTTATGGATGCAGATGCCTAAGATGAAAGCCAAAATAAGGCTGTTTATAATCAAATAACTGTATTTTACTCCATTTTTTAATACAAAAAACAGCGATGACAACGAAACGGAGTCTTTTTTATGGTTAGAAATGAAGTCTTTTTGATATTCGAAATCAGCCTCTTTCATATCGCGACGGTGACGCTCTTCATGCGAGCCCGCTTCCTTGACAAAGTCGGTGAACGACCCCGTCTCTACACCATCATTTTTAATATCGCCGTCGTTGGCAAATAAATTGGCTATTTTACTTGTGCGGATTTGCTTCTCAAGAACAAAGAGTGCAAGGCGTATCCAGAGAACAATCTCTATCTTATTGATGTACAATCGGGATTTGTACCACGCGCTTTTTTGAATCTGCTCGCTCCATTCTTCCCCGTCTTGTATGGACGCAAAACGAGTCTTGGTAACGCCGTCGATGTCGAATTTACCCATAATTTCCTATATAGCCTCGGTCTTCCTCTCGTCGGCAAAATGATTGGTTTATACGTAAAAGCGTAGGAATCTGTATCTGTTACCATCCTACGTTCTGAGGCTTCTCGCATTGCCTTGTCTATGTCGGATGGCAACGCAGAAGCCCACGCTTATATATGTAACTATAGCATACGGCTATGCCTTTTGTAAGGCAATGGCCGAATGCATGATTTACATATCCACGGGCATCTACCGTTGCTCAACCCTTGACATAGACACGAAATTTTTGCGAGAATTTCAGAACGTCAAGAATTAGCGCGGATAAACGCTTCAATATTATGTATGTCGCACTCCGCTTCGCATTACACAGGGTGGGCAGTGTACTCATAGGAGCTCCACGATCCTGTGGCAGTATGCGTGCGGGTCACAATTGCAAATTTATAGAAAATTTGAATATGAAAGAAGAATTATGTTTTATAACATAAAGGTTAAGAGCGGACGATAAAATTTAAACGCGGTCATCGCCGGCGAGTTTTGCCGGCATTGTGTCGGTCGACGAGGCGGCGGAGGTACAGGTGCGGATTAGGCTTTTTGTTTTGATTTTTGTGGACGGCGGGAGTATTGTTTCCGGTGCGCTTCTTGCTATTGGCCGATTGTGGCTCTCGTTTTTCAGTGACGATTTGTATCTCCGGTTGAATCGGTTGGCTCTCTAACGTGCCGGCAGTCTCTTGGTAATGGATTACAGGTGGTTCGATATCTGCCGATGTTTGCAGTTGAGGCTGTCTGTCGATGCTTGTGGCTTCTGCCTTTTTGCGCAGACGGGCTTGACGCTGTCTGGAGCGTCGGTCGACAATCTTTTTGATAAGCAGAAATGCCATCAGTTCGGCACCTTCGAGGTTGCGGGGTTCGACGGCATTTATCTGATATTCACGTATGGCTTTTGTTAGAATTTCTCTTCTCGATTCAGGCAACAGACTGATCATTTCAGTCCATTCGCGGTCAAATCTGGGTGCTCTCGGTTTTGTGGTGGTGTGCTTCATGATGATGCGTGTTTTTAAGGTTAATGATTAAGTTTCTGCAAAGATACGACGTAAAAGTGCGGTTGATACTGCAAAATTGGGGTAAAATTTATCGGTAGCCATATATCCGTATCACAATATTGTGGAAAACGGTGCGTTAAAATAATAATGAGTATCCGTAGAATTATATTATTGTGTGTGCTGTCGGTGGTAACCGGCACTGTCGGTGTGTGCGCCCAGCAGCGCAACGATAAAATACTTAACCGGCCCTATTCCGATCTGCGGCGGTGGCACATGGGATTCTCCGTCGGCATAAATTCGCTTGACTTGGCATTTACGCATAACGGCTTTATCACGGAGGACGGTCAAAGCTGGTTTATGGAGCAGCCAGACTTTTCTCCGGGTTTCTGCGTCAACGGATTGTTTAATCTGCGCTTGAATGACTACTTCAGCGTGCGCGTGTCGCCGGGAATGTATTTCGGCAACCGCGTGGTCAAAATGCGTGATTTTAACACCGGAGCCACCGAACAGCAGAATCTGAAGTCGACCATGGTGGTGCTTCCTCTTGATGTGAAGTTCGCATCGCTTCGATACAATAATATGCGCCCTTATCTGACTGCAGGAATGATGGGGGTGCTCGACCTTTCAAAAAAGCGAAACCGCGATCTTCTTCAGCTTAAAAGCACTGATTTTATGCTTTCGGTGGGATTTGGATGCGACCTATATCTGCCGTTTTTTAAATTATGCCCCGAACTGAAGTTCTGTTTCGGCCTTACCGACGTGATTAAGCACCAACGTCCTGATTTGGCCGACGACCCCGACCGCCTCAAGTTCACCCAGTCGCTAACCAAGGCCACTCAGCAGATGGTGGTGTTAACCTTCTACTTTGAATGATGTGCCTTAAATTTTTAAAAAAATGTAGCGGCACCGTCGCCTTCACTGCGTTTATGTCGATGCTTTTGCTGTCGGCTCCGGAAGCCCGATCGCAGGTCGACGCGCAGTTCTCCCAATATTATGAGGTGCCGTCGTATTACAACGCCGGCGCTATCGGCAACATTGACTATCTGCGTCTGCGAGGGGGATCGCGAATGCAGTGGGTAGGCATTCCAAAGGCTCCAAAGACCTTTCTTGTGACCGCCGACATGCCTCTGAAGCTGATAGGAAAGAGGGTGGGCGTAGGACTTCTGATGCAACAGGAGAGCATGGGTCTGTACAGCAACTTCAACTTGGGAGCGCAGTTTGCCTACAAACTTAAGCTTTTCAAGGGAGAACTGTCGATGGGGTTGCAGCTCGGCATGATTGACGAGGGCTTCAAGGGGTCGCAGGTGGTGCTTCCCGACGATGACGACTACCATGAAAGTACCGACGAAGGCATCCCTACTACTGACATCCACGGCACTTCGTTTGACATGGGTCTCGGCATATTCTATACCCATCGGCTTTTTTGGGCAGGGGTGTCGGTCACCCATCTAAATGAACCGTCTATCACCATGACTGCCGACGGCACCGATGCCAAAGAGTATGAGTTCAAGGCCGGACGTGTGCTATATTTCATGGCCGGGAGCAATATTCCGATAAAAAATACGTTATTTGAAATACAACCGTCAGTCATGGTAAAGTCAGACTTTACCTTTACCACAGCGGAAGCTACGGCACGCGTCCGCTACAATAAATTCCTGACTGCCGGACTGGGCTACCGTTATAATGATGCGGTATCGCTTATCTTAGGTGCTGAATATAAGGACTTTTTCATAGGTTACAGCTATGACTACTCCATATCAGAAATATCGAAGGCAAGCAATGGAAGCCATGAGATCTGGGCCGGCTATAAGCTAAAGCTCGACTTGGGCGAGAAGAACAAACATCGACACAAGAACATACGCATAATGTAATTATATTGCTGAAAAATATGAAAGGAACATTAAAATATCTGTTCATCGCTATATTTGCCGTGGCTACGGCCACATCCTGCGCAGTGGGCTCCCGCAACAGTACGGGCGGAGAGGTGACCGGCGTGGGGGGCACTTCGTGGACTGAACCTACGCCTTACGGAATGGTGCTCGTGGATCGAGGCTCAATTAAGATGGGTCCGGCCAAGGCCGACAGCGCATGGAATCTGCGTGCCGACGCGCGCGGAATTTCGGTCGACGGATTTTGGATGGACGAGACCGAAGTGACCAACAGCAAGTATAAGCAATTTGTCTACTGGGTGCGCGACTCCATCATCCGCGAACGTCTCGCCGATCCTGCTTACGGCGGTAATGAAGAGTATAAGATAGAGGAGGACAAAGAGGGCAATCCGATAACTCCATATCTGAACTGGAATAAGGCCATACCTTGGCGTAACCCTAATGAAGACGAGGCCCGCGCCATCGAAAGCCTTTACCGCATCAATCCCATTACCGGAGTCAAGGAGCTTGATGCCGAACAGCTTACATATCGCTATGAAACTTACAACCATACCGAGGCGGCCAAGCGTAAAAACCGCATGAATCCGGCACGGCGCGAGTATAACACGGACAAACCCGTGCCTACGCAGTTGCCGATAATCTCTAAAGACACGGCCTACATCAACGATGACGGAGAAATAGTGCGCGAGACCATAACACGTGCATTGTCGGGCGATTACGACTTTGTGAATACCTATATAGTCAATGTCTATCCCGACACTACGGCGTGGATTAACGACTTTGACAATGCCTACAATGAACCATACGTCAGACTATATTTTTCGCACGGTGGCTATAGCGACTATCCGGTGGTTGGCGTAAGCTGGGAGCAGGCCAATGCATTCAGCAATTGGCGCACTGACTTCCTGCGCCGTTCGCTCGGCAAGCAAGGCGTCTACATAGAGCCTTATCGTCTGCCGACAGAAGCCGAATGGGAGTATGCCGCTCGAGCCGGTAACAGCGAAAATATGTATCCTTGGGACGGCGACCTGCCACTGACAGAGGATAAGGGCTGTTTCTATGCCAATTTTAAGCCTGACGAAGGCAACTATGTGCGCGACGGCCACATTATCACCTCAAAAGTGGGCACCTACTCGCCCAACGACTTCGGTCTGTATGACATGGCCGGTAATGTAAGCGAGTGGACTTCAACCGCTTACACGGAGAGCGTCGGAAAGTTGACGAGCGATCTGAATCCGGAATACCGCTACGACGCGGCTGTCGAAGATCCATATAAGATGAAGCGTAAGATAGTGCGCGGTGGCTCATGGAAGGATGTTGCCCACAATGTCCGCTCTGACCTGCGCATGTGGGAGTATCAGAACGAGCAACGCAGCTACATAGGCTTCCGTAACGTGCGCACACAGATAGGCTTCGCCAAGGGGCAGGGCCAAAAAAATAAGTAATGAAGTAAAAACCTTGTTCGGAACAATTTGATCAGCAATGGGAAAAATAAAAAGATATAAGAACAGCGTAGAGCGTTTCCTTTCGGGAGAGAAGGGGCAGCGCTTCTTCAATTTCGCTTACTCAATAGGTGCGGCCATCGTTATATGGGGTGCCCTGTTTAAGATACTTCACTTGCCGGGCGGCAATATGTTGCTGTCGATCGGTATGGGAACGGAAGTACTAATGTTTGTCTTGACTGCATTTGACCGTCCGCCTCGCGAATATCATTGGGAAGAGGTGTTTCCGGTGCTTTCGTCGAAAAATCCTGAAGACAGGCCTGAGTTTAACGGTTCGGGTATAGTGGTCTCAGGCGCGGGTACGGTAGCCGTTGCAGGCGGAGGCTCGGTTCAAGCAGCTTCTGTCCCCTCGCGTATAGAACTTCCGGCCGATGCCACTCCTACCGACGAATACGTTGCACAGATCACGGCTCTGTCGCAGCAGATGGATCAGCTTCGCCAGACCACCGAGTCGCTCAACAAGGTGTCGGAGGTGTTGCTGGAGTCATATCGGGCCATCACCGAGAATTCTGAAAATATTACCCGCAGTTCGACAGGTTATGTCGAGGAGATGCAGGCTCTTAACCGCAATGTTGCCGGTCTGAACACTATCTATGAGATTCAGCTTAAAGGCGTCAGCTCACAGCTCGACTCCATTGACCGTGTTAATCAGGGCATAAAAGACATACGCGACATGTATGAAAAGTCGTCGTCAATGTCGCACCGTTATTGTGAAGAGACCGAAAAGATGGCGCGTTACATGCAGCAGCTCAATCAAGTCTATGAGAAGATGCTCCACGCCATGACTATTAACATGTATAATCCAATGGGTGCCACGGGCATAGGTAATGCCGGCATGACTCCCGACCGGAATAACTGATAAATAAACTAAATGGGAAGTAACAACACTCGCGGACTGTCGCCCCGTCAGAAGATGATTAACCTTATGTACATCGTTCTGACGGCAATGCTCGCGCTCAATGTTTCGAGCGATGTACTTGAAGGATTCGGCCAGGTCGAGGAGGGTTTGTCGCGTTCTAACTCGAATGTGGCTCAGCGTAATGATGTATTATACCGTCAGCTTGAAGCCTTCAACGAGCAGAATCCCGGCAAAGGTGGCGTATGGTATGACAAGGCTACCGAGGTGCGCCGGGCCACTGACCGCGTTTATCAGCTCATCGACACACTCAAAACGGCCATTGTGGTTGAGGCTGACGGAAAGGATGCCGACGTGTCGAATATACTTAATCAGGACGACCTCGAATCGGCTTCGGTGGTGATGCTTGCTCCCGGAAATCCCCGAGGCACTCAGTTGAGAAACACGATAGAGAATTACCGCGACTATATAGCCGGCATAATGACCGACTCGGTGAAGCGAGCCGGTATAGAGCGGGCATTATCTACCGATCCGGTGACGAAGCGTGGCACGGTAGTGGCTGAACCTTGGGAATCGGCAATGTTCGAGAGTAAGCCTGTAGTGGCTGCGGTGACATTGCTAACTAAGCTTCAGAGTGACATCCGCTATGCCGAAGGCGAGGCTTTGGCCACATTGCTCGCCAATGTAGATGCCGGCGATGTACGTGTCAACGAGCTTAACGCCTTTGTGATTCCTCAGTCGAGAAACGTAATGCGCGGTAGCCGATATTCGGCCAACATTGTGCTTGCCGCGGTAGATACCACCCAGCGCCCTGCCATCTTTATCAATGGAAAGCAGCTGGCCAACGACAACGGACTGTTTGAGACGGTCGCATCTTCTACCGGGACATTTGACTACTCGGGCTATCTTGAAGTGCCCCATGGCGACGGAACGGTCACACGCCATGACTTTTCGTCGAGCTACACTGTTATTGAGCCTACCGCAACCGTGTCGGCCACGATGATGAACGTGCTTTATGCCGGAATCGACAACCCGATGAGCATATCAGTTCCGGGTGTGGCTCCTTCGGCCATATCGGCTTCGATGACTAACGGAACCCTGACACGTCAGGGCGACAAGTGGGTGGCCCGCCCGGCAAAGGTCGGGGCAGAAGCCGTGATTACGGTAACAGCCAATATCGACGGTCGGCCGCAGACGGTGGCTACCAATACCTTCCGAGTGCGAAAACTGCCGGATCCTACGCCTTACATATCGTTTAACGACGCGAAGGGTAATTCTGAACGGTATAAGGGAGGGAAGCCTTTCAGCAAGACATTGTTGCTGCAGGCTCCAGGTATTGAAGCGGCCATCGACGACGACTTGCTCAACGTAAGCTATCGCGTGCTCAGCTTCGAGACGGTGTTCTTCGATTCGATGGGGAATGCCATTCCGGAGGTGTCGTCGGGCGCGTCGTTCTCGCAGCGTCAAAAGGATTCTTTCCGCCGTCTGTCGCGTGGAAAACGATTCTATATATCGCGTGTAAGGGCGATAGGGCCTGATGGAATAGAGCGCGACCTCGCCCCGATGGAAGTGATAGTGAATTAAGCGTGAATTTAAAATATATAAGAAGTCAAGATATATGAGCTTTTTAAAGAAATATATATTTGTAGCGGCGGTTCTGTCCGTATCAGCCGGAACGGTCTTTGCCCAGCAGTCGTCATCATCGTCATCGGTGGTGAGAAGAGGTAGTTCCGATACAAAGAAGGAGTCTACCGCATCCTCTTCGGCAAATGTCACCGGGCGTATGCAGCAGTTCTATGAAGAGCCGGAGCGAAGCGATGCTGACGCGCAATGGATGAAGGTTGTCTATCGCCAGCTCGATTTGGACAATGTTAAAAACGCGCCACTATATTATCCGGAGGAGCTGATCGACGGTCAGGAAAACCTGTTCCGCATAATCATGCGTCTGTTGGCTTCGGGCGACATAAAGGCATACGAATATCTTGACGGCCGGGAAATATTCACTGACCAGTATCAGATTAATGTGCGCGACATGCTTGATCGTTTCCACGTGATTTACACGGAAGGCCGCGGGTCGACTGAGAAGAATCCTCGGTTTGTCATCGAAGAGGCCGACGTGCCTACCAACGAGGTGTTGTCATATTATATCCTCGAGCGTTGGGAGCTTGACAAGCGTTCAAACCGGATGCGTACGACTGTCGAGGCCATCTGTCCGGTGCTTCACCGTTCGGGCGACTTCGGAGGCGAGGCGGTTAAGTATCCTATGTTCTGGATGAAGATGGATGCCCTGCGCCCTTACTTGACACAGCAGTCGATTTTTGTCGACGATGACAATAATCTGCCGCAATACAATTACGATGACTTCTTTCAACTGGCTCTGTATGAGGGCGACATCTATAAGACACGCAATTTGCGCAACCGCTCAATGATGCAACTTTATCCGGATCCGGACGACTTGAAACGTGCGCAGGACAGCATACAGAACTATCTGACTACATACGAGGATAAGATGTGGGTGCCTTCGCGCGAGGAGATTATAGCAGCCCGCGAGGAGCGTGAACGTGCAGCGTCGGGCGATACGATTGCCGCTCGTGAGGAGAAAAAATCGTCGACTGCCCGCCGTAGTTCGCGTGCGCAGAAGCCGTCAAAGACTAAGGCTTCAAAGCCCAAGGAGACTAAAGTCAGCAAGCAGTCGTCGGCAACTCGCTCAGTGCGACGTCGCAAGTAGTTAGAGCCTTTACATGTATTATTGGATAGGAGGCTCTTAGCTTACCATTCAAATCCGACGGTGGCACCGATGTTGTTAAGCGAGAGAGAGCGTGAGCGCCAGCCATAGTTGTTGTTAGAGGTAAGCAGCTGGTATGACACGCCGATGTTCACTGCCTGTCGGCTGTTTTTAGAGTTGATGGGAATGCGTATACCCATTGTCGGCTTTAGATAAAATTGAGTCTGGTTGGATAGATAGCCACGGTTGAGCCTCAGATAGCTTGACCCCATAATCCAGGCGGCACCGAGCTTGAGGTCGACGAAGAACGATGTGGTCTCGTCGGCTCCGATGTTAAAGCGGAAGTCGGTGAATATCGGAATCATCATTTTTGTCTTGGAGGAGCCGTAGCCATAGTAGCCACCTGCATCGTCGCCAGGAATGTCTGACAGGAGTTCCGGTTGATGAGCCATAGCGACATCGACACCTATACCGACACCCATGAAGAACCATGACGAGTATTTAAATCCCTGCGAAGTAGAAATTTCGATAAAGTTTGCGCGGTTATCGCCGAGTCCGGCCATGCCGCTAAAGTCGACATATCCTTTATAGTTAAGCGAGCCGGATAGTGCCGGAGATAAAAGACTTGGGAGTTGATTGGCCAGTTCGTAGTATTGTGCATTGGCCTTGGGCGAACAGAATAGGAGTGTGATAGTCGCCAATAGGACTGAAATCTTTTTCATTTCGGGTCAATTTTATATGTTCAAGAAAATATGTTGAGCTCAGCTTCTGCCTTTCACGCGTGGCTTCTGCCCGTCGTGTAGGACAAAGGTAGACTAATTATCCTGATTTTAGAAATATTAGTCAATAAAATAACAAATTAAGATGCGTAAAGGATGAAATTTGGGTCAGAAAAGCTGTTTCAAGGGGTTAAATAGTGTTTTTACGGCAACCAATCGTTTTGCGGGGGCGTTATTGGAATAGTTTTAACACTAAAATTTTGAAGTTATGAAATACTCGGAGATTATTAACAGCGGACAGACTGTATTAGTGGAGTTTTTTGCAACGTGGTGTCCTCACTGCAGGCGCATGATGCCGGTTGTAGAGCAGGTTAAGACGCTTCTTGACGGCCGTGTGCCGGTCTATCAGCTTGACATTGACGAAAACGAATCGACAGCCGGAAAGGCCGGTGTGGAGTCGGTGCCTACCTTCTTGGTATATCGCGGAGGAGAAGAGGTATGGCGCCATAGCGGCGAAATCGACGGAGAGGCCTTGTTGGCCAAAGTTGAATCGTTTGCAAGCTAACAGTGAGTTGAACCATGGCCGGCACTACTATCCTTTCGGACTTGCTTGAGGAACTTGGGGTTCCGTATACGGCCGAGTATTCCGACCGACAGTTTGAGGCGATGCCGTTTAAGTCGCTGTTCGGACTGTCAAGGTTGCTTGCGTCGTATCATATAGAAAGTGAGGGACTTATCCTCTCGGATAAGTCGGAGATAGTGAAGTTGCCGACACCATTTATCGCCAAAACCTCCGGTGGCCTCGTTATAGTCAGGTCGATCGGGGGTGATGGCGTTTCGTATCTTACTCAAGGTGTGGCCGAACAAATGCCTGTCGAAGAGTTCTGTAGTGCATGGGACGGTAGGGTATTGCTTCTATATCCGGCCGAGAATTCGGCAGAACCGGACTATTGCATGCACCGTGAGAAGGAGTTGTTTACCGGAATAAGAAATGTCGGGTTGGCCGTTTGCGTGGGGTTGCTGTTTGTCTACCTGTTTATAAGCAACGGCATCTACCTCCATATCTCGACTGTGCTTTTGACTTTGTTAGACATTGCCGGGCTTTATCTGACTTATCTGCTTGTACAGAAGTCGCTTAAGATACGCAACAAGGCGGCCGACAAGGTGTGTAAGGTACTTCAGGAGGGAGGGTGCGACAGTATCCTTTCGATGAGCGCATCGAAGTTTTTCGGTATTTTCGGATGGAGCGAGGTGGGTTTCACGTATTTTTCTGTGAGTCTGCTGTGTCTGTTGGTGTTTCCTCAGTGGACATGTTATCTTGCCGCGTGCAATGTCTGTTGCCTGCCGTTTACGGTGTGGAGCATTTGGTATCAGAAGTTCCGGGCAAAGGTATGGTGTACGCTGTGTGTGAGTGTCCAGAGCACTCTTTGGCTTCTCTTTTTCTGTTATTTAGGAGGAGGATGGCTGAGGGACGTTTTCCCTTTGCGGATAGAGTTTTTTGTGCTTGGTTTGACGTATCTGACCGTTCTGTTTGCGCTCAACAAGCTGTTGCCTAAGTTTGATAAGACCGAAGAATTATGAAGAAAGTAAAGACTATAAGCAGGCCCGATCTAAAGAGCGCGAGCGAGTTGCCACCCACAGAGCTTAATAAGATAAGGTTTTCGGCAAAGCGTACCGTGCTTACACCCGAACGCCTTGAAAAAATGCGTTCATCCGAGGAAGAATCTTAGTGGAATCGTTTATCGGGTAAAAAAAAGCGGGCTACTGGTGTAGCCCGACATTAACCGACTTGATTAATCAATAATGAAATTAATAAAACTTTTCCTTTCAATGAAAAAATTAGATGAGTATAACGATGTAGCGAAATACCGCAATCGTTATTCGCCAACTGGAGCTTGAACAGGAGCCTGTTCGGGGGTGATGTCGACGTTGAAGTTTGCAGGCATAGTCTGCTCAGTGGGCTGAGGCACTACTCGGCTGTTTTCAACGACATTTCGTGGCATAACGAACACACCCAACACTGCGAGCACTGCGATAATGCCGGCGAGCCACCAAGTGGTCTTTTCGATAAAATCGTTTGTGCGACGAACACCCATTACTTGATTAGCTCCTCCAAACTGAGAGGAAAGGCCACCGCCTTTTGACTTCTGAATGAGTACGACTCCTATCATAAGTATGGAGGCGATTACAGTAAGAACGATAATTACTATGTACATTTTAGTAGTTATTTTTTGTTTTGATATTTCTGATTTATTATAAGCTTCTGTAGAAAACGCAATTGGTCTGCAAAGTAAATACTTTTTTCTGGATATTTCAAACTTAAATTGCTTATAATTTCAAAAGCCTTGGCGTAACGGCGTTGTTTTATGTAGATTTTGGCCAAACTTTCGCTCAAAAGGGAGTCGTCCTGCATGACGGGAGTCTGAATAGGCTCGCCGGTGGGGTCGGCCGGAACTCTCGGCTCCGGCTCGAGGGGGTCTTCCGGGGATGGGAAATGACCTTCTTGATTCCGGCTTTTGAGGATGAACGCGTTGATCAGGCTGTCCTGGCTGTCGCCTTCGGCTTCAGCTGTGTCAGGGAGGCTCCGCTCCTCCTCAGAAGCTAAAATCTGGGCATAGTCGGCGACGGGATTGAATATCAGTTTCTCGAGAATTTCTTCTTCGTGGGAGTCGGCACCTCCGCCGTACTTGTCCATGAACGTGTCTATTGCGCTTTCAGTCGACGGCGTTTCGGGCTTCGGAGCTTCGGGATAGAATCCGGCCAGTTCGTCGCCGAGCGGTTCGGTAATGCGGTAAAGCATTTCTGAAGATGAGCTGTTGAGTGCTACTCGTCGCATGAGAAGCCGACGGCGTTCGTCGCCGAGAGATTCGGTTCCGGCGTTGCGTTGCAGTTCAAGCATTGCCGGAAGCGGTAAGTATGGATATGTCCGAGCCATCTCGTCGCTCCATTCTGGATCGACCGGGGCAGACTCATCATTGAGCAGATTTTTCAATGTTTCGAGAAGCGGGTTCATATCAGGATCCGGACGGCCTACCAGTTGCCGAGTGTTGCGTTGAAAATTAGGTCGACAAGTTGGTCGGTAATCTCCTGACATAGTTGGTCTTGGACATCTGTAAGCAACTCGTTGCTGTCAAAGTCTTCGTATGCCGAGAAGGTCTGGTCGATGTCGTTTTTGTCGTTCTTGGAGTCGGTGTATTTGACTCTGACGGTAATGGTCAGTCGGGTCTTAGAGGCGAGCGCATTTTCAGTGATGGCCTGTGGGCTGAGTGAATATCCTGTAATTTCGCCTTCGAGGTTAAGGTCGCTGTTTCCGTCGTTTACTTGGAGGCGCGTGTTTCTGGCGATATAATCGAGCAGAGCGTTCTCGAAAGTCTGTTGCAGAGGAGGGTAGACGAGTGCTGCGCGTATAGGGAAGTTGGCCACGTGGATGGTTTTGTAGACATTGTAGTCGATGGCGCTTCCGTTTAGCTTGTAGCTTATTGTGCAGCAGGGCAATATCAAAGCCATCAGCATGACCAATGCCGACGATATAGCGCGAGTATGTCGAGATTTCGTATCCATTAGTAACTGCAAAGGTAGCATTTCTTTTTCAAACGAAGTCTACCTTTGCAGTTTTTTGTACTCGGTGGGAATTACCTTGATGAACTGGCGGACGTATTCCTCCCAATTGTCGAGCATTTTTCCGGCGAGAGGGCTGTGAGTGTGCTTGTAGTGGTTACCTATCAGGCGGTAAAGTTCTCTATTGTCGGCTTGCTCTTCAATCAGTGACAGTTCGACGAGTTCCATATTGCAGAAGTAGTCAAAGTCGCCGTCCGGATTCCATACGTAGGCAATACCTCCGCTCATGCCTGCGGCAAAGTTGCGTCCGGTGGGTCCGAGCACAACTGTTCGCCCGGCAGTCATGTATTCGCAGCAATGATCACCGACCCCTTCGACCACGGCGGTTGCGCCGGAGTTGCGCACGCAGAATCGTTCGCCAACACGGCCGTTGATATAGATTTCGCCCTCGGTGGCTCCGTAAAGTATGGTGTTTCCGGCAATGATATTGTCTTGTGGAGTGAATTGAGAGCCGTTTGGAGGCACAATTACGATTTTGCCGCCTGAAAGACCTTTGCCGACATAGTCGTTGGCATCGCCTTCGAGACGGAACGTCACGCCATTGGTCAGAAACGCGCCGAAGCTTTGACCGGCCGAGCCGCGGAAAGTGCATGAAACGGTTCCGGCAGGAAGACCCTCAGCCCCGTACTTTCGGGCTATGCGTCCCGATAGCATAGCTCCGGTTGAGCGGTCGGTGTTGCAGATTGGGAATTCAAGCTCGACCGGCATTTTTGATTCGATGGCAGGATATGAGCGACTGATTATTTCCCTGTCAAGCACGTGGCTTGTATCGCATCGTTGGGCCGTCACATTGGTAATTGCGTTAGTTGTGGCCTGTTCCGGCATGTAAAGCAGTCGAGAAAAGTCAAAGCAGTCGGAACCGGCCTTTTGCATTTCGGCTTTCATATAGAGCAAGTCGGCTCGACCAATAATGTCGTCGAGTTTTCTGACACCTATCTCGGCCAAAGTCTCTCGTATTTCCTGAGCGAGGAAGCGGAAATAGTTGACCAGATATTCAGCCCTTCCTCGGAACTTCTTGCGGAGTTCTTCGCTTTGAGTAGCCACTCCTACGGGGCATTTGTTGGTGTGGCATTTCCTCATCATCACGCATCCGAGCACAATCAGCGCACTTGTCGCGAACCCGAACTCTTCGGCTCCGAGCATGGCCATTATAACTACATCGCGGGCCGTCTTCAGCTGACCGTCGACCTGGAGGCGTACCTGTCCGCGCAGATTGTTCATGACAAGTGTCTGTTGAGTCTCGGCCAGTCCGATTTCCGCCGGGACTCCGGCGTAAAGGATGGAGCTCATCGGGGATGCGCCCGTGCCGCCGTCGCTTCCGCTGATTATAATTATGTCACTTTTAGCCTTTGCCACACCGGCCGCGATAGTGCCGACACCGCTTTCTGCCACTAACTTTACGCTGATGTTGGCATCCGGATTGATGTTCTTCAGGTCAAAAATAAGCTGTGCGAGGTCTTCGATAGAGTAAATGTCGTGGTGTGGCGGAGGCGAGATGAGCGATATGCCGGGGATTGAGTGGCGTGTGCGTGCAATTATCTCGTCGACTTTAAATCCCGGAAGCTGTCCGCCTTCGCCCGGTTTGGCTCCTTGGGCGATTTTGATTTGTATCTCATCGGCGTTGACGAGATATTCCGCCGTCACGCCGAATCTGCCGGATGCCACCTGCTTTATGGCCGAACGCGCAGAAGATCCGTCGGGCCTCGTGGCAAATCGTTCGGCCTCCTCTCCTCCCTCGCCGGTGTTGCTTTTTGCGCCGATGGCATTCATGGCTACTCCGAGCGCTTCGTGGGCTTCTCGGCTTATAGCTCCGAATGACATGGCTCCAGTGACGAATCGCTTAACAATAGATTCGACCGGCTCCACTTCATCAATCGGAATGGGGTTGCCTTTTGTGAAGTCGAGAAAATCGCGGATGAATATAGGGTGGCTATTGTTGTCGGCGATGGCTGTAAACTCTTTGAATTTTTCGTAACTGCCTTGTCGGGTGGCGGCTTGCAGGGCAAGGATGCATTTGGGAGTCCATGCATGTAGCTCTCCGTCTTTACGATAGGCAAATCGGCCAATGTCGGGCAGTTTTGCTTCGGGGTCAAAGTCGTCGGCAAAAGCTTCGGAGTGAGCCTTCAGAATGTCGGAACAGATTCGGTTCAGACCCACGCCGCTGATTTTGCTTACTGTGTCGCCGAGAAATGTCCGGCAGAATTCGTCGTCGAGTCCGACGGCTTCAAAAAGCTGTGCGCCTTTATAGCTGGTTAGGGTGGAAATGCCCATCTTAGACATTACTTTAAGCAATCCTTTGTCGACGGCCGTCACATAGTTTCGCACGGCCGTTGCGAAGTCGAGTTGTAGAGTATGGTCCTTAACCAGACCGTCCAGAATCGAGAAGGCCATGTAGGGATTGACTGCACTTGCCCCATAGCCTGAAAGAAGCGCAAAGTGCATCACTTCTCGGGCATCTGCGGTCTCGATTACCAGAGCGGTCTGTACGCGCTTTTTACATTCAATCAGGTGGCGATGAACGGCACTTGTGGCCATAAGGGCAGGAATCGGGGCATTGTCCTTGTCGACGTTCCTGTCGGAAAGAATGATGCAGTTACAGCCTTCGTCGACGGCCTGTTCGGCTTCGGAGCAAAGCCTTTTAACGGCTTCGGATAGCCCGTCAACGCCGTGGCTGACGGGAAAAGTCATGGAGAGCTTACGGGTGATGAATCCTTTGTAGCGCAGATTGCACAGGAGGTCGAGCTCGCGGTTGGTGATTATCGGGCGTTTGAGGAGTACCATTTTACACAAGTCGGGAGAGAACGAAAGGAGATCGAGCTTCACGGCACCGATATAGCTGTCGAGGCTCATCACTAACTCCTCGCGCAGAGGGTCGATGGGTGGGTTTGTGACTTGGGCAAATTGTTGGCGGAAGTAGTTGTAAAGCAGCTGCGGAGAGGTGGAGAATGCTGCGAGAGGCGCGTCGTTGCCCATCGAGGCCGTAGGCTCTTTGGCATCGGCGGCCATTGGGGTTACAATCTTGTCGATTTCCTCCTTATGGTACATGAAGCATCTGAGCAGTCGGTCGTGGTTGTCAACGGCATTGTCCACTTTTCGGCCACTGCTGATTGAGTCGAGGTTTATTCTGTTGCGGGCCAATGAGTCGCGGTATGGGTGTGCCGAGGCCAGTTTCTCCTTAATCTCCTCATCGTGGTATATGACACCATTTTCCATGTCAATGAGCATCATTTTACCGGGACGCAGACGCCCTTTTTCTTTCACTTCCGAAGCGTCGAAAGGCAATACGCCTGTCTCGGAAGCAAGCACGACGGTGTCATTGTTTGTGATCAGGTAGCGTGCAGGGCGCAGACCGTTTCGGTCAAGCATACCTCCTGCGTAGCGGCCGTCGCTGAATAGCAAAGCCGCCGGGCCGTCCCAAGCTTCCATTAAGATTGAATGGTACTCGTAGAACGCTTTAAGATTGGACGATATGGGGTTTTTGTCGTTGAATGACTCGGGGACGAGCATTGCGAGTGCGTGAGGCAAGCTCATGCCTCCCATGACGAAAAATTCGAGCACATTGTCGAGCGAAGCAGAGTCGCTCATGCCTTCTTGTATGATGGGGGTTAGATCGCGCTGTCCGAATGCGTCGGGGTGAAGCATACATTCTCGGGCCTTCATCCACAGCCGGTTGCTGCGAATGGTGTTTATCTCGCCGTTGTGCCCGAGCATACGGAATGGTTGGGCCAGCGGCCATGTCGGGAATGTGTTGGTGCTGAACCGGGAGTGTACGAGAGCCATTGCGGTGGTGAAGTGGGGATGCATCAGGTCGGGAAAGTAATATCGAAGCTGCAGGCTCGACAGCATACCTTTGTAGACGAGAATCTTTGACGAAAGCGACACGATGTAGAAGTCTTCTTTCGAGGGCAGGGAGGAGCGTGCGATGCGCTTCTCGACGGCTCGTCGAAGCAGGTATAGCCTTATATCTACGGGTTCGTCGGTCTGTTCGTCGGCAATGAAAATCTGTTTTATAACAGGCTCTGATTTGCGGGCCACTTCGCCCAGCATCTCATTGTTAGTCGGAACGTCGCGTACGGCAATCATTGACAATCCCAGCTCCATGGCTTCGCGTTCGATGATGTCGAGCATCATCTCTCGTGAATCCTTATCTTTAGGCAAAAATACCATCCCGGCACCGTAACGGCCCTTTTCCGGCACCGGAATGCCTTGGAGCAGAATGAATTCGTGCGGAATCTGAACCATAATTCCGGCACCGTCGCCGGTCTTAGGATCGGCACCTTCCGCCCCGCGATGTACCATGTGTTCGAGCACCTGCAGCCCTTTTTCAACTAACTGATGCGACTTACCTCCTTTGACATTGACCAGAAGTCCTACACCACATGCGTCGTGCTCGCAGGCCGGGTCGTAAAATCCTTGTTTTACCATACGTGAATGTTCCAATAAATAAGAGTTTAACAAGCTTTAAGCAAGCTGTAAATATTAATTTTGCTCTACCCCCTTGAACCAATCGGAGTCGGAAGGCAATTCGAGGGCGGCTTCATTGCCGTATTCCTCGCCGTGCTGTGACGAATCGAGACCCACTCTTTCATTCCACCCCGAGACTCTCATGGGTATAATCAGGTCAGTGACCCAATACAGCAAATAGCTTGCCCCAAAAGTATATACAAATACACCGGCCATAACGATTACGTGGTTGAAGAAAAATTCGCCACGGGAGATAAAGGCATTGTCACCTGTTGCAAAAAAGTCGTAAGCGAATATGCCTGTCAGGAGAGTGCCTATTATGCCTCCAAGGCCGTGGGTGGGGAACACGTCAAGAGCGTCGTCAAGAATGCGGCTATAGCCTTTCCAGCATACAGCTGCATGGCAACAGAATGTTATAAACAAAGAAATGAAAATGCTTTGTCCGACGGTTACCCATCCGGCGCAAGGGGTAATCGCGACAAGTCCGACGACGGCACCGATGGCGGCGCCCATAGCTGAAGGCTTGCGACCTCGCAACGCGTCAAGCGTGATCCACGCCACCATGGCCGTAGCGGCGGCTGTGTTGGTGTTGAGGAATGCTGAGATGGCGATTCCGTCGGCGGCGAGTGAGCTTCCTCCGTTAAACCCAAACCAGCCGAGCCATAGCAGTGCCGCTCCGAGCAGAACGAAAGGCACATTGGCCGGCTTTGAAGACTCTCCCTTGACGGATCGGCGTTTACCTAAAAAGATAGCGCCGGCGAGGGCTGCTATTCCGGAAGCGGCATGGACAACAATGCCGCCGGCAAAGTCATGAACATGCATGGTGGCGAAGAGTCCGTCGGGGTGCCAAGTGCAATGGGCGAGTGGACAGTAGACCAGGACGGTCCATAGCCCCATGAAGAGCAGGTATCCGGCAAAATGCACACGCTCGGCAAAAGCGCCGGTGATTAGCGAGGGTGTGATGATGGCGAATTTCATCTGGAATAGGGCAAACAGGGCGAGCGGAATAGTGGTGGTGACCATGCCTATCTGCGAAAGTTCTGAGTCCGGGTCGGTGACATTTGTTACTCCTACGTTTTTCATCATAAGGAAGTCTAACGGATTGCCTATGACGTGTCCGATGTCATTGCCAAAAGCGAGTCCGAATCCAAATACGACCCAAATGACACTTACGATTCCCATAACTATGAAACTCTGCAACATTGTGGAAATGACGTTCTTGGGTCGGACCATGCCACCATAGAAGAACGATAGGCCGGGGGTCATCATCAAGACGAAGATGGTGGCGGTGATCATCCATGCGACATTTGCCCAAAGATGGTCGGAGCCTAAATCAAATAGGTCTTTCTCATAAACACAGTTTAAGCCAATGATGCTGACAGTAACTAAACAAACAAGCACTAATAACCAGCCGGAGCTGATTTTTCTACTACTAATTGCCATAATATAATTAATTAAAACAAGTGAATCTTAAAAAATCTAATTATGGGCACAAATGTAGCATATTGCTCTTGAAAAAGCAAATTTGCCGGCACTTTTCTTCGCTATAATCGCTTATTGGCCACATTTTGCCGAAATAAAGCGGAGAGCCGACTATCAATGGGCTTATTCGAGTCCGTATTCCTTTATTTTTCGATAAAGTGTGCGTTCAGAGATGTTGAGCTCGTGAGCAGTGGCTTTTCGGCGCCCTTCGTTGCGTTCGAGCGCACGACGGATAGTCTCGCGCTCAGTGTCCTCGAGAGTAAGAGTGTGGTCATCGGGGGCGGGTTCGGGAGATTGCCGTACAGAGTTGATGATGTCGTGTATAGGCGAGAATTTGACCAATGAGTGAGGCATTTCGTCGTCGACGGCTTTTGCATCGGTAAAGTCGGGTGGCGCTGGCGTTCCGCCTTCCATCTGTTCGATGGTGGCGCGTAGAGTGTCGATCTCGTTGCGCATACGGAAAATCATGTTGAAAAGTAACTCGCGTTCTGAGGCGTAGGAGTGCGCTCCGCCCTCCGGCGATAGGGTAGCGGGTGTGAATGTCATTCCTGATGCGGGGATGTATGGCTTTAGCATTTGGCCAGAAATGTCGTGTCCGGCTTCGAAGAGCGCGATTTGTTCGATGACGTTCTTAAGCTGGCGAACGTTTCCGGGCCACCGGTAGTGCGTTAAAATCTCTTCGGCACTTTCGTCGAACGCTATGGACGGGGTCCGGTAGCGTTCGGCAAAGTCGAGGGCAAACTTTTTGGCAAGAAGCATTATGTCGGTGCCTCTGTCGCGCAGTGGGGGTATGTTGATTCCGACAGTCGACAGTCGATAGTAAAGGTCTTCTCTGAAGCGTCCCTCTTCGATGGCTCGCGCCATGTTGACGTTTGTTGCGGCCACGACTCTGATGTTGGTCTTTTGGACTGTGGAGGAGCCGACTTTAAGAAATTCGCCGGTTTCGAGCACTCGAAGCAGTCTGGCTTGGGTAGGAAGTGGGAGTTCTGCTACTTCGTCAAGAAAAATAGTTCCTCCGTCGGCTTCCTCAAAGTAGCCTTTGCGCGAGGCGACGGCACCGGTGAACGCTCCCTTTTCGTGGCCGAAGAGCTCTGAGTCGATGGTGCCTTCAGGAATGGCCCCACAGTTTACGGCGATGTATTTAGAGTGCTTTCTTGAGCCGTAGGCGTGGATAATCTTAGGAAAAAATTCTTTACCTGTTCCGCTTTCGCCGGTAATAAGTACGGACAAGTCAATAGGGGCGACTTTTATGGCTCGCTGAACTGCGGCGAGCAAAGCCGGGGCATTTCCGACTATGCCGAATCGCGATTTAGCTTGTTTAACTTCTTCGGAAATATCGACAGTGTTCATTTTCGGTCACTAAGTTCGTAAGTCTTGCCTTTAAGGAACTTGGCTAATTCCTCTTCTGAGTCATATTTAAGATATTGCTCGGGTTGTATAATGTCACCTACCGAAATGTGGATGGTAGAATGGCACTTACGCCAGACCTCCGTAGGAAGCCGAAGTGTGCGCAACTGCCAGCTTATTACGCCCAGGATATTGAAGAAAGTGCTGTTGTGGCCATGGAAATAAATGGGAATCACGGGCACTTTAAGCTGCCGGATCAGGCGGATAATCGACGGCTGCCATTCGCGGTCCTCGATGCGCAGATGCTTATTTATTTTGCTGACGGCCCCGGCGGGAAAGAAACCGATGGGTTTTCCGCGACGCACATGCATAATGGCTTCTTTGATGCCTTTCATTGAGACTGCCTTTTTTGCGGGGTCGTCGCTGGCAAGGGCATCGACGGCAATAAAGTTGGGTCGCATAGCCGAAATGTGGTTCAGAATCATATTGACCATGACTTTGAAGTCAGGACGAATGGATGCGATGAGGGAGATTAGCGATATGCCGTCGAGCGCGCCGAAAGGATGGTTGCTGACGGTGATGAATGCTCCCTGCGGCAGATTGTCGAGTACGTCGCGCCCGTCGACACGTAGCGTGATGTCGAAGTCTTTCAGCAGGTTGTTGGCAAATTCCGGCCCGGGATTGTCGCAATATTTATCGTGGACGGCATTTACTTTATCGACCGAAAGCCAGTGAAGGACGCGGTTGACAAGCTTTTCGTGGCCTGCGAGAGCAGGCACCATTGAGGCTATGTCGTTATAGTCGAGCACGGTTCTTTTTATAGGATCCGATTCGGACAAAGGTGTCGAAGCTTTTTCGTCTTGTTCCATAAATGCGTTAATTAACATGAGGAATTGTAAACGATGCAAAAGTAAGAAAAAATCCGTGAGCGGCAAAAAACATCGATACGGCGCGATGTACGGCGCGATGTCTGGCGCGATGTACGGCGCGATGTCTGGGATGTCGTTCACTGCTTGCCTTCGGGACCGGGTATGTGACTTCAAAAAGTGTGGCAGGGTTATCGCTACCTAAAAATCGAATAATCAGACAATAAACTTCGATTTTTTACATTTTTTAAGAGATGCTGGTGCCAAAAAATCAAGATACATCGTTTTCATAATCGCAAAAAGTCTTAAATTTGTGCAGTGGTCTTTAAGTTGCCTCCATTTTCACTAATCGCCAAATTTCAGTACTTTGATTTTTAGCTAACTTGTTTTAATTCAGCGACCGATCTGTTGGTGGTTTAATATTGATGATTATTGAAAACGTTGATCCTATCTCTAATAAGAAAAGTTAGTATTCATCTATGAAACAGCGTAACTTTTACTTTGACTTTTTGCGTGGCATTGCCATTATGATGGTAATAGGTATACACACATGCCCTGTTTTGACAAACTTTGACAGTTTGGAAAGCATTATTACCATAACTTTTAGGCAGATATTGAATTGTGCTGTTCCTTTATTCTTGGCTATCTCTGGATTTTTTATTGCTAAGAAAGATTTATCAAGCAAAGAGAATATACTTAAATTCTGGCGAAAACAAATTCCAACTGTATATATCCCGTGCCTGATATGTTCTATGGGCTGGTTTGTACTCGATATTTTCGATCATGGAATAAATGGAGTTTTCTATAAATTGGTAAAGCTGCTGATATGTGGATATAGTGTGTATTATTTCATTGCATTAATAACACAGCTGTATATTGTAACTCCCTGGTTGTTAAGAGTTAATAAGTTGGGGGGGTAACTGTGACGGCGTTGCTGTCAGCAATTTCGATTATAGTAGTTACATACATGCTACAGATTGAGGGGATGTCGTTTCCGCTCGTATTATATGCAGGTCCATTTGTGTTGTGGATCATATTTTTTATGATGGGAATATGGTATTCTTCTCATTCAAGAAAATATTCGTTGACTCCTGCTATATTTGTAACAACAATCGGATTCATTGCGTCGGTAATAGAAAGTAGATATTACTTGTCAATCTCAGGCAGCGGCATGGGTATCAAATTCAGTTCGTTTATCTTCTCGTCGGGAATAATAATGCTGTTATTCTCTGAAAAAGTTGAGAAACTTTTTGTGGAGAATTGGATTACTCGTTTTATACTTTTTACAGGCGAGGTCTCTTTTGGCGTTTACCTAATACACATGTATGTGCGTAGAGCTGTTGGCTATCTTCATATCAATTCATGGGTAATAGATTGGGGCTTGACGCTTGCAATTACTTTGTTAATTATTGTCGCCGTCAAACGCTGTCTCTCAAAAAAATTGGCAGAGAAACTATTCGGAATCAGATAAGTCAAAGAAATTGGTAACATAGTCAAACTTATCCGGATCCAATCGTTCAAAATCAATCAGCAAATCCACGTCGCTGTCGTCGTTGAATCTATCCGTAAGAATAGACCCGAAGACAGAATTAATGTTTCATCCTACCACGGATATTTTGTTTAAATTACTGATATTCACTGTATAAAAGTTTGCCCGGCTCAATCCGAGCCGGGTATGTGACTAATACGCTTATTGGTGATTTAAATGAAAGAGCCGCGGTATATGGGTTAATACGAGGTTTACGGGGCTGCCGATTTTTCCGGCTTTTCAGGTGGAACCAAGTCTAAATTTTCAGCATTCCTGGGAGCGCTATAATTTTTTTAAGCCGGAGATGCGCCTCTTTGTCACTTTTTTACTTGTAAAATTCGCAAAAAACTATTAATTTTGCAGTGTTCCCGGATGGGAGGATCTCTTGGACAAGAGATAGTGCCGGATGGCACAAGGTATCATGCCAACGAAAGTTTTTTTGTTCTAAAGGAATCTTGCTTTCTTCCATCTATGTAGATATATTGGAGCGTAACCGTGTGCGTCTCAGTTTTTCCGAAGAAGACATCGAAGGCATCATGGATGGCGGACAAACGCTTTTGCTTTAGGTCGCTTCATAGTGAATATTATAACCGGAGTCAATTTGAAAACTTGGGATGATTGCGTTAGATATTATCGTGACAATGATAATTTTTCTGCACTGAAAGCCGGATATGAGCAACATCTCGGTGAGCTTGGTTTTTCCATACCGATAGAGGTCATCGCGCCTGTTGACAAAGATGAAGCTTCCATCGAATACTTTTCCAATCACATAGTAGAGATCTGTTCTGCGCGAAATGCCAATGTCTCATTGACCGATGCGACAAAGAGCAACAAAGAAGGACTCTACGAAGAACTCAAAAGAAGTCTGAAAGGAAATTACCGTGAAAATATAGCTTGGCGAAGCGGAGAGCCAGGGACTATAAAGTGTGATGACATTGTCGCGCTTGCCTGCCTTCCCTTGATCAAGCTGCATGAATGCGGTTATTTTGACGGCAACCCCAACATAGGAAGTCTGAACAGGATAGCCTTATATTCGCAGAAAAGCCTTTGCATAAAATACTACCGCAATCTGATGAAAGATGAGTCAGTGTCGGAGCAACAGCTTGGAAAATACGATTTAACTGACAGCGCCATCAGATCTGGATTTGAATTGGTCGATGACATTGTCCGGTTTTTCGACAAGCTCTACTATCACTTTCCCCTGATATACAACCGTAACTCCGGTTCTTTTGGACGTATTACGGGAGTCGTACAAAAAGAAAACAAAAACGGCGGTTATATCAGCCAATTCACAGGGCCGTTCAACACTTATTCCAAAAGATCCATTTATAGCTATGCCTATGGATTTTTCTATCCAATAGTCTCTGCGCTCACCACTCTGATGGATTTTGATGGAGGTCGTTTGAAATGGAAGCTGAATCCATTGAATATCGATCTGGAAGACGATAAGGTCGTAAATAATTTTGCATTCTACATCGATGTTGTGAAACAGGTTCAATACGATCCTCAAAAAGTGGGCAAATCAAATTTGTCGTATAAAGTTGCAGATATTGTTCTTAAAAACATCATGGATGAGCACCGGGATAAGCATCTCCTTTAATCCTCAATACACCAATTAGCGACTATATAAAAGCCGATTGACAAGTTTATTTGTTTGCTTGCCAATCGGCTTATATTCAAGTGCTTGTGCTCTATTTAAGAGCAAATTTTAGCTTAATACTCGTCCTCGTTGAAGAAAGAAGCCTTCGATATTTCCATTGATTATCAGGTAGTTATGGCATGCGTAACCCGTTTTACGACAGCATATTTTGCTGTGAAATAATGTAAAATGAGGGCGTTACATATTCTCTATTTATACATGTATTATTGGTTGTCCGAAAAACGTTGACAGCATAGCAAGAGTGGCAACTGTGAAGTTGTGTTCACCGCTCAACCACCTTGTTATTTCACTTGGTCTGCGACCTAATGCATCTGCAAATTGCTTCTTGGATAGTCCCCGTTCAGTCATCAATGCGTCAATCCGGTTGGAGATCTCGAATGACAGACGTGCTTCAGTTCGTTCTTCGGGAGTCACACCAAGCATTTCTCTCAATGACACTTTAGCTGTTTTCACGTTAGACGCAGTGTTGTAATCGTATTAAAGCTTCTTTCAACTCCGGTATTTCTTTGGTTGTGTCGAAAATGGAGGTTGCGTCAAGTTCAAAATAGCCATGAGCGATATGATCTCTTAATCCCTTGATTTGCTTCCATGGTATATCCGGTTCATTATTAATTAGAAAATCCGGCATTAATCGGTCAATTTTCTTTGCGCTCTCACCAATACTTTCCAATAACATACAAGTAGCAGCCATTTTCTCCATCCCGCTCGGGGAAGTTACGTAATCATCTTCAGATGCAACACCTTCATTCCACGTGATTATCAAATTGCATGCTTGAACTAATTGACTTAATATATGCAATACAAGTTCTTGATTACGCAAAGATTGTGATTCCATCTCGTTCTACTTGTTTTAAGAAAAAGCTGTTGATGTTAGAGTGCTTTCTTACAACATCCACTGCTACACCAAGAATATCTTCAAGGTACTGCTGCAACGCTATTATCCTGAATATTTTCGGGGGCATCTCAACGAAGACATCGACATCGCTGTCGGGACGGTTGTCTCCACGAGCCATTGATCCGAACAGACGCATTGATTCGACCCCAAACTCCTTACGGATATATGGGGCTGCTTGTGTCAGTTTCTCTATGCATTCAGCACGCGTACACATCTGAGTTTCGGATACTTTCTGCAAATATACAACAAATTTTTGATATAACGAGTTTTAGGGCTGTAATATAGTCTGATTGGAATGATTGGAACTTTTGTAAGGAATTTCCGACAAGATTCATTGCTATTGGGAAGATATACCCTGCTATCTTTGTTGAAAAACAGAATATTATGACGGAAATAAACGCACTGGAATTTTATAGGAGCATACCATTGTTGGTATCCAGAACTGATAGAATTCTTTCGGACCCGCGAATGGCTTTTGCAAAGGTGCCATCGGGGAGAATTCTGGGGGCTTATCTGCAATGGTGGAAGGAGTATCCTTTAGAGGCCCATGATTATAACGGGAATCCTTTGGTATCAATTTTTGGTAATTGGCACTCAGGATCGGGTTACAACTCTTGCTATAGCATTGACAATAATGGTGATAAAAACCGAGTCTCTGTACATTACTGGAAGAAGTCGTGGAAATCCCTAAAGGATATAGATGAGCAATGGGAGAACGTGACGCCTCCATGTGACGCATATTCTATTGAGGATGTCATAGTTAGACTCACGACTACCGGTGATGTCGGGTTGAGCAGTTATATCTCCATTTTGCGTCAAAGTTTGAAATCTGCTTTGCAGACCGTAGAAGATCAAAGGTATAGCATAGAATACCTCGAAAGTCAGACAGAGGTAATGCGAATCCTGAGAATAGAGGATATGGCTCTTATGCGAAAGGATGAGTTGAAAGTCGATTTTGAGAAACTTGATGCCATCCTTAAGGAATTTAACCGAGTAAACACACGCTATTATACCGAGAAGAAACGTATGCGTAAAGCCTCTTACAATGGGGAGAATGTTACTGCTGACTCAAAGAACCAACTACAAGAGATGAAACAGAAACGCGATGAGCTGCAAAGACATGTGAAGGAGGTTGAGCAGACGATGGTTGAACGCTACAACCCGAGCGTCATGTATATACTCCCCTTGACAATCGGAGAACTTCGCAATGCTTACCAAAAAGCGAAAAGAGACAAGGACTGATGTAGACAAATCACGCGCGCGATCATATAATTTATAAATATGTATGATTGTATAAATGTGTGAAATACATGAGAACTCGGAAATGGTAACGGAGTTAAGCCGTCTTGGACGTGATACACTGCAGGTACTTGATGTTATTGAGTCGCTCAATAAAGCCGGAGTGTCGCTCTATATCCAAAATTACAACATTGAGACCCTTAACGGCGAAGGCAAAATCAACGCGATGAGTCAATTCCTTGTCACCATACTTGCTGAAGGCGCTAAAATGGAGCGTCGAACCATAAGGGAGCGCATGGAGAGCGGGTATGAGAACCATCGTAACAACGGTGGAGCCGTAGGTCGCAGACCGGGATATAAAAAGCCTGATACCCATCTCCAAATCGAGTACGCAGAGGAAATGCGACTCTTGAAGAAGGGTATCAGTCTCCGTAATGTATGCAAGCTTACCGGTACCGCAGTCAACACCTTGCGCAAAGTCAAGGCATTGATTCAACCGGCCCATTAAAACAGACCTTTGCGTTCTACTATATTCAGCTTGCTCTCGATGCTTTCAAGCGCAGACTTCAAATAGAAGTGCTTTGCAGCAACTTCCATACGAGCCTGATTGATAGTGGCACTAAACAGCACATTGTTGTTGAGCGGTTCCAAACGAGGCTCTTTGCCCCACTCATAAATCCTATACAACCTTGCCTGTTGCGTAATCATATACACGGTCATACCGGTATTGTCGATGAAGAAAAAATTCTCCTGCTTATTATAGCCAATCCCCTGCAAATATTGATGCACAATCGGGTATTTAGCGGCTATGAATTGTATGGTTTTAAAATACATATCCCTTATTAACTTTTTCTTATTATATCGCATTTTAAGGCGTTTGTCTACGAAATCACTAATAATTATCAGCGTTAGTATTTTTCAGCGTTTTGTAGACTTTTGTTTTGCGCGCGTATATAATAGAGGTATCGTAAAAATCTATTAACTTCGTACCATTATGGGAAAAGCAGCTTCACCATATCCAACAGGGCATCTCAGGCTTTATAAGACGAGCCGTCAGAAGAGCGACAAGCCTCTGACGGTTCAGCTTGAATATGCTGTTAACTCTTACGCTATACGCAGATCAACCGGTGTGTCCACTATGGAGGTGGACTGGAATCCGAAGGAGAACAAGGGTCGCGGTGGTGTAAGGGCTACTTACGGACCTGACTACCGCAATATAAACAACCGTCTTGCTCGCAAGCTCGATGAGATTGACGCTCGTATAGCTGACTGGTGCGAGAAGCATCCCCGACAGCTTACTGTTGAAATGCTCAAAGCGTTGGTGGATAATCTTCCTATTACCCGGGAGGATAAGGGTACCGACTTTTGCGAGTATGTCACTACGTTACTCAAAAACGAGTATGAGCGCAACAAGATAGGTCATAGCGTGTATAAAAATGGTCTGAGCGGCATGAGGATATTCTCGCAGTTCCTTAAATCGGAGAAGCTGGGAACCTATGCAAGCGACAAGATCTTTGTGTCTGAGATTTCGACATCCTTGATAGAGAAATATATCAAGTATCGACGAGAGGTGAAAAATAATGGAGACGAAACCATCAACCACGCTCTGACTCCAATTCTAAAGGGTTGTAGACAAGCGATGATTGACGGTTACATTTCATCCCAACTCTCATACACTATACAAGGTATGAGGATTATAAAGAAGGTATCGCTGGAAAAGGAGGAAGCTACAAAGGTTAAGCACCTAAGCAAAGAGCAGATTGCACAGCTTATTGAATTTTACCACAGCGACAAAGAATCTCGCAGAAGGGAATATGTCGAGATGTTTCTGTTTGCGATGTACGCGTGTGGATTGAGGTTGGTTGATATTATCACGCTCCAGTGGAGCGACATAGACCTCGAGAAGAAGACACTCAATAAGATTCAGGTAAAAACCAGAAACCGCAATGTGATACCATTGACGGATCAGGCATTGGGAATCTTGAAATCATGGGAGGGAAAACATGAACGATTCGTATTCGGATTGCTTCCTGATGCAATCAATCTCGACGACGCTGCTTCTTTCTATACTCACCGCAATTCAAAGACAAAGGGCATCAACCAGTCACTCACCGTGATAGGAGAGAAACTGGAAATGCCCTTCGACCTTACGTTTCACGTAGCGCGCCATACCTACACATTCATTAAAAATAAGGCCATAACGCATTGTGTTTCAGCAT
>CAZIXM010000028.1:0-37439 GCA_964543345.1 uncultured Muribaculum sp. | reverse complement strand
TATATTTACAGTCTGAGTGTTAAAATTTAACGGACAATATACGGATAATCATAAAAAATATTTAAGAGTAACTGTAAATTCGTTGGTTTCTGAGGTCGAGTTACTCGAAATTAGCCTCTGCCTCGACCAGACGCGACATCATGCCATCAATTCTCGCTTTGTATGCGGATTTCATATCGTCAGGCAGGAAGGAGATTTCGATAATCTCATGCCATTTCGATACGGACTTTTCAAACCTCTTGAAAATGTTTGCGACCGATTTGTCATTGAGTCCGCTTGCTTTCATGGCAGTCTCAAAGTCTTGTCGAGTGATTTTTCTTTTTCTTCCGTTCAACGTCAGGGCAAGTTCTTCCGAATCTTCCGGCATTACCAATGCTGTCGAAAGCAGATCGTATGCCGGTGCCAGTTGATAGTTGCCCGATGGGTTGAACAGTGAAAAGTTCTTCATGTGCATGTCGGCATTGCCGGTAATCCATGAGAATATCACCACTTGCCAGAAGTCTGAGACATCAAGCAAAGGTGCGCTTGAATACTCCTTGATGAGCCTTGCGATACGTTCATACGAACCCTTGTATTTGTCCTCGGTCAGGCGCTCCGACAATTGGCACATATCTTCCATTGCTATCTTTGCCCCTTTCTTTGTGCGATCCACGCGCCTTGTAAGATAGCATAGCTCGCCATCGGCAAACCGTATCAGAGTATGAGGCACCGTCCTGATACCGGCCTCCTCTGCCATGTGCATTGTCACATCTTCAAGTTCAGGGAGATGTTGGTATAGCTCGGTCTGGGGTTTCAATATAAACCGTCCCCAGAGACCAACAATCGTGAAACGCTGGGACTCTCCGGATTTCCCACGGGCAATGTCAAGCGACAATTTGGCTTGAACACCGGTAACTGTGGTACTCGCGGAAACAATCTCGCGGGCAAGTTCTTTAATGTTGCGCCGGGTGTATGGCAATATCGGCACAACCGTGGACTCAAAGAACTTACGGGCACAACCCTTGTGAAAATCGATTTCTCCGTTTTCAAGCGGCTTATAGCAATAAAGGCATTTCATAGAATTTAAAATGTAGAATGGAAAGTTGAGAATTCTAAAACGAACTACCCATATTTGTCTTTTTGCTTTTAATTATGCTCGTAAGCAGAGCCTTCAATTCACTGGAATCTGAATGAATCGAATCATATTCCTCTTGATTCAGATAATTTGTTCTGTAAAGCAATTTGGGCCAGTAATTGGTTTCGCTTGTTTCTTTCAGTGATATATATAATTTTGCAAGAAAGTCTGAATCGCTTTGTGCTTCTTGAGCCTCCGCAATATTGGCACCAATACTTGTTCCACATCGCAACAGTTGTTTTGACATAACATATTCATCTTTTTTTGACTGTAGATGTCTGAAAAGATTTACAATACGAACTGCAAAATTTTCGCTTTTACTGACGATTATATTATCTGACATAATTTTCAATTCTAAATTCTTAATTTTCAATTGTATCTGTTGGAACAACAGATACGTTGCCAATGCAGTCTTTGCAACAGGCAAGAAGTAGTGAGAAACGATCTCGTGCTGAAATTTTCCAGCTCTGCTGGGCGATGTCAAGAAGCCATCCTTCCGGAATCAAACCGTCGAAGAATGGGAACAGGACATTGCTCTGATATGGAGTCTCAGTCAGTGGCAAGGTCAGACTCACAGGCTTTGCATTCTCCCGTTGCAGATATTCTGTAAGATAATGGAACTCATAGCCAAAGTCTGCCTCAGCAATCACTCCGGCGTGAATGTCATCAACAAATACATTGGCCTTTTTCATACCGTATCATTATTTGGATTGCTTTTCACCGGCCCCATTTCCGCTCCGAAAAGGGCAAGCACATCATTTACCTTGTCAAGACGGAGCGACTTCTTTCCCTGTTCAAGTTCTCGAACAAACCTCAGACCAACCCCGGCTTTCTCGGAGAGGTCAATCTGCGTCAGTCCATACTGCCGGCGCATTTCTTTTACATATTTCGCAAGCGGTGTCATATATCTATACCCTTATGGGTGCAAAGATAATAAGATTTTTCTTAAACTACACCAATAAGGGTATAATATTTTTGCTTGAAATTTAAATTATATCATTTAGGGTATAATCAAAGGGATTCAAAAAACTACTTTCCCACGCAGAAGCGGGAGAAGATGGTTGCGAGGATGTCGTGGGTGGTGATTTCGCCGGTGATTTCGCCGAGATGGTGTATGGCTAAGCGCGTGTCTTGGGCTATGAAGTCGCCTGAAATTCCGTTCCTGAGGCCGTCAAGCGCACGCTCGAGCGCCTCTGAGGCGTTGTTGAGCGCTTGAAAGTGTCGTGCATTTGTGACAATTACATCCGATTCATCCAGTGCGTCTATTCCTGAGGCCGTCAGGATGGCCCGCTCCAAATCGTTAATGCCCCGCCCTTCGCGTGCCACAAGGTTGACTATCATAGCATCCCGTGCGGCCACATCGCCGGCCCATTTTTCTCCTGCGATCTCAGCCAATATTCGATGTCCATCGGGCGACTCTCCTTCTATTATTGCGTCAATTAAATCCAACTTGTTTAAAGCCACAATAAGTCTATGCGAAGGGGTTAATCGGCCTGAAATTCTTTGCCATACTTCTACACTGCCTTCCGAATCATTGCTGTCGACCACCCATATCACTATTTTAGCTTTATCCAGCACCGACAATGCCCTCTCAATGCCGAGGGCTTCAACCTTGTCAGATGTCTGCCGCAGTCCGGCCGTATCAATTATCCGAAACATCACTCCGTCGATCTCCAAGACATCCTCAATCGTGTCGCGTGTAGTCCCGTGAATGTCGCTGACTATGGCGCGATCCTCATGCAGTAACTGGTTCAGTATGGTAGACTTTCCGGCATTCGTAGCTCCGACGATTGCCACAGGAATGCCCTCCTTTATGGCCGCCCCCTTCTCAAATGAATCTGCCAGACGGCGCGTCAGCGTCAGGACATGGCCAGCTATTGACCGTAACTTATCGCGGGAGGCAAACTCGACTTCTTCCTCTGAAAAATCCAGTTCGAGTTCAAGCAGGGAGACAAGTTCAAGCAGACTGTCACGGAGATCGTGTAGACGCGAAGAGAAGTGGCCACGCATCTGGCTGACGGCAAGGCGATGAGCCGCGCGAGATCCAGCCGCGATAAGATCGGCTACTCCTTCAGCCTCCGCCAGGTCAAGCTTGCCCGACGCAAAAGCCCTTCGCGTGAATTCTCCCGGCATTGCGAGCCGACACCCTCCCTTCACCAAGATGTTAATGACCTGCCTCTGAATCCACGAAGAACCGTGTACCGAAATCTCCACCACATCATCGCCTGTAAACGAATTCGGCGAACGGAAAACCGTGGCTATACATTGATCCAACATCTCTCCGTTTTCGCTACAGACCATGCCCAAATGGGCAGTATGGCTTTTTACCTCCGATAGCCGATGACCACGCCACATATTATCGACAATCTCCAGCGCATCCTTGCCGCTCACGCGTATCACCGCTATACCTCCCACTCCATGGGGTGTGCTCACGGCACATATAGTGTCGTCCGATTGGCCTATCAACATATTTTTATTGACCTAAAGTGCTCCAATAATTAAAATTACACTGCGCCTCGACCGCATTCTCGACATCGTCAGGGAGAGCACTGAAAAAGTCATGCCCCGTAATCGCTTCGACCTCGTCGATCGAGACCGCGGCTTTCTGCATACCACCCTCTACTTTGCCATTATTCATTATGAATCCTATTCCACGAGGCGGGTTGCTGTAAGGCGATAGAATGACCTTAAAAAACCGTTTCGGAACCACTACATGCGAGTCGCCGATAGTCTCTGTCAGCTTATCGGTAAGGATAGGGCCCGCCACTATAACTATCGCGCTGTCGGCCATAGCCCACACACGGCATTTCTCCTCAAGCGTACGCCATGCCCCGGAATTCAACGCGTTTAATTGCGGACAAATATTCGTCATGTAAAACGACTCATCCATGGCCTTCTTATTCCACTTCATATCACCGGCCGGCGCCATGTGACCCCTGTCATATCCCGAATAAGAATAGTCCCAAGGTTCGGCGCACCCGGGCACGCTTTCGTCAGCCACAAATTTCTGATTGCGTGTCACTGTTCCGGAAGCCTTTTCCCCCGTCAGCTCCCACGCCACCCAGTTAGGCACATGCGCCTTCGGATTAAAGGAGATCTTCATTCCGGTATAATCCACAAGATATTCTGCCGTGCCGGGCTCTGTGACCACCCGGTCAAGACCTGCGATGTGGGAATACGACCCGGCGGGTTCCCCATTCTCCGGATGTGAACAACCCGACAAATTTCCCGCGGCTGATATGGCAACAAACAACGCCACCGCGGCGAATCCGAGCATATACACCTTAGCCTTCAACGGTATGCCTGCACTCTTTCCTCGATGGGCACCACCTCTACTGCGTCCTTTTTGACCACCGTTGCGCTTCATATACTGTAATTTTTTAAATCCACTATGATATTTTCCACAAAGGTAACGAAAAAACGCGATTTTCTCACTACACCTTGTCCCAAACCCTCTATACATGCCTTCGGAGCAAACTGAGAAAAAACTTTGCTTATGGCTCACCGATACCGACCTCGGCTATAAAGACTGGCTCAAGAAGTAGCCGACAAAAAGCACGTGGCATAAACAGCTATTGCTGCCCGACGCTCATTTAGAGCATTAATCGGACAGCAATAGCTATATTTTTGAGGGCTAATCTGTTTACCCCGCCGTAAAAGGAGAAAAACGTCAAGAGGTTTTGGTCATCTTAAAGCCGGCCCTCATACCGTCGTATGACTGCAAAAGGGTGTTGAGCGTCTTTAACGATGAACTGCCCACAATCGACGACACCTTATTGAGTATGTCCATCAATTTTGATATGTCGAAAGTCAGCGACATAGTGTTGCCGGAAATCATGGCGTATGCATGGTAGCTACCCAGTTTTATCGTCTTCATCGCGACGAAATTAAACACAAGCTCTCCGGCCTGAGTTCCTTGAGTGATATTACCGCTCAGAGTCATGCGTCCGAACTTCATAGTGAACGTACTGTCCTCTTCGACCGTAAGAACCAGATTGTCGACACCGGCACGTTTATAATAAGTCGACATTTTCTCTTCAATAGTTGCGGCCGCGGCTGCGCCGCCGGCCTTCTGAAGGAAGTTATCACTTTCAAACGTCACGGCCGGACTGCTGTATTTCCATGTACCGACAAGGTCTTTCGGAGTCACATTCTCATTGCCGAGCACCGAGCCAAGTATATTGCTCAATATACCACCGGCAGACGATCCGGTTGAAGTCGAATCGCTGCTCCCAAGGGCTCCCTTAAGCAGACCGCCCAAATCAAACGACTGCGCCGACGCACTGATTGCACAGATGGCGGCAAACATCAGTGAAAACAAAAATTTCATAATTCTATTTATTAAATTAGTTATTTCAATATTATTAAACCCATATCCTGCTCGGTTGGTTCCTCAATCCACTTCTTATCTACCGGCATCCAACTGAGAAAATGCGGTTGCGACGTTCCTGAAGCGCATTTATAAAAATTACCTTTGACCTCCATCGGAAATTCTGCATATTCAAGGCCTAATATTTTCAATGGAATCTCAAGCAGAATGTTCCAAGCAAACAGCCCCTCAAGCTCCCGGAACGGCCTTGTGCCACAGGATGGAGTTCGCTTGATGGTCTGCAATAAGTCGGCAGGCAAATATTCAACAGGCAATCCTCTCCGACGTATGCAACCCGCTACAGTGCCAATACAGTTTACCTCCAAATAATAGTATTCTTCCCGATCAAGCCTTGGCTGAATACAGACCACAACCGCCGAATCCTCAAAAACAGGCGAGTTTGTATCATAGTTTATCGCGCGAAGATAATTGCATCTGACAAAAAAGTCGGCATACAGACATTTTCCGTCATGGGCGAGCGACACTGTTGTCAGCGGATGATAGGGATATTCCGGATAAATAAGAGAGTCTATCGTCTGACGCACTCCCCGCTCCTCCAATAAAGATATCAGAGCATCAGAATTGAGATTTTCGGCTCCCTCAAACCGAGGCACCGACAACTGATCATTATTATTATTCATCTGCAATTAATATATAGTCCTTAATACCCATTATAAATCCAACCACGGCCATTGCAAGCAACAATCCGCCGATGATTCGGTTAATCAGCCACAACGACCGGACATTAAAATGCGACCGGACCTTATTGACAAAATATGTAACTGTAAACCACCACAACAGCGCGCCGGCAAAAATGCTTGTATAGCCTGAGACATAGTGGTAATACTTAAATTCCGGCAAAAGAAAATTAAATCGGGCAAAAAGACCGATGATAAAGAACAAAATCAACGGATTGGAGAACGTCAGCAGAAATCCGCTGCCTAAGTCGGTCCAGTACGTATTGGGGTGGTCGGCAGGAGTCGCAAGCGACCTAACCGGATTCTTTCGGAAAAGATAAATTGCGAAAATCGCAAGCACAACCGACCCGATTATCTGAAGAATCAATTGGTTGGCTTCAACAAAATCTGTTATGAACGACAGGCCGAGTCCCGTCAGCAGACAATATATCAGATCGCTTAAAGCCGCACCTATTCCTGTGAAAAATGCCGGCCATCGACCCTTGTTCAGCGTCCGCTGAATACATAACATACCGATCGGCCCCATAGGTGCCGATATCAGGATCCCGATTGCGAGTCCACGGACCATTATGTAAAAAAAAGAGTCCATTTGACGTTATGCAACCCAAAGGTAGTGCAAAACCACGTAATATAAAAGCTAAATTAAATAAAATTCCTCAATGCACCACCCACAGCAGCCCAGTCAGGCAACAAAATCAGCGTCAATAGCTCAAATGTTCACGTCGCGACGCATCTATACGAAGCATAATGAACAGCAAGAACGTAAATCCCCACAGCGACGACCCTCCGTAGCTAAAAAACGGCAGAGGAATTCCTATCACCGGACACAAGCCTATGACCATTCCGATATTGATGGCCAAGTGGAAGATAAGATACGAGGCCACGCAATAGGCATAGACGCGACCAAATGTCGTAGGCTGACGCTCTGCAATAGAAAGCACCCGCAGTATGAGTATCAAGAATAAAATCAGAACCGCCGTCGAACCGATGAAGCCCTCTTCCTCGCCTATCGTACAGAAGATAAAGTCGGTGTGCTGTTCCGGAACATACTTCAACTTAGTCTGCGTCCCGTTAAGAAATCCCTTGCCGGCAAAACCTCCCGAACCTATGGCTATCTTCGACTGATTGACATTGTATCCCGCACCCCGCAGATCATCTTCAATGCCAAGCGACACTTTGATGCGCATCTGCTGGTGAGGCTGCAGTACTTCGTTGAAAACCTTATTAACCGAAAACAGGAAACACACAGAAAACACCACTGCGCCGGCGGTAAGAAGAATCGGCTTTGCCGGATGCTTAAAGCAGTTTAACAGACTGTATATTATGCCCACACCAATTGCCGAGAGAAAATAAATCAAGCCGGGAACTTCTATGCCGAACATGTCAAGAACCCAGGCAAGGATACCCGTACCAAGATACCACAGAAGCAGTATCTGCGCCACTCCCGGCATCTTACAATAGACCCATATCAGAGCCACCATCAACGCCTCTATCATAAAGAATACGGCCAACTCTCCTGTAGGCACCCCGAACGCCATAGTCGCGGAATATTTCACCGTAGTGACAAAAAATACTACCATACACACCGCCGCGGTTAGAACAAGCCCGCTCATACCTTCGCGGTACAGGACGAAAAATAGCGCCATATAAGCCAAAGCCGATCCGGTCTCTTTTTGAGCCAATATCAACACAACCGGCAGGAAGATTATCAGAAGAGCCTTAACATAGTTCGATGCCTTGGCATTTAAGCTGAAGTTATATGATGAAAATAATTTTGCTAAAGCCAACGCGGTAGCAAACTTCGCAAACTCCGCCGGCTGCAGGCTCATCGGACCCATTACGAGCCATGACCGCGAGCCTTTTATATCCGGAGCCACAAATATAGTGACAATCAGCAACAGTATCATCACGATGTATATAGGATATGCGTATGCCTCATAGACCCTGAAATCGATGAGCATAATCACCAATCCGGCGACAAACGACAGACCTATCCATCGCAATTGCTTCCCGGAAAATTCATCAAACGACAGTATCGACGCATTGTCGAAGTCATAGCTGGCGGCATATATCGACACTGCGCCGGCAAGCACCAGCATCACGTAGATAATCACCGTGAACCAGTCAAGATTACGGAATACGGATGAATTAGTGCTTCTTGACTCCACTGGAAATTATTGTATTGGCGTTTAACATTCTGTCCTCAAGATACTGACGTTCGGGAGATATTTGACCGGTCAAGTATTTTTCCATCATCAGCGACCCGATAGGCACGCCGTATGTCGCGCCGAATCCGGCATTTTCAACGTAGACGCAGATTGCAATCTTCGGATCATTGTACGGCGCAAAACCTATAAAGGCCGAGTGATCCTTACCATGCGGATTCTGCGCAGTTCCGGTCTTACCGCAAACTTCGATATCCTTAAGCGCCGCCAGACGGCAAGTACCCCCGGTTACGGCCATCCTCATTCCCTCGGCCACGTCGACAAAATGCTGATGGTCAATGGTCGGATAGCGCTTTTCAAGAAGCTCAGCCGGCATAACCGTATCCTGAATCTCCTTGACAACGTGGGGTGTAATAAACCATCCCCGGTTAGCTATCGTTGCACATAGATTCGCTATCTGCAACGGAGTCGCCAAAATCTCACCCTGACCTATCGCAACGGAGATAATAGTGTTTGCGCTCCAATGATTTTCGCCGTAAATCTTATTATAAAATTTCGCGTTGGGGATAAAGCCTCTGCCCTCTGTCGGCAAATCAACTCCAAGCTTATAGCCATAGCCGAGCGATACCAAATGCTTCTTCCAAACTTCAAACGCGTCGGAGACGGTACCGTATTTCGCACGCTTTCCGTCGAGCATAGCCTTTAGTCCCCAGCAGAAAAATGCATTGCACGATGTCTGCAAAGCCGGTTTCAACGTCAGAGGCGACGCGTGTCCGTGACACCCTACTCTAAGTCCCCCGCTTATAAATCCGTGGTAGCACGGGAAGGCTGTGTTAAGCGTTATGACATCCTCTTGACGCAAAATCAATCCCTGCGACGGCTTGAATGTCGAGCCAGGAGGATAGGCACCCATCAAAGCACGGTCAAATAGACGGTTGTAGAAGTCATTTTTAAGCTCTGCATAATTCTTACCTCTGTCTCTTCCTACCAGCAGACGCGGGTCGTAAGTAGGACTGCTGACCATTGCCAAAATCTCGCCCGTAGATGGCTCTATCGCCACTATAGCTCCAATTTTATTTGCCATCAGACGCTCTCCGTACTCCTGCAGATCTATGTCAAGGCTTAGCTTAAGGTCAAGACCCGAAATCGGAGCCTCGTCAAAAGCCCCATTTTCATATTTACCCTGAATACGTCCGTATGCGTCTCTCATCAAAATTTCCACACCTTTGGTTCCGCGCAAGTATCTCTCGTAGCTTTTCTCAACGCCAAGGTCGCCGCAATAGTCTCCTCGATTATAATACTCATCACGCTCAATCTCCTTCGGAGACACTTCCCTGATATTGCCGAGCACATTTGCCGCAACAGGCTTGGTATACTGACGTAATATACGCTGCTGGATAAAGAATCCCGGGAATCGATACAGCTTTTCGGCCAATCGCCCATAATCTTGTGCGGAAATCTGGGTAATAAACTTTTGAGGAGTATATGCCGAATAGCCCGGATTCAAACGTTTGTCCTTCATATCGCGGAAACGCTTGTCAAATTGTTCCCGCGTAATTTCAAGAGTGCGACAAAAATCGACCGTATCAAATGTAGTTACGTTTCTGGGGATAAGCATGACATCATACGCCGGCTGATTGTATACCACCAGCTGGTCGTTTCGATCACGTATCATTCCGCGTGAAGGATACAGCGTCTTCCGCATAAACGCATTCGAATCGGCAAACTCCTTATACCGGCTGTCCATCACCTGCAGATTGAACAGCCTTACTATATATATCAGGACTATCAGAACGATAAATCCACCTACAACATATTTTCGTTTTTCTAATCTATAATCTTTTCTCATATCCAACAATTAGCGACTTCGTGACATTACGTTGTCAAGCCCCAACAAAAGCAAAAACGTTAGAAGTGTGCTACATAGTATGCGAAGGGCCAAACGAATCGGTTCAAAAAATGAAAATGCCTCAATGACAAAAATAACGGTGCTATATATGGCCACCATTGTAAACATGTATTTCACATAGACATCCAGACCCAACGATTTAATCGAAGGTTCCGGATTAGTAAGTTCGTCCTCACGCGGGAAATAAAGGTGCAACACAGGTCGGCGAACTACGGCAAGTATCGTACACGCAAGTGCATTCATTCCCTGAGTATTGGCAAAAATATCAACTATCAGTCCGGCCAAGAAAGAAAAAGTCATAACCCACCCTTCCGACAGGGTGACCGGAAGCCTGATTATAAAATAGATGAAAAAGAACGGCACAGCCAGATTGAACAGGCATATATTGTTAAACATAACAGCCTGCGCCAACACCAACACGACAAACAGAATCGAAAACTGTACTATAGTCTTAGTCATCTTATCTATGAATATCTCTTAAAAAGTAATCAACCGAACGTATGTCCGTCCATTCAATCGTTCTCCTCACCGGCACTTATGGCATTCAACTCGTCCTTTTGCAGATTATCAATGACACGCACCGTACTCAGAGTGTTAAAGTCAGTAAAGAGTTTGATGCGCAGAGCATAAAAGTTGTCATCATGCTCCTTTGCGTGACTCATAATAGTTCCGACCGGAATTCCTTCAGGGAATACTGCCGAATATCCGCTCGTAACAATCGTGTCACCCTTCGTAAACCTCTCATGCCTGGGCATTTCCTCAAGCACCGCCTCGTCAGGGCTGCTACCGTCCCATACAAGTGTGCCAAAATATTCGCTACCCTTAACCTTGCTCGACAGCCTCATCTTCGGATTAAGAACGGAAATCACACGCGACGAATGCTCTCCCACTATATTCACTATTCCGACAACCCCATTCTGGTCAACTACACCCATTTCCGGCTTGATACCGTCGAGCGATCCCTTGTTGATTGTAATATAGTTATGCGGACGCGACACGCTATTGCTTATCACGTGGGCTATCACAAACTTAAACTGCGACATTACCGAATCAGTGGCCAATGAGTCAGCGTAAGCTTCTTCACGATACGTCAGCAACTGTTGACGCAAGTCAATCACTTCCTGCTCAAGGCTGGCATTTCGAAGCTGCAAATCCTCATTAATATCACGCAGATTAAAATACTCGGTGACACCACTGACCGTGCCATAAACAAAAGTACCGACTTTATTGGCCGAGGTCAGATAAATATGATGCTGATACGGATTCTTGCTGAACAACAGCCAACAGCTTATGACCACATAAAATATGAACAAAAACCATTTGCTGTTCTTCAGCAGAAAGTCTATAAGATTGTGCATGGACGCATAAGAGGCTTTAATCCGAAAAGCTTTCGCCTATCGGATGAGGAACTTGAACTTATTGATGTTCTTCAAAGCCACTCCGGTTCCGCGCGCTACGGCCAACAAAGGATCCTCGGCAACGTGGAATTCGATGCCAATCTTATCCTGAAGTCGCTTATCCAACCCTCTAAGAAGCGCCCCGCCTCCGGCAAGCCAAATGCCGTTTTTAACGATGTCGGCATATAGTTCAGGAGGTGTGTGTTCAAGCGCGCTTAAGACGGCCGCCTCAATCTTCGAGATTGACTTCTCGATACAATGGGATATTTCCTGATAGCTGACAGGCACTTCCATCGGCAACGATGTCATTTGGTTGGGGCCATGCACGATGAAGTCCTCCGGAGCATCGTCAAGCTCGGTAAGAGCCGAGCCTACCCTCATCTTGATCTGCTCGGCCGTGCGCTCGCCCACCTTGATATTATGAGCCCTGCGCATGTGTTCGCGGATATCCTCTGTCAAGTCGTCGCCGGCTATCTGTATTGACTTATTACTTACAATACCTCCCAACGAGATTACGGCAATCTCTGAGCTACCGCCGCCTATATCAACCACCATGTTGCCTTCGGCCGCGAGAACATCGAGACCTATACCAAGAGCGGCAGCCATGGGCTCGTATATCATATATACGTCACGCCCGTCGGCATGTTCCGACGAGTCGCGCACGGCACGTATTTCTACTTCAGTCGAACCGGAAGGGACTCCGACCACCATACGCAGCGAGGGTGAAAACCAGCTACTTTTGGCCTTAACTTTCTTTACGAGACCTCTGATCATCAATTCAGCGGCGTTGAAGTCAGCTATCACACCCTTGCGGAGCGGACGCACCGTGCGGATGCCTTCATGCTCCTTACCCTGCATCTGCTGTGCTTCGGTTCCTACTGCCAGCAATTTGCCGGTCTTAGTGTCCAATGCTACAATTGACGGCTCATCTATCACGATTTTATCATCGTGAATAATAATCGTGTTAGCCGTGCCGAGGTCTATGGCTATTTCTTTTGTAAATGAAAAGAGTGGCATATTAGTTTGGAGATAATTGTCTCAATATATTTAGTTTAATGTTTAAAATGTCTTATGCCGGTAATGACCATCGCCATATTATGAGCATTGCAATAATCGACAGTCTCCTGGTCACGGATTGATCCTCCGGGCTGAATGACTGCCTCTATGCCCGCCTCATCGGCTATCTGGACACAGTCGGCGAAGGGGAAGAACGCATCAGATGCCATTACGGCTCCTTTCAGGTCAAAGCCAAACGACTTCGCTTTTGCTATAGCCTGCTTAAGCGCATCCACTCGTGACGTCTGGCCTACTCCGCTCGCCAACAATTGCCGGTCTTTAGCTAAAACAATCGCATTGCTCTTAGAGTTCTTGACAATTTTATTTGCGAACAACATATCGTCAATTTGAGCCTGCGTGGCAACTCTTTCACTGCCCTGTTTTAAGTCCTCAGGCGATTCAATCTTCAAGTCGCGTTCCTGCCCCAAAGCACCGTTCAGACATGAACGGAACTGCATCTTCTCGGCTACCGGAGCCTTTTGGACGAGTATGATGCGATTCTTTTTCTGCTTCAGAATGGCAAGCGCGTCTTCGGTATATGACGGAGCTATAATAACCTCGAAAAATATTTTGTTGATATCTTCAGCCGCTTCGGCATCAATCTCGCCATTGGTGACGAGAACTCCGCCGAACGCCGACACTGGGTCGCCCGCAAGAGCATCTTTCCATGCTTGGGCAATCGTGTCGCGCGAAGCGAGCCCACATGCATTGTTATGCTTTAGCACAGCAAAAGTCGGCTCGGTGTACTCCTGAATCAAAGTTATAGCCGCGTCTATATCAAGAAGATTGTTATATGAAATCTCCTTGCCGTGGAGCTGAGTGAACAATTTTTCAAAATCGCCGAAGAAATAGCCTTTCTGATGGGGATTTTCGCCATAGCGCATGGTCTTCGCACCATCAATTGCCACGCGCAGGGCAGAAGGCCCGTCAGTAGTGGTGTCAAAGTAATTGAATATTGAGCTGTCGTAAGCAGAACTTACCGCGAAAGCCTCCTTGGCAAACCAACGGCGCTTGTCTACGGTAGATTTCGCTCCGTTTTCCTTCAACATTGCCGCCAACGGTCCATATTGAGCCTTTGAGGCAACTATTACCACATCGTTGTAGTTTTTGGCGGCCGCACGTATCAGGGAGATACCACCTATATCTATTTTTTCTATTATATCTTCATGCGAGGCGCCGGAAGCCACTGTATCAACGAAGGGATATAAATCGACTATTACCAAGTCTATTTCGGGTATTTCATATTTCTTTATCTGCTCGCGGTCGCCTTCGTTTTCTCTGCGATTTAATATACCGCCGAAAACTTTCGGATGCAACGTCTTTACACGACCTCCAAGAATAGAAGGATAACCTGTCAGGTCTTCAACAGCCTCGCATTCATAGCCGAGACTCTCGATAAATGACTGGGTACCGCCGGTAGACAAAAACTTCACCCCATCCTTGTTAAGCAACTTTAGTATCTCTTCAAGACCGTCCTTATGATAGACGGAAATGAGAGCAGTCTTGATATTTTTAAATTCTGACATGCCGTGAATATCTTATAATTCCAAATTAGACTGCAAAATTATTAAAATTCCGCTTAACATCCACTTCTCGACGGAATAATATTTATAAAAAATAATTAATGTGAAATTTTTACGGAAATAAAAAAAGAGCGGCTCGCTTTTCTAATGCGTACCGCTCAAATCGTGTAGTGAATCCGGGATTCGAACCCGGGTCTCCACCGTGAGAGGGTGGCGTGCTAGACCCCTACACTAAATCACCATTCCGTTCTTTGCAAGCATGTAGCCCGCTGTCGAACGGTGCAAAGTTAAACACTTTATTTAAATCTTGCAAGTTTTTAATCTGCTTTTTTCACACAGATTTCATCTACTTCGATGTAATTCATTAACATCCAAAAGATTGCAGTCGTGACATTCATTCCGCAAGCGGATTCCAACCTTGGGCACGAAGAGGTATTTCTGCCCCGTCACGAGTAATCATGGCGCACCCGAGCTCCGGCTTTGTGATATGCCCTATCAGATGTACGCCCTCAATCTGAGTGACTTTTTCGTGATCTGACAATGGCACTGTAAACAGCAGCTCATAGTCTTCGCCGCCGTTCAACGCCGCCGTTACAAGATTCATGCCAAGCTCCTCGGCCATCACGGCAGTCTGATAGTCAATCGGTATGCGGTCCTCATATATCCGGCATCCGGTATGACTTTGTGTGCAGATGTGAATCAATTCGCTCGAAAGGCCATCAGATACGTCCATCATGGCAGTCGGCTTGATTCCGGCCTCCCCTAACTCCTTGATTATATCGCGCCTTGCTTCCGGCTTAAGCTGCCGTTCAACAAGATATTCTTTTCCGTCAAATTTAGGGCGGAAATTTTTCTGTCCCACTGATGCAGTCTTTTCACGTTCGAGAAGTTGCAGACCCATGTAGGCCGCGCCCAGATCGCCACTGACGCAGATTAAGTCAGTGTCTTTAGCCCCGTCGCGATAGACTATCTTGTCAGTCGGCGCGTCACCTATGCAAGTTATGGATATGACCAAACCTTGACGCGAGGATGTAGTGTCACCGCCAACTAAATCTACGCCATATATTGAGCAAGCCAAACGAATACCCTCGTAAAGAGCCTCTATATGTTCAACGGTAAAACGTTTAGAGATGCCAAGTGACACTGTAATCTGCCGTGGCGTACCGTTCATCGCATATATATCGCTGAAATTAACTACGGCCGATTTATATCCGAGATGCTTTAGTGGCACGTATGTCAAGTCGAAGTGCACACCCTCAAGAAGCAAGTCGGTGGTGACAAGAACGTCAGTGTCTTTATAGCGCATTACTGCCGCATCGTCGCCGACACCTTTTAGCGACTGGGGATTTCCTAAACTGACATCCTTCGTCAGTCTGTCAATCAGACCAAACTCGCCCAAACTCGATATTTCAGTCTCTTTGCTTTCCGACATAGTTGCGTTATTCTTCAAAACGGTTGACCAACTCGGTCATAATCTCCATCATCTTTGGCTGAGCACCTTCGGCGGCTCTTTGAACCTCCTCATGCGAAACTTTTTCAACAATGCCCTCCACTCCAAGATCTGTAATTACAGACACTCCGAATACCTCAATGCCGGCATGGCGTGCAACAATCACTTCAGGCACTGTAGACATGCCCACAGCGTCGCCTCCGATAATATGGAAATACTTATATTCAGCCGGGGTCTCAAAAGTCGGGCCTTGCGTTCCGACATACACTCCGTTCATAACCCTTATACCTTTCTCTTTCGCAATATCGAACGCATGGTTTATCAGCCTGCGCGAATAAGCCTCGCTCATATCGGGGAAGCGGGTGCCGAGCTCGTTATAGTTTTTACCTCTCAAGGGATGTTCCGGGAACAGATTGATATGGTCGGTTATAATCATAATATCGCCGATCTCAAACTCCGGGTTCATACCTCCCGCGGCGTTGCTGACAAACAATGTCTTGATGCCAAGCGCCTTCATGACGCGCACTGGGAAAGTGACGGTTTTCATGTCATATCCTTCATAGAAATGAAAGCGTCCTTGCATAGCCATAACCTTCTTATTGCCCATACGCCCGAATATAAGATTGCCGGAGTGGCCTTCTACCGTTGAGACGGGAAAGTTGGGTATTTCGGAATACGGGATATACTGCTTATCCTCTATGTGGTCGACCAAAGCACCGAGTCCGGTACCAAGGATGATTGCCGTCTTTGGCATTTCCGTCACTTTTGAACGGATATAGTCGGCTGTTTGATTTATTTTTTCTAACATAATTAATTATTATTTTTTTGGTTATGATTCAATCGTGATTAATAACGTCGGCACACTGCCGTTAGTTGTCGGCTGATGGCCTATTGCAGGTCGGAAGGTCGCTTTATGGCCTTACGCAGCTCATCGTCAAACATCAGCGCGTCCTTAGGCATCTTTGGCGTTAAAAACTCTACTTTTATAGGCAGGTAAAAAGTATGCGACTTTAGTTCGTGGGGATAGTAAGGACTGTTAGCGATCCTTACAGCATCCTTCTCCGTCGTTATGATATACTTGTTTCTGCAATCAAACGACTTGAATGCTTTAAGTATCGAATCAAAGTCACGGCGCGAAAAATTATGATGATCCGGGAAACGAACCACCTTTGTCCTTATCCTCTTCGACTTAATATGCCTGATTAATGGGCGCGGATTGGCTATGCCGGTCAATATCAGCACTCCATCGTCGGCCGACATCCAATCAAGCCCCGGCAGATAGCGCACTTCATCCGGAAAAACACTGACCAGACTTCCGTAACGATAATGTGAAAAATATAGTCGCTGATAAGGGAACAGATTCAAGTGCTCATATATAATCCTGACATCCATGGGTCTGATTTCAGAAGGGCACTTTGTGACTACCACCATATTTGCACGAAGAAGCCCCTTCATTGATTCACGCAATCGGCCCAAAGGAAGAATGTCATCGTTATAAACAGGCCTGTTCCATTCAGTCAGAACGACTGACACTTTTGGCTTGACATACCTATGCTGATATGCGTCGTCGAGCACAATGAGATTTATCGACGGATCTATGCGAAGCAGTTCATTTATGCCCTTTGTGCGTTTTTCGCACACGGCAACTCTGATTTCGTGTCCGAACTTTTGGTAGATCTGATACGGTTCGTCGCCTATATCATCCGGGGTCGACCGCTTATCGGCAAGGACGAAACCCTTTGTGCGTCGCCGGTAGCCACGGCTCAGCACCGCTATGCGATATTCCTTCATCAATGAGCTGACCACGTACTCCGTATGAGGTGTTTTACCGGTTCCGCCCACTGCTAAGTTTCCGATAACGACAACCGGAACCCCAAATTCATGTTCTTTAAGTATTCCCCAATCAAACAGCCGATTGCGCAAAGCCACCACCATGCCGTAAACTACTGACATGGGTTTAAGAATCAAAGCGTCGATTATCTTATTGTGGCGCATAGCGCTATCGGGAATTAAAGCTTGTTTGAAACAAACTGATACTTATTCAATGACCACGTCAGGCATTCTGCACTGAACCGGACTCATCTCCTTAATCCGCTTAACCGCATCATAATATGGACGGGCTTCGCCGAGCTCGCGGTCAAGTATGCTCTCCTTAATTCCTTTAGACGCATACAACATCTCTTCCCACCACTCCATTTTAGGATCGGGATATTCGACGATTTTATATGAATCAAAGCCACAATGTTCGGCCATGGCATCAATCACTTCCGTCAGATTGGCCAAACCGTCAACAAGCCCGATGCGAAGAGCCGTGCTGCCATCCCACACTCGCCCTTCAGCGATAGCCTTAATCGAGTCAACGGGTACATGACGACCTTCGGCACAACGACTTACAAAGGTTTCATATCCCCGATTAATCATATTCTGCATGGCTTGACGCTGAACAGGCGAAAGCGGTTCCATGACGCTCATTTGCCCGTTGGGATTTGTAGCTATAGTGGCGGTAGTAATTCCAAGATGATCTGAAAGCAAGCCTTTAAGACACGGAATCATACCAAAAATACCTATCGAACCGGTAATAGTTACCGGTTGACAGAATATCTTATCGGCACCGCATGAGATATAATATCCACCCGAAGCGGCTACATCGCCCATCGAAACGTAGAATGGCTTTCCGGATGCTTTAAACTGTTCTAGAGCCTCCCAAATCTGCTCCGATGCGTAAGCACTTCCACCTCCGGAATTGACCCTTAAGACGAGCGCGTCAATGTCGTCGTCTTCGGCAAGGTCAAGAATAAGAGGAGCCATCTTATCGCCAACTATACCCTCTCGGCCCGATTCTACAATGTCGCCAACGGCATAAAGCACCGCAATGCGGTTGTCAGACGATTTTTTCTTTATTGTCTGCACATATTTTGTAGGGCTGACGAGCAACAGCTTGTCATCTTTATCTCTTTTAGTCAGCTTCTTCAGAACGTCCTCGGCCTCATGCCGGTATTTAAGGGCAGTCACGACATTCCTTTCCACAAAAGTAGCCGGATCCTGAGTCACTATCATGCTGTCGGCCCATTCATTGACGGTCTGCTGCGTCACATTTCTGCTTTCTGCCATTATGTATGACATGTAGTTCCATATCGGTGTTATGTAGGCTTTTACCTGCTCAACATTCGCTTCACTCGGAGCTGTGAGCATAAACGGCTCCACGGCACTCTTATATGTACCGACTTTAATTACCTGAACATCTACACCTAACTTATCAAGCAACCCTTTGTAAAACATCAGATTGCCTCCGAGCCCATGAATATCAACCGCACCTATGGGATTTAGCCATACCGAATCAGCGGCAGAGGCAAGATAGTAGTTGGACTGCGAGTAAGTATCGCCATACGCCACTACCCATTTCCCGGATTCCTTAAACTTATTTAGCGCCTCTATGATATAAGTTATCGTAGCCTGACCGGCCGAACCGCCGTTACATTCCAAATAGATGCCGTCGATTTTAGAGTCATTCGCCGCATGGTCGATTGCTTCAATAATGTTGTTCAAAGGCAATGACTTATCTTCAATGCCCTGCAATTCATCCATTAGCGAACGCCCTTCCCATCGCTCAGTAATGCCGCCGGAAAGGTCAAGATGCAGAATAGAATGTTTTTCCAACGAAGGAGTTGACGAGCTTCCACTTAACGCGATCATCATAATCAGCATTAAGAAAGAACCCGCCATGCACAGAAACATGGTGATGAACAGCCCGACTACAGTGGCCAATACGTAGGTGATAAATTGCTTCATTTTGCGATAATGTTAATAAAAATGCGCCTAAAGCAGGCACTTTACAGACAAAGTTAGTCTATCTTGTCCACAGATGCAAATATTATCGTACTTAATCGCAAATTAGAGCCATTAATAAAGTCAAAAAACGTTGAATTTGAGCCCAAACGACAAGCGCAGATAGTCCTTTGGCTTAAGATAAGAGTTTCTTACGGCTTGTATCACATAAAGATCACACGTGCTTAATTCGTAAAATGCCGTCACGGAACTGCTATACTTTCTCCGTTTATCCGGTATCGTAAACTTGATTCGCTGGCCCAGGAACGCATGGATTCTGACCCTGGTCGAAAACCAATAGTAGCCCTTGGGGTATTTATCCGGATTTTGCGTCCAGAATTCGCTTCCGAATACGGTGTTCAGATATACACCGGTCGACAATGGGTCAAGCGAGAACCGCCCTTTAAGATTCACATTCCATGGAACAAAATTTTGCTTTAAGGTCATTGTCATTTTAGCACGCTTAGAAGAATGTTTTGGTATGATACCCAACAACAGGTCAGTCTCCCATTGGCGGTGTGTGCCGTATTCCCACCCTGTTCCAATCGACACCAATCCCATGCCGCCGGCATACTGAACTTTCGAGTATTTCGGGATAAGATTATTCCAGCGCCGTGCATATTTTAACTGCCGTTTTTGAAAAGCGGTCAAAGAGTCTTCCGGCTGTTGCCCCACAATTTGCGCCGGAAGTTCTGAGGCGGCGGTTCTGACGGACATTACAATCGCAGAAATTAAGAGGCCGCATAAAAGTGCTGTTCTAAAATGTCTTAACCTCATATTGATAAGTATTGTCATCGTTAATAGTGAATAATAAATATTCGCGCTTGGCTATGTTAGGGCATTGATAGTAAATCACTCCGTCGTCAAATAAGTCATCGACAGCCACCTTATGTTCATGTCCATACATGCAGAACTGAACTCCGGGAAAACTATTGACGTATGCCTCGAAAGCATAGACCACATTGTTATTGAAAACCAGCTCAAACGGTCTCACATGCATGAGAAAAACAGTCTTTGTCGCTTCTTCAGGAAAATTCCTCAGCTCGCTTTCCATAAATTTAAAGTTAGGTACCGGTTCAGTATAATCATATTCCAATGCGTTTGTGTTCAGGCAGATAAACCGAACATCGCCGGCCGTAAACGCAAAGTTGTGTGCTCCGAACACAGCTTTGTATGCATCGTCGCCCGTGGCAAGACAGTCATGGTTGCCTATGACACATACATACGGCACCTTCAGTTTGTTGAGGATGTCGCGCTGAAGCATAAACTCCCTGGGCATTCCATAATCCGATAGGTCGCCTCCATGAACCACAAAATCTATTCCACTTTCTCCATTTATGGCTTTTACGACATCCTCCGTATCATCATACCATCCCTGCGTATCGCTTATCATGGCGAACCGAATTGAGGTACGGCCCGCCATGGCTGTTTCAATCAATTCTATGTTTTTCTGCGTCAGCCCCCTTTCTCCGGATATATTTACATCATACGGATGACACTCAAGCATCTCGCAGGAAGTCAACAATACGCACAAAACGGCACTAAACAATATAGATTTATTCATTGCTAATTTTGCATTTATATTTTAATACAAAATTAGCAACAAAAGCTTCACCTAATTTTTCGCTTTTCTTCTTTTTATGTCCTTTTATTCCAATCCATACAGCCGGCAGGAAAAAAATACATTATTCAAATACCTGCGTCATGCATCGACCTATCCATACTTGTGGCTGTTCCAAGCCAAGAATCGCCGCCATTGTAGAAGCGACATCATATTGCATCATACTCTCCTCAAATTCACCGGACTTTTTAACGCCCTTTCCTGATATGATAAAAGGTGTCTCCATTTCAAGCATCGACTTTCCTCCATGACCCTTCTCTATACCACCATGGTCTGAGGTGACAATAAACACGGTGTCGTCATACATACCGGCATCTTTCACTGCCTGTACAATTCTGCCTACATACCCGTCGACCTCCTTAAGCTTCTCGTAATAAGCCTCCGTGTCATGTCCGTCAGTATGCCCTACATGATCCGGATTATCGAAGATTATGGCTACCAGATTGGGACGTTTATCCTTAATATATTTTTCCGACATCTCACAAAGTGCCGTAGGAAACTCCTTGTAGTCAGGAGCTTGCTCATGATAGCTGAGCGACAAAGTGTCGACAAGATGTTTGATACCTCCCCATTCATGAAGCACACCAATTTCGGCATCCGGATTGGAATCTCGGTATAATTGAAAAATCGTAGGAAATATGTTATTTTTAAGAACCACTCGCGAGGGAAGATCAGGTGTTTTAGAGTTCCAAAGAGTGTAGCCATGCAGTTCAGGCCCGGCGCCCATGAACATTGACGCCCAATTTATCGCACTTGACGAAGGGAGAGCCGACCGCTTTTTCAATGTATAGCACCCATTGTCCATCATGGATTTTATCGTAGGAATATCAGCTTTTGCCACGCTGTATGCTCCCCAACCGTCAAGGCCTATAAGCACCATATACTTAGCTTTTTGACCGGGAGCGGCACACACAGACATGACAGACACGACAATAGCCATTATGGCCAAAATTACTTTTTTCATATACAGTTTAAAGTTAACGTTATTGGTGCAAATGTATAGAAAACGCGCAAATATTTTGCGCGCATAAATGTTATTAAATATTAAAATCGTGAGGCGCGTCAGCTAAATTTGACACGCCTCACGATTTTAGCAACTTATGATTAAAGTCCGAATGTCAACGTGGTGAAGAAACGCATTTGACCTCCAAGCGATTGTTGCTGGTTATATTGGAGCGTGATATACCCTTTATTAGGGGCAAACCATGTGGCGGCTCCGTTTATTACATTCAAAGGCGCACCGTATGTAGAAACAAACGTATTATACAATGAGTTATAGCGCATCATGTCGGGATAAGGTGTCGAGTAAAGAAATTCCGAGCGATCGAACCCTCCGTCAGGCCCATAATAAAATGTGGCATCAGGCCACATATAATTAGCCTCGCGCACGTCCCTCAAATATACCACATTAGTGCCATATCCGTCAACCGTGTATCCTGAATTGAGCAACATGTCAATCGACAGTCCTATGGCCGTTCCGAAGGTGATTCCGATAATTGATGAAAGTAGCGGAGCATGTGCACGCGGTCTCCACGATGGAGGAGGCACGGGTGCTCGCCAGCCATGCTGTACCAACGGACGGTTTACCCTTACCGGCGGGGCAACTCTCGGTGGCCTAACGGCGCCTGGCTGCACTCCGATTGCTCCGTGTCCTGGATTGGTCGACACACCCGGGCGATAGTTATTTCCGTTGCCGGGGTTGACAGGATGCGCTCCGGGGTTATTTCCCCCGTTATTGATTGTGCCTCCGGGACGGTTGTTACTGCCGTTGCCTGGATTATTCGGCCTCGTACCATGGTTGATACCACCGTTGTTTGTCGTGCCACCAGGCCGGTAGTTACCCACTCCGTTGTTGTTAGCTCCTCCGGGGCGAGTGCCGTTATTGTTCGTGCCACCGTTGTTAGTGGTGCCGCTCGGACGATAGTTGCCCGGGTTGCCATGGCTGTTGCCGTTATTGGTATGTGCGGCTTGGGTCTGCCTATTATTACCGCGATTGGAATTGTTTCCGGCCCTTGAGTTGTTTGATTGCGAACCGGTCTGACGCTGTTGCTGCTGGGTGGTGGTCGACCGTGAATTACCGCCGTTCCTTCCACGGTTAGTATTGGTATGCTGTGCCTCCATCTGAGGGACGGCTAATGCCACACACGTTACGGCCAAAGCCAAAATGCGAATTAGTCTGTTCATAGTCGATAATCTTTATTATGATAAGATACCATATTTCATGGATGGTTTAAACATGGCATAGGCTGTGTTGGCCAAAAAGCCATCATATTAGACTTTTTGACCAATTTTGAAGCACATATCCCTATAAGTCGTCATATTTAGGAGAAAACGTATCTCCTTGGCTTAAATCACCGGTCGTAAGACCTCGTTTCAGCCACTTCATGCGCTGATCGGCTCGTCCGTGCGTAAATGCGTCAGGCACTACATAGCCCTGACCCTGTTGCTGAAGAATATCGTCGCCGATTTTTGAAGCCGCATTTACAGCCTCCTCAATATCTCCGTCGTCAAGCGAATTGAAAAGCTGGTTTTCATAATATCCCCAAACGCCGGCAAGGAAGTCGGCCTGCAGTTCTATACGTACGCTCGTCTGATTGGACTGCTTTGTGCTCTCCTGCGCCATTTGGGCATGTGCCGCGTCAAGGATTCCGAGCAGATGCTGCACATGATGTCCCACCTCATGCGCTATAACGTATGCGTATGCGAAGTCGCCCCCGGCACCTAAATTTTGGCGCATAGTGCGGAAAAAGTCAAGGTCGATGTATAGTTTCTCGTCGCCAGAACAATAAAATGGCCCCACAGCCGAGGTGGCCTGTCCGCACGCGCTCTCGACAGCCCCAGTGAACAGTACAAGTGTCGGGGCACGATAAGTCTTGCCCATCTTCTCAAATTGCTGGGTCCAGACATCCTCGGTCGAAGCAAGAATCTGACGTGAAAATTTAGCCAGCTCCTCATCTTCGGCTGTCGGCGTATAGTTTGCGCCTGAAGTAGTCTCGTCGTTTAACAACGGCAACCCTCCTCCGCCTCCGAAAATGGAGGACAAGTCACCTCCGAAAAGAAGAGTTATTACGGCTATGACAATAATGGCGCCGATACTTAAACCACCTTTTTTAAATCCGCTGAGACCACCCAGTCCGCTGAGAGAGCCGAGTCCGCCGGACAGACGACCTCCGCTTTCCCCGCGACGGTCCTCCACATTTGAGCTTTCGCGTCTTCCGTTAAGTCGCATAGTAAGTATTTATCTGTTAGTATTTAGAGTCATGAGCTTTGCCGACCTTCTCAAGTACGGCAGCATCAAGAACCGCCACAGTGGCAAGGTTCTGAATGTCCCTCACCGGGGAGTCGACATTTATAAAGTGTACAGGCTTGTTCAAACCCATCTGTATCGGGCCTATGGCATCTCCGAGACCCATCGCCAACATCATTTTATACACGGTATTGGCCGTAGTGAGGTTTGGGAATATAAGCGTGTTGACATCGCGCCCTTTGAGCTTGGTGAACGGGAAGTTTTCATCACGAAGCTCTTTATTGATGGCATAGCTCACCTGCATTTCTCCGTCGACAGGCATGTCTGGATAAGCGTTGTGCAGTCGCTCTACCACACGATGTACCATCTTTGGCTCCTCGTCCTTATTCGCACCGAAATTTGAATATGACACCATCGCCATAACAGGGTCGTATGCAAAATATTCAACCGAATAACGGGCCAACCGGGCTACGTCAAACAGCGTATCCTCATCGGGGGCGTGGTTAATCATCGTATCTGCAATGAAGTAAACCCCGCGCTTGGTGTTGAGTATGTGCATGGCCGCGAAATGCTTATACGACGGACGTATTCCGACGACTTTGCTTGCGATGTCGAGCGGAGCGTGTGAACCCGAATATGTACCTGCAAGCATCGCATCGGCATCGCCGGCCTCCACCATCATCATACCGAAATAATTTCGGTCGAACATCAGCTCAAGGGCTTCGGAGTAGGTCATTCCTTCACGCTGAAGTTTCTTTGTAAGACGCTTTGCGTATTCTGCCCTGCGGTCAGCCTCGCGATCGTGGCGCAGATTGACAATTTCCATACCCGTAATGTCGATTCCTAATCGCTTAGCACGCTTCTCTATCATCTCCTCGTTGCCGAGCAATACCGGTATGCAGACTCCGTCCTGATATGAATTGGCCGCGGCACGTAGCATATTGTCCGTATTTGCCTCGCCGAATACTAATCGTTTGGGATTCTGTTGAGCCGCCTGGGTGAAACGCTTCATCATCTTGGTGTCGTGTCCCATTAACTGACGCAACTTCTCATTGTAGGCATCCCAGTCTTCTATCGGACGAGTGGCCACTCCCGACTCCATTGCACCACGCGCAACTGCGGGTGCGACCGAAGTAATCAGACGCGGGTCAAGAGGTTTGGGCAAGATATACTCCCTGCCGAAGCGCAAGTTTGTCATGCCGTATGCCGAGTTGACCACCGAGGGGACCGGCTCCTTGGCCAATTCTGCGATAGCTTTAACAGCCGACAGTTTCATCGACTCATTAATAGTAGTCGCGCCACAGTCAAGTGCCCCACGGAATATATATGGGAAACCCAGCACATTGTTTATCTGGTTAGGATAATCAGAGCGTCCGGTTGCAAAAATCAAATCGTCACGCGACTCCATCGCCGCCTCGTATGATATTTCCGGATCAGGATTGGCAAGAGCGAAAACAATCGGGCGTGGAGCCATTGACTTGAGCATCTCCGGTGTAACTACATCTTTTACCGAAAGTCCGAGGAATACATCGGCATCCTTCATCGCCTCTTCGAGAGTCGTTATGTCACGGTCGGTTGCAAATTCGAGCTTTTGCGAATTAAGCCCGGTACGGCGAGTGGTAATGACCCCTTTCGAGTCACACATCACTATATTTTCCCGCTTCACGCCCAAAGCCATGTACAACCGCGTACAGCTGACTGCCGCGGCGCCTGCTCCGTTCACTACAAGGCGAATCTCTGAAATGTTCTTTCCCTGAATCTCAAGGGCATTGAGCAGACCCGCCGCCGAAATAATGGCGGTGCCGTGCTGGTCGTCGTGCATGACAGGAATCGTACACTCCTCCTTAAGTCGGCTTTCTATCTCAAAACATTCCGGAGCCTTTATATCTTCAAGATTAATGCCTCCAAAAGTCGGTGCGAGTGCCTTTACTATCTGTATGAATTTATCAGGGTCTTTCTCGTTGACCTCTATATCGAAGCAGTCGAGACCGGCAAATATCTTGAAAAGCAACGCCTTTCCCTCCATAACCGGTTTACCGGCGAGCGCACCTATGTCGCCGAGACCCAAGACAGCAGTTCCGTTACTGATGACAGCCACCAAATTCCCTTTGTTGGTATATTCGTAAGCATCTTTTGGATTCTTTTCTATCTCCTTACAAGGATAGGCAACTCCCGGCGAATATGCTAACGCCAAATCCTGCTGTGAGGAATAGGGCACGGTAGGCACAACCTCAATCTTCCCCGGTTTACCCTCGCGGTGATAGTCGAGGGCCATCTCTTTCGTAACTTTCTGCATGATAAATTATAGTTTATTAAAATATGTCTAACGGATAAGCGCGCGTCCGCCCCATACAAGGAGTATACCCAACACTACGCTTAATCCCAAATAAAGTGCAAATGTAACCCAGTCGCCTTTGGAGCCGAGCACCCACATGTCGTCGGCAAACGACGAGAACGTAGTGAATCCGCCACAAAAACCCGTTATTAACAATACATTTTCTCCGGGAGTCATTACATGAGCACGCTCAAGAAGCCCGAAAAACAAGCCAATGATAAAACATCCTATGATGTTAACTAAAAATGTGCCCATAGGGAACGCTCCATGATACATTCCGGCTGCCCACTTGCCCACAAGGAAACGGCCACATGTACCGATGAAGCCGCCACATCCGGCAATAATCATTGCTTTAATCATATCTGTAGTTGTTAAAAGTGGAATGTTTAATTTAAATTATTAACACTACTTATCGAAAAAAAGTTTTACAAACCTTTATTGGCGTACAACCTTCGACTCCGTACCAAACAGATATGCCGGCTCATAGCCACCGAAATCCACCACTATTTTTTCAAACACTGTGCCCGGCTCAATCGGAGTCAATGTCAATTGATGCACACCGTCGCCAGTCGGACTAACGTTCATTTCAACAATTTTCTCCACAACGCGACGCGCCACTGTGGGATAAAAGACATTATATATATTCTCGGGCGACTCATTCAGATTTTCGTTGAAATTAACTACGACAGGCTCCTGACCGTCGACCGCAACCGTATAACGGTGCCCCTCAGTGCGCTTAAACGCAAGGGTTGACTTGGTTATCACATGGACATTGACCATATTAACCGTGTCGGGCAAAGTAAACTTGTACGTGAGCGACGCCCCTTCTGTCGGCTCTGAATATGGCATCAAAGACACGCCGCTGAGCGTACGTCCCATGCCGGGATGCAATGTCCATTTAGCCGAATCGGCATCGACAGACAAATTATAGTGTTCGGCTTCAATGACTACGCATCCGTCGGAATGAAGCGCAGTGTAACCTCCGGAAGCCTCAGCATCGACATACGCGATCTCGGGCATTTTGTCTGCAGGAAAGTTATCGTTCCACGATGTATATCCAATATGCTTTTGCGTCATCATTCCTTTCCATTTTCCGCCGGCCATCTCATTATTATATTCTGCGCATAACAACGAATCCCGCACAAAGCACTCCTTTACGCGGTCGGCCCAAACATTTGCCTCCGGATTATTATCCGCCACAAGCGAACGGTTCATTGCCTGCGCATAATACATGTCATATAGATTTGCCATCGCCTGGACCGGAAACAGAATCAGCTCGCGATATGAATCGTGCATTTCCGACGGCAGTGTCACATATTGTCTAAGAGCATCTTTTTCAAGTCTCGCATATTCGTCAGCGACCTCTTTCCACTCTCCCGAAGCAAGGTTATACGTATCGGCATCAAGCATTTCTGCCGTTACCCTTCCGTTGTATTTACTGTATAGATTAAGTATACGGGCGGCTTCATCGGCCTGGTTTTCGCCGAAAATCTCCTTGCAGAACTTCCGGGTATGGTCAAGGATGGTTGAAGCATCGTACTTGCCCGGATTCCATGCCATATCGAGGAAAAGAGTGATGGGATATTCCATCGGCTTTAAATCGCCGACATTAAGCACCCACAATTTATCGACACCATAGTCGTATGTCAACTGAAGCTGTTCCCACATATTCTGAATAGGCGTAACATTAATCCATTTTGAGTTGCGGGGAGCACCGACATAGTCGACATGATAGTACATACCCCACCCTCCGGGATGTTTTCGCTCGTCGCTGTCAGGTAGTCGGCGAACATTACCCCAGTTATCGTCGCACAGGAGATAGATTACGTCGTCGGGCGCACGCAATCCTTTGTCATAATAGTCCAGCACCTCCTTATAAAGTGCCCACACTTGGGGAGTATCTGACGCTTTCTTGCCAGTAACGGACTTGATTATGCCACGCTGGTTTTTTATGATTTTATCAAGCAATGCCACATTAGCATCTTCACCCATCGCCTCATCACCGTCGCCACGCATTCCTATCGTTATGACATCCTCCGTATTTTTTGCGCGTTCAATGCCTTCGCGGAAAAATTTATCCAGATTTTTGCTATTGGTCTGATAGTCCCATTTTCCGTATTCACTCCGATGTCGCGCATACTCCTGATGGTTGCGGGCCATCGGTTCATGGTGCGAAGTTCCAATAATTACGCCCATTTCATCTGCAAGACGACTGTTTTCGGGATCATCAGCATAAAAAGCCCACGACCACATTGCCGGCCATAAGAAGTTACCTCGCAGACGCAAAATCAGTTCAAACACGCGTCCATAAAAGCGGTGGTCTCCGTAATCAGTGCCGTAAGTGTTCTTAACCCATGAAGTTAGGCATGGAGCTTCATCGTTAAGAAATATTCCGCGATATTTAACAGCCGGACTGCCGGCCGTGTAAATTCCGGGCTTTATCGACAAGTCTGAAGCGTGTCGCGTAGGCACATCAGCCCAATCATACCAAGGCGATACACCTATCTGCTCCGAGAGTTCATATATGCCATAAATGGCACCTCGCTTATCCGAGCCTGCAACGACAAGCGCTTTTCCAATTCCGGGCAAAGGATCGTCAACCGTGGTGATAATATATTTTTCCGGTTTATCGTCGAGCATCCCGGCATCAATCTTTTTCCTTTTCACCAAATCCTTTATAAACGACGACTTTAAAGAGCCTACTATAATGGCGGTATTCCCATCAAGCGATTTAACATCGTTTACTACCGCCGCCTTGTTTCCTGTGACGCGTCCAAAGTCTGCAGCAAGATTGTCTGCAGCAATCAATACACCTTTTTCGTCATTCAAATCCACCACCAAAGGAACAGTCTCGCCCCCACGGGTTATAACTAAATTGCCGTCGATAATGCTGTCAGTCACTAAGCCGGCATGATCAATGGCGCCGGCCACTACGGGAATTAAATAGAATAATAATGCAAGAGCATTACCAGATAAGTGGTTCATAATTACAATCGATTAACAAAAATGTATAAATGAATATGGTTGTATCAAGAAATATGCAAACTTCTCCGATTGCAAAGTTAATATTAATTTTCCACATTTCATTCGTCAACTATGCAATAATACCCGATAATTCTGCTATCTTTGCATCTATATTTAATTCATGCAGAAATATGAAGAGATTTTTAATTTGGTCAATCGCCACGGCAAGCTTAGCCGTCGGAAATGCACAAATCAATTCGGCTGCACCTGACGGCTACTTCGAGCGCGGACTTCTGATGTTTCAGGACGGCAACTTCCAGGGTGACCTTGACCAACTAAACCATCTGATGCAAATGGCTTCGTCGGAACAGTTACGCGAAAGCCAATATTATATAGGCATGTCATTGTTGTCATCCGGCGATATCGACGGAGCAAGGACTGCACTTAATAAATATCTTGACTTATATTCGGCTTCTCCGCGCCGACCGGAAGTAATGTTGGCACTTGCCGACTGTGACTTCTACCAAGCAAAATATGCCGAAGCTCTTGAACAATATTCCGACATCCGCACTTCTTCGCTCGACATTGCGCGACAGGAGGATCTGACGTATCGCACTGCATTCTGCCAAATGATGCTCGGCGACATGAACAAAGCCATGCGCGGATTCTCGACGCTGAACTCATCCGGCAAATACGGCAACGCGTCACGTTACTATCAAGCCTACATTTATTATACTGAAGGCGACTACAAAAAAGCGCGTGATCTGTTCTCAAGAGTCGACACGTCCACTCCTCCGGGGAATGGAGCTTTTTACTATCTTACCCAAATTGAATATGCGCAGGGTAACTACCAAAAAGCCCTGTCAATGGCTCGCCAGGCTATTCAGTTAGACACGGAATTCCGACCCGAAATGGAACGCGTGGCCGGCGAATCGCTGTATAATCTTGGCGAAGAATACGAGGCTATCCCCTATCTTAGACGCTATGTTTCAGCCACCAACGATCCGGCTCCGTCGGCACTGTATCTGCTCGGTGTTAGCGAATATAAAGCCGGCGACATCACTGACGCCATAAGGACCCTGACTCCGGTGACAGCCTGCGACGACGCTATGGGTCAGTCGGCCTATCTCTACATCGGACAAGCTAATCTAAGGCTCGGCAACCTTAACACCGCGCTTATGGCTCTCGAGCAAGCATCCAGAATGGACTATGACACTGCCGTTCAGGAAACAGCCTATTATAATTATGCTGTGGCCCGCATGGAAGGAGGACGCACACCATTCGGAAGCTCAGTTGCAACATTTGAGACTTTTCTAAAACGCTATCCTAATTCACGCTATGCTTCTGAAGTTCAAGAGTATCTCATTACGGGATACATGACCGACAATAATTACGAACAGGCACTCGCTTCGATAGAGCGTATCAAGCGTCCGTCTGACAACATTCTGACGGCTAAACAGAGGGTACTTTACATACTAGGGTCGCGCGACCTCGCGTCAGGCAACGTCGACAGTGCATTGTCACGCTTCCAGGAGGCCAAATCGCTCGCTTCACGAAATAAGTCGATAGCCACTGAATGCGACTTGTGGATCGGCGACTGTTACTACCGTAAAGGCAATTATTCGCAGGCATCAAAGGCGTTCAACGACTATATCAAAGCCACAACAGCCTCATCGCCCAACCGCTCAATTGCATATTACGACCTCGGCTACAGCCGATTTGGAGAAAAACGTTATTCTGCAGCCAGAACCGACTTTGAAAAAGTATTAAAGTCCGACCTTTCTGACGAGGTTAAAGCTGACACATACAACCGCATCGGCGACTGTTACTATTATGAATCGCAATTCAGCAAAGCCGCCGAGGCCTACGACATGGCCTACAACCTCAACCACTCCGCCGGCGATTATGCCTTATATCAAAAGGCTTTAATGCGTGGACTTAACCGCGACCATACCGGAAAGATTGAGTTACTCGACCAGATGATGGCGGAATATCCGACATCCGGACTAATGCCGTCGGCTCTGCTCGAAAAAGCGGAAAGCCACGTAGCCACCGGAAACTCAACCGACGCTGTCCGGGTATACAATCAGCTTGTCGACAGATTCCCTTCGACTGCTCAAGGACGTAACGGCTATCTGCAGCTGGCCATCACTCTTCTGTCTATGGGCAATAAAGACAAGGCCATCGACAGCTATAAACGAGTAATAAAGTCGTATCCGACAAGCGAAGAAGCGCGAATCGCTTCTGACGACCTCAAACGCATATACGCCGACGACGGTCGCTTGAGCGAATATTCACGCTTCATAGCTTCCGTCCCAAACGCGCCAAAGCTCGAAGTGTCGGAGATGGACCGATTGACTTTCGAATCAGCCGAGAAAGACTATCTTACCAGCGGCTCGGTGAGAAAACTTACCGCATATATAGACGAATATCCGCATGGCATGTACGAACCGCAAGCACTGAGTTATCTCGCCACCAAAGCATCTGAGTCTGGAAACGACAACGATGCCCTGCGCTATGCATCGTTGCTCGTCGAACGCTACCCCGATGCCGAATCGGCAGAAGACGCGCTCGCCATCAAGGGAAATGTCGAGCTTAAACGAGGCGACGTAAAGACGGCCTTGGCAACATTCCGCACCCTTGCCCAAAAAGCATCCGCATCGCGTAATGTGCTGTCGGCTCAGCTCGGAATCATGCGAGGGTCGCTAAGTCTTAAGAATTATAATGACGCACTCGCCGCCGCCGACAAAATTCTTGCATCAACATCCATATCGTCGGCAGCTAAAAATGAAGCTATTTATTCAAGAGCCGAAGCCTTGTCAAATCTGGGACGCGCCGACGAAGCCGTTAAGGAATGGAGCCGTCTGGCCAAAAACACCGATGACCTTTATGGGGCAAAATCGGCATATTATCTTTCGCAATACTATTTCGACTCCGGCAAAACTTCACAGGCCCGCAAGTCAGTAGAAAGCCTTATCGATTCAAATACACCTCATCAATACTGGCTCGCAAGAGGTTACATCTTGTTAAGTGACATATATCGCAAGCAGGGCAATGACTTCGAGGCAAACGAATATCTCAAAAGCTTAAAAGAGAATTACCCGGGCGATGAAGCCGACATATTCCAGATGATTGAAAAACGTCTAAAATAAATCTACGCTAAACAACACCACCATAATGAGCATCATTAGACAAGCAACAGCATATACTCTCGGAATCTGCTTCGCCGCAATAGGCCATGCGCAGGAACCGTTATCAAAAGAAATCACTGTCGAAAAAGAGATAGTCCCACAGGAGCGCGAAGCATCACGACTTTTCCAACAGCCCCAACTTCTGCTCCCGTCAATACATCTAAAACGACTCAATTGGTCGGACAGAGCCGTGATTGCGCCCGTCACGCCTTCCATCACCGTGTTGCCTCCCAACAAGTATGCGTCGTCCGTCACCGCCCCGAACACTCGAGGCTATTTCGACATTGGCTACTTCCCCTCATTCCAGCTCGGAGCTTCGGCAGGTTATCGGTTTGTTGACGACGAATATACTCGTTTAGGAGCATGGATGCAATACGACGGAAGCCAGTATTCAAAAGAAAACGTCTATGGGCTTAAGCCCACTTATAAAAGCCACGACTTTACCCTCGGCGCGGACTTACAACACACTTTCGACGGTATCGGAACTCTTTCAGCCGACATAGCTTACGGCTTCAACTCGCTGTGGTTCCCGGTCTTCGGCTACGACAATTCAGGCAATGTCGCTGTCGACGATGCATTCAATCGCTCAGCTAACCGAGCAGGAATCAATCTCGGATGGAGTTCATTGTTTGGAAATCTCGACATTCACGCGAGCGTAAACTATGGGTATTTCGGCTTTTCAAAGGCCTATCCCGGTACCGGACTGAAAGCCTTAACCGACGGTTCATTCTCTGTAAACGTCGGCGCTTCATATCCGTTGAGCAAATCTTCGGTTATAGGAGCCGATATAAGCTACTCGTCGACTTCATTCTCGGAGAACCTCAGCGTCCTGCTCGGACAAAACTATGAGTTTGAGGGGATACTCTCGCCGGCTGTTTCGTTCGGTGTGGTAGACCTTGCGCCATACTTCATTTCGCGAGGAGACACTTACTCGGCAAGGTTAGGAATAGAGTTAACCGCCCAAACCGGTGAAATTTCCGGGGTCAACATCGGCCCTGATGTCCGACTCGACTGGATGCCCTCTCAGCAATTCTCCGTCTATGCGCAAATCAAAGCAGCCCATGTGACCATCAACACTCTCGGCAGTATGCTCGACCGAGACCGTTATATCAACCCATCCATAATCTATCTGCCTACGCGCACAAAAGGCCAGCTCGATCTCGGAATCGTAATCGGCCCCTTCTCAGGAGCATCTTTTGAAGCATGGGGCGGAATCGGTTCGTACGACAATGCCAATATGCCGATACTTTACCAAAACGAATATTCCTCGGCCAATCCGGTCGCCTATATCCAGACTTTAGGTATGTATGCTCCGATGAATTTCAAAAGTTTCAATTACGGCATCGCATTTAACTACGCATACAGCGACCTGCTCAAAGTCAAACTCAGCTACGAAGGCGCACCGCAAGAACACGACACCGGCTATATCGAATGGGCCGACCGTGCAAAAAGTGTGATTGAAGCCTCGCTCACAATTACGCCAATTAAACCTCTTGACTTAACTGTAGCTTACCGCCGGCGCGCTGACCGGGCAGTCATGTCAGTCCGCCCCGAGTCGGCTGAAATCTTCAAGGGCTACATCTACTCGATGACTCCTTTGGGCGATGTCAATTCACTCGACTTGTCGGCGACATACCGATTCAACGAACGTTTCAGCGTATGGGCCAACGTCGAGAATCTGCTCGGAGAAAAGTGGCAACTCACATACGGAGTCCCCAATGTCGGTATCACCGGACTTGTCGGCATCGGATATAAATTTTAGAAGCCGGCTCCGGTTGCGGGGACGAACTTGCGCACAAAGGAAAAGCTTTGGCTAATTGAGCCTTTTTCCGTACCTTTGCACAACAAAACGACTATAACAACCATCACAAATAATTTAACTTGCTATGGCAAAGGAACTAAAAAATCTCACTAAACGCAGTGAGGACTATTCTAAATGGTATAACGAGCTGGTAGTCAAAGCTGATTTGGCCGAACAGAGCGCAGTGCGCGGATGCATGGTCATAAAGCCCTACGGCTATGCTATATGGGAAAAGATTCAACAGACTCTCGATAAGATGTTTAAGGAAACTGGCGTACAAAACGCCTATTTCCCCCTTCTTGTACCAAAATCATTCCTTTGCCGTGAAGCCGAACATGTCGAGGGTTTCGCGAAAGAATGTGCCGTCGTGACACACTACCGCCTCAAAAACGACCCTAACGGCAACGGCGTAGTTGTCGATCCCGAAGCTCGCTTGGAAGAGGAGCTTATCATTCGTCCTACCTCGGAGACCATAATCTGGGGTACTTACAAGAATTGGATACACTCTTACCGCGACCTCCCCATACTCTGCAACCAATGGGCCAACGTCATGCGCTGGGAGATGCGAACCCGTATGTTCCTCCGCACTTCCGAGTTCCTTTGGCAGGAAGGCCACTGTGCCCACGAGACTGCCGAAGAGTCGGAAGCAAGAACCGTACAGATGATTAATCTATACGCAGACTTTGCCGAACGCTATATGGCCATGCCTGTCATTAAAGGCGTTAAATCGGCCAACGAACGGTTTGCTGGCGCGCTCAACACTTATACCATCGAAGCAATGATGCAGGACGGCAAAGCTCTCCAATCAGGGACATCGCACAATCTCGGTCAAAACTTCGCGAAGGCTTTCGACGTGACATTCGTCAATAAGGAGAACAAGCCCGAATACGTTTGGGCAAATTCATGGGGCGTATCCACACGACTTATGGGTGCATTGATTATGACTCACTCCGACGACAACGGCCTCGTACTGCCTCCGCACTTGGCTCCGATACAAGTAGTTATCGTTCCTATTTATAAGAATTCCGAGCAGTTGGCTGAAATCACAAATGAAGTTCTTCCTGTGGTGGCACGTCTGCGTGAACTTGGAATCAGCGTCAAGTATGACGATGCCGAAAACCGTCGACCAGGATTCAAATTTGCCGATTATGAGCTGAAGGGCGTTCCTGTGCGTCTGGCCATCGGTGCACGCGACCTTGAAAACGGAACTGTCGAAGTTATGCGACGCGACACTCTTGAGAAACATGAAGCTCCGCTGAAAGGCATCGAAGAATATGTAAAGAATCTTCTTGAAGAAATTCAAGCCAACATCTACCGTAAAGCTTTGAAACATCGCGAAGAGATGACACGCACGGTAGAAACCTACGAAGAATTTAAGGAAGAGATCGAGAAAGGCGGATTTATCCTTGCACATTGGGACGGCACCACCGAGACCGAAGAAAAAATCAAAGAGGAAACCAAAGCTACCATTCGATGCATTCCTTTGGACGGCGACAAAACTCCGGGATTTTGCATGGTGACCGGTAAGCCGTCGGCCCAGCGCGTGATTTTTGCCCGCAACTATTAAGCGCCAGTTAAAACCATATACAAAGTGCTTTAAAATACCGACATGAACGACACTCCCCGCATAGCCATAGTGATTCCGTGCTACAATGAGCAGGACGCACTGCCGATTACGGCGAATAAGCTTATCGAGCTACTTGACAAAATGGCCGGGGAGGGTTTAGTGTCGGCCGACAGCTATATCTTATGCAGTAACGACGGAAGCCGTGACAAGACGTGGCAAGTAATTGAACGCCTTCATGAACAAGATTCCCGCGTAAAAGGCATATCTTTGGCGCATAACCGCGGACACCAATACGCTCTCTTAGCCGGACTTATGTCAGTCCACGGCTATTGCGACGCCGCCATATCGATCGATGCCGACCTTCAAGACGACCAGAATGCCATCATAGAAATGGTGCGTCGGTTCAACGAAGGCAAGGAGATAGTCTTCGGCGTACGTTCAAGCCGGGCTACCGACACGTGGTTTAAGCGTACGACCGCCCACGGATTTTACTCGTTCCAGAAATTGATGGGTCTCGACACCGTCTATGACCACGCAGACTACCGCTTAATGAGCGACCGCGCATTAGGACTGCTATCACAATACGGTGAAAGCAACCTGTTTCTGCGGGGCATAATTCCACAGATTGGTCTTGACACGGCCATCGTGACATACGAACGACATGAGCGAGTGGCTGGAGAGTCAAAATATCCTCTGGCCAAAATGCTCAGCTTTTCCATAGACGGAATCACGTCATTTTCATCAAAGCCCATCCGCATAATATTTATGACCGGACTTATATTGTTGTTGCTCGACATAGCTGTAGCAATATACGTCTTTAGCGCATATTTCGGCGATACGGCCACTCTCGGATGGACATCTCTAATGCTGTCAATCTGGTTTCTCGGAAGCATCACGTTAATGAGCATAGGCATCGTTGGCGAATATATCGGAAAGATATTCAATGAAGTAAAGCATCGTCCGCGCTATGCAATACGCGATCGATTGTGGGATTAAGCCCCGCAGAAACAGGTTGCTTTAACATTTATTGTGAGACAGACCTGCTCTAAGTGTTTTTTTACGACGTTCAAAAAAATTTCGGCAGGAAGTTTTGATAATTAAAAAAATATCTCTACCTTTGCATCGCAATTGAGAAATATGACGATTGCCCAACGCGAAAATAGCTCAGTTGGTAGAGCACAACCTTGCCAAGGTTGGGGTCGCGGGT
>CAZIXM010000027.1:0-38209 GCA_964543345.1 uncultured Muribaculum sp. | reverse complement strand
GAGGTCGCTAGTTCGAGTCTAGTCACCCCGACTAATTCCAAAACGAAAAAAGTCCGTGGCTTATAAGTCGCGGACTTTTTTTGTCTATACTGTTAGTTGTAGTCAGCGCACGGGGCGGTTGGTGGACGCTGACCCGTGTAAACCTTAAGAACGCCACAAAATGTTCGGTAAATAGTGCGGAATACCGAACATTTTATTAGCTTTGCAGTTGAAAAATATCATCTAACCCGAATGCCAATTTACTTAACCTGATTATCTATACGGACAGCATAGAATTCTATATCGGCAACAGATTCACCATCGGAAATCGCAATTTTGTAAGTTCCCGGTTTTGGTATTACTATGTTATCGAGTTTCAACATGACATTAATAAAATTACGTTTGTCAGGATTTATCTTCATATCAACATTACGGGGGAATTTAAAATTCATTATTTTTAAGTCCGTGTCATCCACATGATATGAACTTATTGAGACCTCTTTAATTGGACTCTCATCTCTCTCATAAGAAAGTCTCGCCACCAAGTTGAAATTTGGCATATTCACGGGATATGAGGGACTGCTTACTTCGTTAAAAGTTCCAACAATAACTGCTTTCCCATTATATTCTACAGCAGAATCACAAATGGTAAAAAGTTCTACTTTCATATATTATAGCGTAATTTGTTTTTTATTTGTTTGCAATAAATGCATCAGGTTGGGATGAGTATATTTAATAATCCCGATTGTTCTATTGGAAGTAGAAAATAGATGTCCGCCGTGAGTATGAGTCAACCCCTCTTTGACAATACATTTCAATGGTCTCTTTTGATCTACAAAGACTGTAATAGCATCTGCATTCAATTTATCACCGACTTGAAGAGCCACGTTCAGTCTTCGACGAATTTCTAACTCATCCTCAGAAAGGAACAGTTCCTCGGTTATTTCAGCGGTACTGTTCCGGCACATTTCGTATTTAATCATCGGCTTTAACGTCAATGGGTCTTTATGCAATCCTTTGAAACTTTCTTTTCTACAATAAATTTCAGTTTTAGCACCTTCAATTTTTTCCCCGACTTTGACGAATTCAGTCATTTATCACCTCCTTCCAACATTCTTTCCGCATGACACCCATCGATAGAATAAAGAGTAAGGAAATCATCAATATCGCTAACATCCATTATACCCTTAGACAATTCGGCCGCTAATTGCAGTTTTTCACGAGTTAAATGCATATTAGTGGATACAGCATACCTATCTTCATTTTCCTCAATTTCACGATTAAAGTCACCCTCAGTAATTTCTCCGTCAAGCAACTGCGAGTATAATCTAAAGTAGTTTCGTTCTCTTGTCCTATTGTTTACAGCAATGACAAGAAGCTCCTCTTTAGCCGCCGACGAGTCCTCCTTGAAAAAGGCCTCGTTGGTCGCCATTCCAACAAATGCTGTATGGAATTGACCAGAAATTGCAGCCATAGTAATAGTGTTGTCGACATTGGTATAAGTATGAAACTTATTCTCGCCGAATTGAGTCGCTTTATCCAATTTCATGTACGATTCCATATCTATTGTCATTGATAATTTGTACAAAGATATTTATTATATCCGGACAAACCTAAATTTCAGACAATTTTTGTGTAAAATTCACATATCCACTCAATAATCCTAACTACGATCAGTTCTCTGTGCAACAAGGGCTGTGTCAACACACCCTTCTATTTATTTCCGTGCATCTTCCAGATGCGGGATTTACTCTGCGACAGGGCGGACGGGATAGGCTTGGCTTAGCGGACCGCCTTCATATATTCCGCCCTCTACCGCATAGGCCTCTAAATCAGCTACCGCACCAAAATACAATCCGCCACTGGAATATAGATTCGATGTCCAAACACGTAAAGTATAATCCATATATTGAGGTACATCAAAATCTTCCGTTCTCATAGAGATATATTTATAATTAATTAGTTGAGAATAATCCCAAAAAGAGTCCCAATACATGTAAAATCCTAACGGATTCAGCTCATAATTACATTCTCCGCCATCATTCGTACAGAATTCATCGGAATACGGAACCCGATAGCCCGGCGGACAAGGATCATAAATAGACTTCTTCGGAGCATAATACGACCCTGTATTCCAAGAGGAATAATTCATTTGGGAGGTCCAACTGCCATTCGACCCGATATAAACGATCTGAGGATTCTGGATTGTCGTATTAAGTGACACACTACTGTTTGACACACTGCCTACATTACTCAAATCGGAGTATACAGTCTTATTGCTCCATTCAGCATTCCCATCACCATAAACCGGTCTCATAGGATCTTTTCGTCCAGCCTGATATGAAGGACAGCTTATAAAGAAGCCATACTCCTCACCTGAAGCATATTGACTTATGGTCTGATACTTTTCATTAATTACGGTAACCTTATCGGGCATAGTCTGCCACACGTGAAGTATCACCTTATTATTAACATCATAACGTAAGTTTTCGGGAGGGCATTCACCTAAATATGCGTTGAGCATATTTACATTTCCCAAACTACCAATTGCAATTTGATAGTTTGGTGTTAAAGGTAGTGCAGTCACCCATATATGCCAGCTCCACATAATCACATCATTCGAATCGTAGACGGCAATTACGGCATTTCCGGGACAAATATTGTCGGAGTCAACCGTAAACTCTATATAGTTATCCGTTGAATTATAGGAGACATCCGTAACCAAATTATAGGAATCCTGCCATAGCACTTTAGCCGACTTTGGGCTGACTCCCGTGTCGTCTGAAATCCATGGTTTGGTTATCACATTACCACTGTAATTTCTTAAATTCTTATTTAGATAAGCCGACGTATTATCGCCACCGGATCCATTCAAAGCATTGCCATAGACAACCGGAAATTTGTAATATCCTGGAGCACTGATCATATAGCAATTTGCCGAACCGTTGCCGGCAAGCGAATAATGATTATTAGAGCCGCCAACCGTCGATTGTCCCTTTAACATTTCCGCATCTTCGCTGTCAATCAACTCAGGAGGTACCGCCTCTATGTTAAATTGCCCGACAAGTTTAATTGCATCCGATGTAGTGGATTTAACCGGCTCTTCAAAATTCAACCAAGACGGAGCATCTACCTTAACGTACGAATTATCGCTCTTTTGTTCAACGAACTCCCAGTAGCAGTAGTCATAAGGTTTGTATGAACCGCTGCCAATTATAGCTCGACTGGTAATGTTGAGCGATGCGACACCTTCTGACCCAATATAACCAAAGCTAAATCCTCTCGTCGAGGTGACGGTCAATTGCGCGCTTATCGTACTTTTGTTAAAGTCTATTACATACGTAATCGTCTTACCGGCATCCCAACCCGATGTCGAGGTTCCTTTCATGATCTGGCCCCCCGTAAGACTATTATTCGATAATGTAATCCGCATTTCTCCTATTTGCTGCGGGATAACAAAAAAGGGCGGCATAACCTCAATTTCCGTTCCCGGGTCTGTTTCTATATTAGGGCTATAATATATGTAGGTCGATTCGCCCGTCGTAGTCCAGCCTTTTGTCCCTGTCATATCGTATTCTCCGGAAAGATATATCTTGCTAAACTCGATAGTTTTAAGTATACCAGGAAAAGCATCCTTTCCTATCACAAATTTAATTGCGGTAAGCAAGTGTTTAAATTGCAAAACAGGAGCAGTTTTAGGAACCCCCGTTATATCGCCGGTATAAGCCGCCACAATATCTGTGCCATACTCAGGAAGTATAGCACCGGAGCTACTTACCCTGGGAGTCGAACAGCTTATTATAGGCGTACCGGTTTCCTCGCTAATTGTGTATTCTTCACCGTCAGGCTGCGGATAATATGCAAAAAGTCGGGTTTTATATGGGCCACCCGGCCATAGATAATTTGTAGATGGGCGCCACAAGCCATTTGAGTCTTTTGCGAATGGTTCATTGTCCATCAAATTCATGGTAAGATCTTCGCTCCAATCGCCAATATAATAAGCAGCCTTCACCCAAAATTTATCGATTTCGGATATTCCGCTAAGCATCGATGCGCGGGAAACGGCCACAGAATCATTCTCTTCTCTTTCTTCGTAATCGCCAAAATCAATGCCATCTTTAACATATTTGTGCAAGTACAGCGTGTCACCGTTTTCGTCAACTCCTATCGGCTCTGAACTGACACATATCCCCCATTTCGAGTAAGTATCCGTCGAATCGGATTCTTCAGAACGGCTATGCCATTCATCGGAATCGGCTATCGTGAAAGCTATCGATCCGTCTATGTCTATAGTATCGGCATTCCAATCATCCTCACAACTTAATAAGCCGAATGAAATTATTGCCCACAATAGAGTCAGGTATACTCCGGAGGCCGTAATATGCAAAGATTTAATAAAGGGCATTGTCTTTAATCCAGATTGATTATTTATTGGAGAGTCCGGGCAAAGCAGCCGGTTCGGCCGCCTTACCCGGAAATATACATATTTTCCGATTCTTTACAGGATCGCTATATTACATTTTTTCAAAGAGATAATTATTGGTTGGATGTAACCTGAGTCCAATCACTAACTGTAGCAGTGAACGAAATCGGGCCACCAAGAAGTTCTGTACCAGGTACGAATGGGTCGTCATCATCAGGATCGCTGCCTGGCTCAGTTCCTGGATCGGTTGGATCTACGTCGTCCGGATCAACATCTCCATTATCATGATCCGGCGTTACAAATCCGGCACCGTTAGTAAAGTCGAGAGTATAAGTATAGTACTTTCCGGCTTCCCAATTGTCGCCAATACCTACTCCAATCCAATTATAAAATCCCTCGGTAGTAGGATATATTTGACTGCCGTTTGCAGTCTTGATGTTGACAAGCACAGCAAGGTAAGCACCTTCCTCTTCGGCTTCACCATTCCATTTAGTAAGTTGTTGCGGAAGCAACATAGCATTTCCTGACGTATTCGTCATCAACGTGCGTTCATTTGCATTAAGTTCTATGGCCGATTCATAGAATACGTTGTAGCTTTGAGTCTTATCGTCAGTAAGCGACCATGCCGATTCACCTTCTGACGGATTAAATGTAAAATCACCTTCAGAGGCAACACGGGCAATCTTTACACCGAGAATAGAAAATATATAGTTGGAGTTGTCATTTTTAGCCTTAATCTCAATTTGTGTAAGATTGTGCGAGAACTCAAGAGCTACACTCTTTGTTGTGCCGTCTTCCTTCACCTCTTCAGAAGTTGCCGTGGCAGTTATAAAGTCAACTTGATTGGCGATGTTAATATCAGGTGCAAAGTCATTGAGAGTAGCACCTTCATCATTCACTTCAAATGCAGTTGCACTACCTTCTTTAATGCCAAGAGACAGCGGAGCGGGAGAGTAGGCATAGAACTTAACCTCGCCCGTCGGCCAACGGTATTCCGGATAGGAGGTAAATACATCACCGGCACCTTTAGAAAACTCCACGTCCGACATAAACGCGGAACCTTTGTTGACAGCCGACACATAAAACTTGTTAAGAGAGGAGGTCGTCGTCTGAGTTGCGCGCGAGTTCACTGCCGTGCGGAAAGCAATAGCTGTGCCCTTGTTAACCTCAATGGTTTCGTCGTTAGAACATGCAGTCATCGTAAGAGCTGCAGTCGCAAGAATTAACAAATTCTTTTTCATTGTAATTAAAGTTATTAAAGTGAATTTAAAATGGGTTTACATATCTATTGTTATTTCAACATTCTCCCATTCGTCGACAGTCGGCGACAAGCCGCCTTCGACCTGTGATGGCTCCGGGAGCGACAATCCGTCGATATAAATGCTCCACGACGGTGTATTGTCGTCGGCAATATGCACCTTTTCGGTCAAGTCGAAAGTATAGTACCATTTCGAACCGTCGTCCATTATGGCATACACGAAAAGCTGATGCATGCCCACTTCTTCCGGACAGTGACCGAACGTTTGGAAAGTGCCTATGGCAGTAGCGTCTTCTTCGTTAATCGTCAGCGAAAACGGGATGATCACGCGCTCGGTAGTCGGGCAATTGTTTGCAGGATAAAATCCGCCGGCCATATCATAAATGGTAGCGCTCATGTCGCGGACATACCCGATATTTTCAATATTGTAAATGGTCAGGGTCACCGTCTTGACAATCTGCTCCGGGAAAAACGTCAAGTCATGGCCTGAAACGTCATCGGAAAATTCCACATCGGATACTCTTGTGGACCACATCAAATCGGGATTGGTCACCACCCGGCAGTCAGCCGATCCGTCGGCACGGGGCACATTGTCGGTCTGCAGGCTCATTGTGGATAAGCCCGACAGCAAAGATGTCTCGTCGGTGGTCAGCTCAAAGGTGTTTATGTCGTCGATGTTTCGGCGCATAATGTTCTTTGTGTCGCTGTTGAATGTAATTATGTGGAATTTGCCTTTAGGCACTGTGATAGTTCCTCCGGTATAGTCGGTGATTTCATATCGTTCGGGCTTACCTCCGGCCACCGAAAAGAGGTAGACCGACATAGATTCAGGCCGTGCGTCGGGCGCGTTGCACCAATCAAAATTCACTCTCAGGCTCACCGTATGGTTATGGTCGTAACACAACTCCTTTTGGGCACAGGCCGAGAAGATGGAGAGAACCGACAGGAGCAAAATACTCCTGATGGATGCCGTCAGCAGTCTATTCATGGCACCCTCCTTTCTTTTTTGAACCGCCGATTATCCAGACAAGCGACACTTCAAGCTTGGTGGGACCCCACCAGTTGCGCTTCAGAGTCTCCTGCCATACATAGTGGCCGTCAGAGGGTTTATATTTCTTATATTTTCCACCAAAGTACCCGAGCCCGAGCGAGAAGTCGATGTTCAAGCACTGCGTTAAAGGTAACAAATAGCCATAGCTGACACCAACGCCGTAGGAGAAATCAGAGAGATAGCCCGTACCGCCCCACTCAAGGTCGTAGGTAAGCATCTGGGCATACACACCGACATGATGTCCCGACAAAGGACGATCGGCATACCGGCTACCGAAATAGCGTCGGCCTTCCACCTCTCCGCCATAAACGCGCTCGAAACGGTCGCGGCCCCGGTCGCTCCACCAGGCAAACATACCCATGGCACCAACAGTCCATCCATCGCCGAGATAAAATTCAGCACCTATATTTGGAACGAGGAGGGCATCGAAAAGCAGATTAGTCTTAAGAGCAAAAGTTAAAGTCCTGACCGTAGAATCGGCTGAGTGAGATGAAAGCACACACCGGCAAGACTTACCGCAACGGCATTTACCTTTTAAGCCACCGCAAGAGATATTTCTGGGGGGGGGTAATTTGCTGACTATCTGAGCGTTGACTCAAATCAACCACCGCCGGTTTGTAGAACTTCCAAGCATAGCCATAGTCAATTTGTGCGTCGCCCGCAGCCGACGGAACACAGAAATAAGAGGAAACGGCGTAAGGACTCACCGCAAATGCCTCCGTAGCAAATGTTGCAAGGAGACAACCCAAGATGAATATGCCGAATCTATTTTTCATGTTTATCGCACATTAAGAAACAACATTGATAATGATTTAATGCCAACCATTATCCGGGTGGCAAAATTAGCGATTAGATTGAAACGACAAACAGTTTCTCAAAAAAATCTCAAAATATTTTTTGGCACAGCAATGTGAACAAATGTTAATTTATAAAAGTATCATTTTGGCGGATACGCATTTGGCCAAGTGAATCCAATGTAGTAACTTTGCGCCGATATGTCAAAGATAACATGGCGGAAAGGCATCGTTGCCGTATCGCCGATACTCGTATTCTTGATTTTTTACCTGGCGGTGTCCATCATAATCGGCGACTTTTACAAGATGCCGATAGCAGTGGCGTTGTTGGTGGCTTCGGCGTGGGCCGTGGCCATTATGCGCGGCACTCCCCTGTCGAAGCGCGTGGAGGTATTTTCGCGCGACGCAGGCTCGTCAAATGTAATGTACATGGTGTGGATTTTCATCCTTGCCGGCGCATTTGCATCGCTTGCCAAGGCTACCGGTTCAGTAGAGGCCACCGTCAATCTGGCCCTACAGTGGCTCCCGGCGGAGATGCTTATTCCCGGGCTGTTTTTTGCCGCGTGCTTCATATCACTCTCAATAGGCACATCCGTAGGTACGGTCGTGGCTCTGACACCGCTTGCCGTGCAGCTTGCCACGTCGGAAAGCGAGTCAGTGGCATTTTTTGTAGCCGTCGTAATCGGAGGCGCGTTTTTCGGCGACAACCTGTCGTTCATATCCGACACAACAATAGCTGCCACACGCACTCAAGGATGCCGGATGAACGATAAGTTTAAAGCAAATCTTTGGATAGCGCTTCCGGCGGCCATCGGCTCGCTTGTGCTTTATGCCGTGCTCGGAAGCCATGCCCCGAACACTGAAGCCTTAGGCGAAAGCAACTCGTGGCTCATACTCCCCTATCTCACCATTATCGTAACAGCCTTAGCAGGAGTAAACGTCACGGTCGTACTCGCAATCGGCACTATAGTGGCTATTGCGCTGGGACTTTGGCTTGGCTATGACCTGATTACGCTGTTCGGATTCATGGGCGAGGGCATTGACTCAGTAGGAAATCTGGTCATAATAACCCTTTTGGCCGCAGGTATGCTCGGCTTGATTAAGGAGGCCGGGGGCATACAGTATATACTGCAAGTGCTGACAAGCCGAATCAACGGCATACGTGGAGCACAGTGTGCCATAGCATTTTTAGTCAGCATTGTAAATCTGTGCACAGCCAACAATACCGTGGCAATCATAACCGTAGGTTCACTGTCGCGCGACATATCACAACGCTACGGAATCGACCCGAGAAAATCAGCATCGATTCTTGACAGCTGTTCATGCATAGTGCAGAGCATTATCCCTTATGGCGCACAGACTCTGTTGGCCACGTCGCTGGCCGGAATCTCGCCGGTAGCTCCATGGCCTTATCTTTACTACCCTTGGATGTTGGCTATAATGGTGGCTCTTTCAATAATATTCAGATTTCCACGCTTCAAAGTGAAAGCTTCCGAAGGTTAAGAGCCTGTCCCATAATATACGTTACCGCTAATATATGTTACCGCTCAAAAGTCTGGACAAAAGTAATGGCCTTTACCGCGTGATGCGCGACCATAGCGAACAGCCTGCGCCGGACAGACATGGTAGCATCCGAGGCAAAGTGTGCAGTCATTACCCCACGCAGGATGCCTTGCCGAATCGAGGCTGACATTGCCCATTGGACAAACGGAGGCACATTTACCACAACCAACGCACTTATCGGTATCTGCCGCGAAAGGCTTGGCTGAAACCATCCGACGCATAAAAAACGGATAAATAAGCCTCGACTTAAGCTTGGGCATAAATCCTTCAACTACATCGTCAGTCGCAGAACCTTCGGATATTTTTGAGGCTATCGACTTTATGCGTGGCCCGCAGGCGTTGAGTTTAGACTGCACGAGCTTATCCGAGTCAACATCAAATCCAGGCAAAAGCACATACGTGTTGGGCATCTGCACAGAGTACGCAGCCATTGCATTCCAGCCTCTGGATGCCATAAGTCCGCGCCACTGGAGATGTGCCAACCCAATGTCGTCGCCACACGTGCAGACCATATAGTGGCGGCCTCCGGACATGACGCCGTTCTCGGTTCCCACTCGTCGGATAAACTCTACGACAAAGTCGGGTAATCCCCATGCATGAATCGGGAACACCCAGAGCGTCAAGCCGTCGACCGCCCGCATTGACTGCGCGTGGCCGTAAGTGTCGCGGTTCATCTCCACGACCTCCTGACCGAGCAACCGTGACAAAGCGTGAGCCACATGTCGGGAATTTCCCGTACCGCTAAAGCAGAATATCATCTTTATCGGGCTATCTGATGGTCACTTGAGTGGCACCGAAACCATATTCGCGGAACGATGCATCCTGCACGTCGCAGTGCTTATATTTCAACCGCAATTCCTTAAGGAGGGCATTTCTCAACACGCCTTCGCCTTTGCCGTGTATGAACACGATTTTTTGCCCTTTATGTTTTAGATTATCCTGCATTACACGGTTGAACTCGCGCAGCTGCACGTTCAGCATGTCTGTGTTCGAGAGTCCGGCTTTGCTATCGAGAAGCTGGTCGATATGCAGATCTACCTCGATCACGGCAGGCCTCTCCTTCCGGTGCTTCTCCACCGGCTTACGCTCGGGCTTGTCGGCCAAACGCTTCGACTTAAGCGCGTCTTCCAGCCGTCCGCTGTCGATGACCATAGTGCGCTGGGGGATGTCGTTCTTTACTATGTCGAACGCAATTACAGGCGTATCGAAGTATACATTTTCCCTAAAGCAATGCAGTTTGAAGAATTTTGTCGTATCAACCGAATATTCCACCGCCACGGGAGCTTTCAGCCGGAACTCCTTATCGCGCTTAAAAGCGATGTATTGGACGGCAACACGGTCGATTGATGGAATATCCTCGCGCGTAAGGTGCTGCAGATGTATCTGCATGTTAGGCTCTGCAATGTCGGCATAACGAGTCACCCAATCGTGTCCGTCGGCACGGGTAAGATATGTAAAGTAAAGGTAATAATTTGAATCGTTGACAAGATACGCGTCATATTCCGTCGTGTTAAGATGCTTGATTTCCTCAGCCTCGTAGCCGAGCACAACGTTGAGCAGATCGCCACCGTCGGTCTCCACTACCGGTTCAGTAGCCGGTTCTGACTTGCGCCCCGGAGCCGGCGCGGTTGCCACATATTTACTTTCTGCGGTTTTTCCCGGCTTTGCCGGAGTCACTACAACGCACTCTTTAATCAAAACGGGGGTCTCAAATCCATCCTCGTCAACATACGCCATATTGCCGTCGATGCGAGTGACACGTCCACCTCCGACTGCGTTAAGATACCTTACTATGTCGCCAATCTGTAGCATAAGCACATAAAAATTTTACGTCGTCAAGGCCAACCGGCTTTGACGACGTAAAATTACGCAATATTTTTGAATTATCAACGTGGGCCACCGCCTCCGGGTCGTCCACCGGGACCACCGCCGGGACCTCCTCTGAATCCGCCACCGCCGGGACCTTCGTCGGCACCCTGCGGGCGTTTACCCTTACCGAATGTGTTGAACCTATATGACAGTGTACACATAAAGTATCTGGTAAGAGAATTGTATTCGATATCGTCGGTATAGTTACCTGTTGACGTACGGCGTACATTCTTCTGCTGTTGCAGAAGATCGTAGCCCTTGATGGCAATCGTGGCTGATTTGTCGCGGAGGAACTGGTAAGCAATAGATGCGTTCCACATCCACTGGCTCGGGTCGTAGCCCTGCGAATAACCGGTAGCATTTGAATAGCTCAAATCAGTGCTCAGCACAAGACCGAAGCTCGAATACCATGTGCCGCTAAAACGTCCTCCGTATGAATGGATTTCCATGTTGCTATTCTGCTGTACAGAGTTATGGGTGGTCTGCAATCCATAATACGGACGAATCTCCAAATCCCAATCTTCGGGACGGAATGCCAATGCTATCGATGGATTGACATTGAACGAACTATTACGGTTACGTACGCCGTTGTTGAATCCTATGCTCTGATTATAACGACCCATGACATTAGCGTTGAACTGCCAGTTTTTATTACGGAAAGGCAATGACACCATCGAGAACAAATCGGCACCCCAATTACCGTTGACGTTAGTGTAAGTGGTCACCTGACCGCCTGTCACATCGTTGAACGTGGTCTTAGAAACTATACTGTTCTGAGTCATGTTGACGTTGAACATCGCCATTATGGAACGTTGCGTATTCACATCAAAGTCTTGGAATCGTACTCGCAGATTATGGCTAAACGAGGGCTTCAAGTCAGGATTACCGACAACTACCCTCATCGGGTTGCTATAGTCAGCCACCGGTTGCAATTGGGTCAACGACGGCTCTGAGGCATTACCTCGGTAGTCGATATTCATGCTTCGGGATTTGCTCGCTTTATAGCGGAAGCGCATGTACGGGGCAAAGTTCCACACCCACCGCTCAGGGATGTTGCGTTCGCTGCGTATCAGGTCCTTGCTTCGTGACATCGAGGGCACAAGCGCAACACCGACATCAAGGTTAATGAATTTGGTCACCTGGCGGAATCCCACTTGAAGACGTTGAGTAAAGAAGTCGTTACGGAACTGGTTTGAGAGCGTATCGTTCCATTCAAGTTCCACACCCGGTATCCTTTCGGGATAGTTGTCAGGGTACGTTCCTACCATCTGATAAGGATAGTCGAATACATTTTTGTCGGCATTATTGAATCGGTAAGTGGCGCGGTAGCTAACTGTGATGAACCGTCCGTTCTTTACGTCGCCGATAGGTTCGGTCCAAGAAAGACGACCACCAACGCGGTTGCTCCAAGTATGATTGTTTGTAAACTCATCGACTATACTGTCGGGGTTATCGGCCATCATCAGTGAATAGAAGCGGTTCCAAGAGAAGCTATAGTCTTTTTCGCGAACATTGCTGAAGCTATACTCCAAAGCCGCCGAGTATGAACGTCCGGGATGCGATTTGACATTATGGTTGAACCAAAGGTCACCCCCGGCCTCGTATGACTTACCACTGGAATTTCCCGTATTTATACTTCTTGTCACGAGCGAGCGGTCTATGTCGCCGGCGCGGGTATTTGAAGAGTCAGAACTTTCTGAATCATTGAAATTCAAAGAGAAACGCGGACGGAACTCAACCGTAGTGTTTGAATCCGGCTTCCACTGAACGCGGAAATCTCCACGAACGTTATGACCCTTATCCTCTGTGCGTGAACGTGTGCTTACGTATGATGTAGAATCTTCAAAGGTGTACATTCGTTCCTGACGCTGACGCGAATATTGGTCAGTGTGGCTATACATGACATCACCGCCGACACGCAACGTCTTGTCAGACTTGCCTACATTGAAGTTCACGCCGAACGACTGAGAAGTGGTGATTCCGTTACTTCCTCCGAAACGACGGAAGCGGTTACCATTGCTGTCGGTAAATCCAAGTTGGTTAACGTTGTTGAAGTTACCGAGGAATACGAGCTGGTTGCTGTTCCAAAAGCGGTTGACGTTAAAGTCGACAGCATAGCGGTCATCGGTACCATAACCGGCATTTACCACACCAAACCAACCATTCTTCATACCCTCCTTTACCGTAAGGTTTATGACAGTCTCTTCTTCACCGTCGTCCACACCGGTCAAGCGCGCAAGGTCGCTTTTTCGGTCAATTACCTGAAGCTTATCAATCATCTCCACCGGCAGGTTCTTAGAGGCCACCTTCGGGTCGTCAGAGAAAAACTCTTCGCCGTCTACCAAAATTTTCTTCACCTCCTTACCTCCGGCAGTAATCTTTCCGTCAGAATCCACTTCCACACCGGGCAGTTTCTTCAAAAGATCCTCCATTACGGCGTTTGGCTGTGTCTTATAGGATCCTGCATTATATTCTATTGTATCTTCCTTAACGGTTATCTCTGCCTTAACTCCCGTAACCACCATTTCTTTAAGCATGATGGTCGACTCCTTCATCACCAATTTCACACTGGCGTTTCCGGTACCTACTTTAACATTGGCATACGCGTTGTTATACCCGATATAGGAAGCCTGCACTATATAACTCCCTTGTTTAACATCGCTGAGAGTGAATCTGCCGTTGAGATTGGTCGTCCCGCCCTTTACAAATGAACTGTCTTTAGCCGACAAAAGCCGTATAGTGGCTTCAATCATAGGTTCACCGATACTGTCCTTGACCGTACCGGTAACATTTGCGGCTGAAAGAGCACATAAGCTCAACACCGTAAAAGCGATGGCCGTTGCCGACCGTCGTAGAATTTGTGTCATGTTTTTATTGTTTTTTCAGAATGCAATTATTTTTTCCACATTCTTATGACTCGCTAACCAAAAAAAGTTTAATCCAATAAGTGTATTTTTTACATTTTTTAGACTAAAAATATCTTTAAACACTCCTTAACAGCTTTTACCCCGAAGCCCTCCCTTAAAACATTAGGCCGCAACGAGCAATACCGCGACAACCAACATCCTATATTATAAGCCTTTACGAATATGAATACGTTAAAAATTCAGAAATACAAAGTAAAATACTATCTTTGCATTGTTGGTTAGTCAGATAGTACATCTTAACCCTAACAACATATCTATTATGAAAGAATTACAACTTGTGACACCCATCATGGCAATGCGCGACGACGAGCTGACTGAGACTGACAAGTCGCTTGTATTGAAGGCCCGCGAAGCTACCTACAGCTCATACGCGCCTTACAGCAAGTTTCACGTCGGTGCGGCCATATTGCTCGACAACGGCGAAGTGGTGACTGGCTCAAATCAAGAGAACGCAGCCACGCCTTCGAGCATGTGCGCCGAACGCACTGCCGCCTATTATGCCCATGCACAATATCCGAAGGCTAAATTCCTCGCAATAGCCATTGCCGCACGTGACACAAACGGAGTAGAACCCGATGAGCCAATTTCGCCGTGCGGTTCATGCCGCCAGGCTCTTCTCGAATTCGAGAAACTGTCAGGAAAAGGTATGCGCGTTATTCTCGCCGGCAAGAGAGAAAACTACATTCTTAACTCCATAAAGTCGCTGGTACCACTGGCATTTACGGAATTTGAATAGTCATTAATTCTGAATCATTATCACATTTCTTTTACCTTTAAATGAAAGGCATCGTTCTGGCCGGAGGCAGCGGCACGCGGTTATACCCGATAACAAAAGGAGTCAGCAAACAACTTCTGCCCATCTATGACAAACCGATGGTCTACTATCCCATATCGACACTTATGATGGCCGGGATACGGGACATATTGATTATATCTACGCCGTTTGACTTACCCATGTTCAAGCATTTGCTTGGCGACGGGAGCGACTATGGAGTTAACTTCAGCTATGCGGAACAGCCATCGCCCGACGGTCTTGCTCAAGCTTTTATAATAGGTAAAGACTTTATCGGCAACGATTCGGTGTGTCTCGTGCTCGGCGACAACATATTTCACGGGGCCGGTTTTTCAAAAATGCTGCGCGAGTCAGTAGTTACTGCAGAAAAATCAGGGAAAGCCACCGTGTTCGGATATTGGGTCAATGATCCGCAGCGCTACGGCGTTGCTGAATTTGACGCCGAAGGCAATTGCCTGTCAATCGAAGAGAAACCCGACGAGCCAAAATCAAACTACGCAGTAGTCGGACTATACTTTTACCCCAATAAAGTGGTGGCTGTTGCCGAAAGCATAAAGCCTTCGGCGCGAGGAGAGCTCGAAATTACGTCAGTCAACCAAAGATTTCTCACCGACGGAGAGCTTAAAGTGCAGACTTTAGGCCGCGGATTTGCATGGCTCGACACCGGCACTCACGACTCGCTCGCAGAAGCTTCTATATATGTCGAGGTGCTCGAAAAAAGACAAGGACTTAAAATCGGCTGTCTCGAGGGTATTGCCCTTAGGCAAGGATGGATAACCCGAGACAAAGTGCTTGAGATAGCACGCCCGATGGCAAAAAATGCTTACGGTCAATACTTACTGAAGATTGCCGGCGAGACTTCAAATTTTTTCGATATTAGAGACTGAACCACCATTATTCATTAATATATGGACGTAATAAAAACGCATATTCCGGGGGTTGTAATCATTGAACCCCGAATATTCCGCGATCCGAGAGGCTACTTCTTCGAAAGTTACTCGCAACGCGAATTCGACGAAAAGGTTTCTCCCGTCGTATTCGTCCAGGATAATGAAAGCCGTTCAAGCTACGGAGTTGTCCGAGGGCTACACTTCCAACGGCCACCCATGGCACAAAGTAAATTAGTCAGAGTAATCGAAGGTGTGGTTCTCGACGTGGCCGTCGACATACGCCGCGACTCTCCTACGTTCGGACAACACGTGGCCGTCGAACTGTCAGCAGACAATCATCGTCAACTGTTCTTGCCCCGAGGCATGGCTCATGGATTCGCCGTACTGTCACCCACAGCAACATTTCAATATAAATGTGACAACTTCTACTCGCCGGCCGACGAAGGAGCGATAGCTTGGAACGACCCTGCGCTTGGCATCGACTGGAAAATACCCGCCAAAGAAGTACTACTTTCCGAAAAAGACTCCCGTCACCCCCGCTTAAGCGAGATAGAGCCACGACTTCTGTTCTGAACAGACTTATATTACATCAATTTAGTGTTAAATCAAGGCATATTAATCCACCATTTAACCAATTATTAATTATGCGGGGCTAACTTTGGAAATAATTTCTAACAAAGTTAACCTCGCATAATTCATGAAAAGGACAACTGCTACTGCCATTTCGGCCATATACCTGCTCTTATCAAGCCAGTCTGCGTTTTCTGAAGGACGGCAGACTCAAAATCTGTCAGGCAACGGATGGAATCTGTGGATCGACAAAGAAGCATCATGGGAAAACGACCGTCTTTATCTTCCAAGTGAAATAACCGACATAACACTCCTTCCCGTCAACGCACCTACCGGCGGATGGGAGATGCTGACAAGCAACACCGGCGCTATTAAAGTCAAAGTTCCGGGGACTGTCGAAGAATACTGCACCGGCTCAAAAGCTCCGCGTCCGGAAGACTCCAAGGGAGTCAGTTGGTGGTATCGGACTTTCACTGTTCCTTCGTCGGAATCGGGGAAAACGGTTATCATCGACTTTGAATCAGTCAGAATGAGAGCCGAAATATATATTGACGGCAATCTTGCCGGATATGATATTATCGGAGAGACACCGTTTGCGGTCGACATAACCAAATTCGTTACCCCCGGCAAGCAACAGACTTTGGCTGTAAGGGTAACAAATCCGGGAGGCAATTTCCACTGGCAGGATTTTGACCGCATGAGCTGGGGAGACTACACTATTCAACCGGCACGAGGATTCAGCGGAATGATTGGACGCGTGAATATGTCCTGCGTTAATCCGGTTAACATATCCGACATATACATGCAAAACACCCCGCAACCGTCAAAAGTCAATGCTATAATAACCATTAACAATACGTCAGGCAAAACACAGCGCTACGACATCGACCTTACTGTCTGCGAGAAAGGTAACCGGCACAATGTATTGTTCACAAAGCACACTGCTAACATTGCCATGCCAAATGGAGTAAGCGAGAAAACATTTGAAATCGATGCGCCGGATGCCCGCTTATGGAATATTGACAGCCCTAATTTATATGAATGTGTCGTTAAAATCAGAAATAAAAATAAAGTAATCGACAACGATTCCCGGACTTTCGGATTCCGCTCTTTCACAATCGACGGAGTCGGTGAAAATGCCATGTTCAGGCTTAATGGGCGACGCGTAATGCTCCGAAGCGCCATAAGTTGGGGCTACTTCCCAATAGCAGGCCTCGCCGCTTCCCCCGAAATTGCTCGCAAACAGGTTTTGACGGCAAAGAATCTTGGTTTGAACATGCTTAATTTTCACCGGTCAATTGGTAGCCCGATTGTACTGGAGACGGCCGACGAGCTTGGTTTGCTTTACTACGAAGAGCCCGGATCTTTCCATTCCGGCAACCATGACCCTTTCCTAAGAGCCATACTTAACGAAAAAATCCACAGGATGATTAAACGCGACAGGAGCCATCCAAGCCTCGTTATATATAATATAATTAATGAGTTTGGAGGAGCAGCCGCTCAAGACTCCCTATTAGTGGCCAAACGAATGTCTGATATGCGCACGGCTCATACCATTGATCCGAGTCGACCGATGACTTTCACATCAGGTTGGGCAAGCACTAAATACGCCGAAGAAGATGCCAAAGCCCATTTCCTTCCCTTCGACACCACTTTGTATAGAAAAGGCTGGTGGGACAACCATAGAGCCGGAGGTCCCGACACTTGGCTCGAAACATATTACCAAGGTCCGAAAAACAACGTAATGTTTTCCGACAATGCAGAAGAAATCCTTATGCGCGGCGAAGAGGGAGCCATATCTACGCCACCTCGCATACAGCTTATTCACGACTCAATTAAAGCCTTGGCAATTACAGGATGGGATAGTCTATTCTGGGTTGACCAATATCAGGCATTTGCCGATTACTTCGCCACAAAAGATTTATCGCCATATTTCGGGTCGCTTGACAATCTGACCCTTGCCATGGGCGACGTTTCTTTTGAGCACCAAGGGCGACGCATTCAGGGCATGAGGATGCAGAATCTCGGAGATGCTTATATGATCAACGGTTGGGAATCTATGCCCTACGACAACCATTCCGGAGTCGTGGACATTTACCGTAACCCGAAAGGACACACATCCACTCTCGCCCACTACACCCAGCCCCTCTATGTGGCCGTTGCCTCTCGCAACCAAGTAGTCAAAGCTCCCGGGAAAGCCACTGTAGACTTCTACTTAGTAAATGAGAAAGACGTTAAAGGCGAGCACCGGCTTGTTGTAAACCTTGTTGCCCCAGACGGCACAATAATAGATTCAGTGACAAAAAATACCGATATAATAGGAGGGGAGACATTCGGTCAATTATTGGCAGAAGGCACTGATTTCGACATACCCTTCGTCGGCGGTACTTATCGTGTGGAAGCTCGCCTTATTGACAAGGATAATAATATTACAGCCACCGGGCGCGACGAGATTATAAGCGTCGACTGGAAGGCTGACGACCTGGCGGGAAAAGGCGCATTTTATGGTCTTAAAGACGATAAAGCGGCGACTTTCTACGAAAGCGCTACAGGGGAAGCCCACAAAGACTTCAATCCCGACATGGAACGTCTCGACTGGATTGTCGTTAACCGACCGTCCCTTGACGCGCCAACCGCCATCCCGGACACAAGGTTCATGCACCAGGGCAAACCGACACTCACTGCTACTTGGTATAAAGATGTCGACTTTAACAATATTGCATCTGTTAAAGAAGCGACAAATATCGACCGCACGTTTGTCGACGGAGCTCAACCTGACGAATCGATTTCAGCAAACCAGCCGTTTTGCGTTGCATGGGAGGGCGATATTATCCCCGATGAATCCGGACAACATCTACTTTCAATACAGTCGAATCGTGGAATAAGGATGTATGTCAACGGAGAACAACTCGTCGACGAATACCACAATAACGGACAGGAACTCGAGCAAACCAGACCGATAATAATGGAAGCCGGTAAGCCCGTCTCACTGAAAGTAATGTACCGCCAACCGTCGAATAGCGGCTACATCAGGCTCAAATGGTCACGTCCTGATGCCGTTGCTGTCGCACCAGAAAAACTATTAGAACGGGTTCGCGACCACGGCACCACCCTTATTTTGCTCGGCTCTGCCGAAACATGGATTAAACCCGCGGCTGAATTTACCGGCATTGAATATAACGGATATTACCGAGTCGGGAAAGACTGGGTAGGTGGAAACCACTTTGTAAAAAAACATCCGCTTTTCGACGGGCTGCCGGCAAACTGCGCACTCAACTGGCCTTACCAAAGCGTGGTCAGAGATGGAGAAAACCGCTTCGGATTTAGGGTCAAAGGCGAAGAATTAGTGGCTGGCTCATATCGAAGCACTCCCTTTGAGCTTGGTACAGCTGTAGGAGTGATTCCCTGTGGCAAAGGAAAAATCATATTTTCAACCCTTGACATAGCCGAAAATCTTGACAACCCTGCAGGGCCGGCTGAAGTGGCAAGAAAACTGATGTGCAACTTCGTTAAATATGGGCTAGAGGCATCCACGCTATCTCAGACAAATGCTAAAGAATAGACAGACTTTGCAAGCGTTAATTATTCTTAAAAAAGTTTTGCCGTGAAGCGGAAAAGTCGTACCTTTGCACACCGATTATGTCCAAATTAATAACCTGATTCAAAGGTTCCTATGTTTTTGGCCGAACAGAAAGAATACCGCGAATCAATTATTCATCTATTAATCAAACATTTAACGTGGATACTTTAAGTTACAAGACATTAACTCCCAACGAGAAGCAGTGCAACCGCGAATGGGTAGTAATTGACGCCACCGACCAAGTTCTCGGCCGTCTATGCTCTGTAGTCGCTCTGATTCTTAGAGGAAAGAACAAGCCCACATACTCCCCCTTCGTAGAGTGTGGCGACAACGTAATCATCATCAACGCAGACAAAGTTCGTCTGACAGGCAACAAGTGGACCGACCGCGAATACCTCCGTTATACCGGTTATCCCGGCGGACAGCGCGTGGCTACGCCTGAGATTCTTATGCAGAAATCTCTAAACAAGCACCTTAAGCCCGGCTACAACCCCTTGTTTATAAAGGTAGTTAAGGGTATGCTTCCCAAGAACCGTCTCGGTCGTCGCATCATCGGAAACATGCACGTCTACAATGGACCGGAGCATCCGCACGCAGCACAGAATCCTAAAGTAATTGACATCAACACCATCAAATAAGAAGTATGGAAAAGGTAAATGCAGTCGGCCGTCGTAAGGCCGCTATCGCACGCGTAATAGTAGGTGAAGGCGACGGTACCATCACCATCAACAAGCGCCCCCTCGAAGTATATTTCCCGTCATCTATACTTCAATATATCGTAAAACAACCGCTCAACACGCTCGGTGCCGACGGTAAATACGACATCAAAGTCAATCTTGACGGTGGCGGTTACAAAGGACAGGCTGAAGCTCTTCGCTTAGCCATCGCACGCGCCCTTGTCAAAATCAACCCCGAAGACAAGCACGCACTCCGCGTCGAAGGCTTCATGACCCGCGACCCGCGTGCCGTTGAACGTAAGAAGCCCGGTCAGCCCAAGGCCCGCAAGCGCTTCCAGTTCTCCAAGCGTTAATATCCTACCCCTCTCACCTCTGTGTTTAGTATCTAAACCGTGGAGATGGACACGTTCCCTACCCTGCGGTTGCAAATTTAAAAAGAACGTAAACAATAAAACATCAAAATGGCAACACCCACATTTGAACAGCTCCTTGAAGCAGGCTGCCACTTCGGCCACCTCAAAAGAAAATGGAATCCCGCTATGGCACCCTACATTTTCATGGAGCGCAACGGTATCCACATTCTCGACCTCTATAAGACAGCGGCTAAAGTTGAAGAAGCAGCCGCCGCGCTTAAGAGCATCGCAAAATCAGGCAAGAAGGTACTCTTCGTTGCTACAAAAAAACAGGCCAAACAAGTCATTGAAGACAAAGCTAAGTCTATCAATATGCCGTATGTCATCGAACGCTGGCCCGGCGGTATGCTCACCAACTTCCCCACTATCCGTAAGGCGGTGAAGAAGATGGCCACTATCGACAAAATGACTAAAGACGGCACTTTCGACAACCTCTCAAAGCGCGAAAAGCTTCAGATTTCACGTCAGCGCGAAAAACTTGAGAAAACTCTCGGTTCTATCGCCGACCTCAACCGTCTGCCTTCAGCACTCTTCGTCGTTGACGTTATGAAAGAGCACATTGCCGTAGCCGAAGCTAACCGACTCGGTATTCCGGTATTTGCAATGGTCGACACCAACTCCGACCCGACTAACGTTGACTTTGTTATTCCCGCAAACGATGATGCTTCCAAGTCTATCGAGGTAATCCTTGACGCTGTAGTTTCTGCTATGGCTGAAGGTCTTGAAGAGCGTAAAGCGGAAAAAGCCGACGCTCCTGTCGCTGAAAGTGAAGATGCACCCGCCAACAACCGTGGTGGCCGTCGTCGAGTAAGCCGTCGCCAGAATGAGGAAAAGGCTGAATCGAAAGCAGAGACCGCAGAAGTTGAAGCAGATGCCGAAACTGAGGCTGAAGCTTAATTTCCTCAAAAATTTTTATTAATCACGAAAAAGATATTTAAAGATATGGCAGTAACAATGGCAGAAATCAGCAAGCTTCGCGCTCTTACAAGCGCCGGCTTGATGGACTGCAAAAAAGCTCTCGCCGAAGCTAACGGCGATATGGACGCAGCCGTGGAAATTCTCCGCAAAAAAGGTCAGGCTGTTGCCGCAAAGCGCGAAGACCGCCAGGCTTCTGAAGGTTGCGTTGTCGCTAAGAGCACAGGTAAGTTTGCCGCTATTGTAGCACTTAACTGCGAGACTGACTTCGTGGCTCAAAATGCAGGCTTCGTGGCAGTCGCCAATAAGATTCTTGATGCAGCCGTTACAGCTGAAGTAAAGACTCTTGACGAGCTAAAAGCACTCGTAGTCGACGGACAGACTATCGAAGCCCTCGTGGTAGAAGAGAGCGGAAAAACCGGAGAAAAGACCGAAATCAGCGCATACGAGGTTATTACAGCACCTACTACCGCCGCCTACAACCACTTCAATAAGAAGCTCGCCACTATCGTAGGCTTCAATCTTGAAGGAGTTGACGAAAAAGTTGGTCGCGAAGTGGCCATGCAGGTTGCTTCAATGAACCCCGTAGCTGTTGACCGCGATGCCGTTCCTCAGTCAGTTAAAGATTCTGAGTACACTGTAGCTATTGAAAAGACCAAGGAAGAGCAGGTTAAGAAGGCTGTAGAAGCAGCTCTCAAAAAAGCCGGCATCAACCCCAACCTTGTCGACAGCGAAGCCCACATCGAATCTAACATGGCAAAAGGATGGCTTACTCAGGAAGAAGCCGACAAAGCCCGCGTCATCGCCAAAGAGACTGCAGAAGCCAAAGCCGCAAACCTTCCCGAGCAGATGATCAACAACATCGCACAGGGCCGTATGAACAAGTTCTTCAAAGAATCTTGCCTCATGGAACAGGAATTCGTACAGGACGAGAAAATCACCGTAGGTCAGTATCTCGAAAAAGTACAGAAAGGTCTTGTAGCAGTTGACTTCAAGCGAGTTAACCTAAATCAGGATTAATTCCGAAAAGAATAGTCATAACAATTATTTATACCGAAGTGGTTATTGTAAAAATGCTTGCAATAACCACTTTTCTATTTCGAGCCTGCCTAAAAATCACTTTCGAGGATTAAGAATGCGCTCTCCAAGATACTTGGCAAATTCTCCGCGCAGACGCTGTAGCTCACTCATTTCCTTCATAAGACGCATAACATGCTCCGCGTCGCCGCCTGAAGCGACTGAAGCCTTGAGATCAGCTCTTATTCTGCGCATACGGTTTTCTAAAAGAGCATCTTTCAACTCATATATAGTCCGGGGCACTATATCGTCGAGACGGTCTTCATCTGTCTCAATCTTAGAATATTTTGTATGAACCTTACTTAACACGTGTTTCTCCGGCACAAGTTCAAGACTCAGCTTTCGTATGTCGTCATCCAAATGAGAACACAAAGCCTTCTCTATATAAGCCGCCGCATATTGACGCTGAAGTTCTACATAAAGCGCATCGGCCTTCTCAGTCAATTCCTTCTCCCGACGCCGTATGGCCGACAGATCCGAATCAGAAGCACGGATACCATCCTCGCCCTCGGCTATAAACTTTGCTCGCTCGGCACGTATTATGCTTTCATTTGCCGCAAAGTCCTTGCCCCATGATTCATGCCGAAGACGTAGCGCCTCATTAAAAGTCTTAAGCACAATCGGATCAGAAAAAGTTATGTCGTCATCCCTGAGTTCGGCATCTACATAGTCTATAACATACATCTGCTCACCCACCTCCCCAGACTCATCAAGCACGTCGGCCAAAGGCAACATTCCGTATCGCAGCACATATTGGAGCAACCTCTGCTCGAACGGACGTATAAACTCCAACTCAGGATCCGCGTTATGTACCGCCACAAATGTCGCCGGCTTCAATTTTTCATCACCTGATTCGCCAATTTTTGACGGTTGTGGTGGTAACGGTTCACTTTCCAAGGTCTGTTTCGCCGCATCTTTCTGTGCCTTTACCGAAGCCTTCTCCAACTGCTCAAACGATTTCTTTGACACTTCAAGTGCCACGACCCGCTCGTCGATGCCTAATCTGCGCGCACATTCTGCCACATATATATTGCGCATGACCTGATTAGGTATGACCGCTATAGACTGCACAATGTCGTTAATGACACGCGCACGCGATATCGGATCATTGGCCACTCCTTGAAGCAGTATGTCAATTTTAAACTGTATAAAGTCAGTCTCATGCGCTTTAATATATTCTTCAAGTTCCGAAGAAGTATGCTTTTGGGCGAATGAATCCGGATCGTCGCCGTCAGGCAAAAGCACCACCTTTATGTTCAGTCCCTCCGACAACAACATATCAATGCCACGGAGCGAAGCTTTAATTCCGGCGGCATCTCCGTCATAAATTACCGTGACATCCTCCGTAAACCTATGAATTAATCTAATCTGCCCCTCGGTAAGCGAAGTTCCGGACGAGGCTACGACATTTTCAATGCCAGACTGATGCATGGATATTACATCCATATACCCCTCAACCAATATGCATTTGCCGCGCTTAACTATAGCCTGCTTGGCTTGATACAATCCATAAAGTTCGTTACTTTTCTTATATATTTCCGACTCCGGAGAATTTACATATTTAGCAACATCCTTTTTTAGCGTCCTGCCCCCAAAGGCAATGACCTTTCCTGAAACGGAGAACACCGGAAATATCACACGCCCCTTGAACCGATCATAAACCCGACCCGTATCAGTTCTTATACAAAGCCCCGTCTTAACCAAATAATCCGCGTTATATCCCGCCTTTACGGCCGCTTGAGCAAGCGCATCGCTACGCTCGAGCGCATAACCTAAATGGAATCGCTTAACGGAGGCTTCATTGATGCCTCTGTCGAGAAAATATGTCAGCCCTATGTCTCGCCCGTCTTGAGTTTCAGTCAGATTATATTCGAAATGCTTTAGCGCCATTTCATTCACCGCCAACATGCTTGCACGTTCCGACTCACGCTCGCGCTCGGCATCTGACATTTCGTGCTCCTTAATCTCTATATTATATTTATGGGCAAGATACCTCAAAGCCTCCTGGTAGCTCAGCTGTTCATGTTCCATGATGAAATTGACCGGACTGCCACCCTTGCCACAGCTGAAACACTTACAGAAATTCTTTGATTTGGACACTGAGAACGAGGGAGTCCGTTCATTATGAAACGGGCACAATCCTATATAGCCCGAACCACGACGTTTAAGGCTTACAAAATCGCTGACCACATCCACTATGTCAGCGGTATCAAGTATTCTTTGGACAGTCTCCCTGTCAATTTTCCTCATCAGAAGTCCTCTTTTTTACACTTAAGGATAATATGGACAAAGATAGGCAAAAAAAAAATAAGACAGCCTCTCGGCTCCCTTATTTTTCGCTTGTTGCTTGTTGAATATCTATTCTGTCTTTATTGGAAAGTTACGTATGAAAAAGTATTCTGTTTACCTAAATCTCACTTTTTACTCCTTTGTGTTAATTTCTTGATATTATCTTAGATTAGCTAAGAAGATTCTATTTCACGGGGCGATTAGAAGTTGTTGATTTCTTATCGCATTACAAAGTTACAAAATTGTTTTCGAGTTTCAACAAACTCTCAAATATGTTTAAAAACATATTTATCACTTTACCATCCATTCAATAAAACGAGTGACATTTTGCCACCAGACAAACCAATCCAGCCAAAATATGACACAATTTTAGTGATATTACGAGCATTACACATAGTGTTAAAATTTGTTTACCGCAATTATGGTATATCATTATGAAAGAAAAACGCCCCTTGCACTATGTCAAAGGGCGTCATAAGTGTCATTTTGACACTTATTTTACATATAAAATATACGAAGTCATGGGTTGAAGCGTTCCTGAAATCTTACCCCCTTTCACATTGAAAGCACTTTTATGCACAGAATCAGTATATGTTCCGTCCGGAAGCGGCGTAGGCAGCTCAATGTTCTGCTCTTGACGGGAGATATTTATTAGAGCCGCGCCTTTCTTACCGCGGGCTACTTCTATCACCGTTCCGTCGTCCGTAACATCAATCTTTTCGGGCTGACCATGCATGGCTTTTCTGAATTTATTTACAGCCACGACTTCCGGATTGAAGAATTCATCGTTGCCACGTGCACCGACACGGTTATTCCCCCAATAGTTCTGACGAGTGCTTCCGGCGGGTCTACTGAAGAACAGAGGTGTGCCATATTGCCTTGCCGTCAAATAAACATAACCTTCACGGATAGCATCATCCTCTATACCGGCCGATTCATGTTCGTTTGCGTAAGTATCATGCGATTCTACCCAAGTAACCAACTTATCGGGCGATGCGGGATGATGCCAGCTTCCAAGACTATCGGCATAATAACTGCCCTCCTCCAGAGCTTTGCGCAACGCATGTCCATAGGCGCTCGCTGTCAGCTTCATATATTCCGCATACTCAGTTTCTTTTACGTTCTTGTCTTGAAGTACTTCCCCATATATAAACAGGCTGTCCTCAGGCAATGCAAGAGTTATGTCACGAATTGACTCACGTCCTGTTGCTATATCCCAGAAATTATTCCTCTCGGCAAGTGAATCTTTCGGATCCGACGGCAGACCTATATGCTTGGCAGTATCATAGCGGAAACCTCGCGCTCCATTTGCAATCAGGTCATTGACATACTGCATGTAATAATACTGAAAATCTGGATTCTCGGTGTTAACATCCGGAAGTCCTCCCATCATACCGGTCGTACACTGGTAACGGTCATTGTAGTCTATAATTTCATTCATGCCGTTTGCATGGAACAGCTTATCGTGCCCCCCGACAGCGCTGTCGAGCGCCGCGGTTACCGCCGTATGGTCTACTGCCGTATGGTTTGGCAATACGTCGACAATAACCTTAACTCCATACTTTTCGGCACTGTCACACATAGCCTTAAACTGCGCTTTATCGCCAAGCAAATAGTTGCCTATTTTCCAATCTATAGGCTGGTAATAATAGTACCACTTTCCCTTAACGGAATCTCCAGGTTGGCTGAATAGAGCCATTCCGCCCTCTTCGCCGACAAAGCACGTGTTGGCCGGAGATGTCTGTACGTAATTAAACCCTGCATCCGCAATCTTCCGCATATTCGCGGCAATTGTGTCGAACGACCACGACCAAGCATGGAGTATTACATCGTCGTTGGTAGGCTGCACTGTTGCTTTATTTCCGCCCCCGCAACCGGTGACCGCCGACATCAGCACTGTGGCTCCTGCCAGCGAAAATAAAAGATTTTTGTTCATGAACTATAAGAATTAAACTATCTATAAAAATGCAAACAATTTTTAACGGCTATTTGACTGCTAAAATATGTTAAATCCATATCAACTTTTTTCATTAATCCCATCAGGGTACTCATTAAGATACGCCTCACATGCTTCAGCGAGTTCAGCATACCAATCTTCGCCGAAATAATCGGTCAGCGGACCCCGCAAAAACTGATAAAGCCGAATTCCCTCCTTCTTACCGAGAACTTCTGCGGCGCGGCAGATCTTCCATCGATGATAATTGACGGCTGTAAAAGTCGGATATTTAGACAGGCGCACCGGATATAAATAGCATGACATGGGCTTTCTGAAATCCTTCACACGCCCCTCTCTATATGCTTTCTCAATTGCACACATGCACATTCCATTTTTACCATAGCACGTGAAGACGCAGTCGCGACCGTTAACTATCGTAGTAACCAGATCACCTTCTTCGTCAATATATCCGACTCCACGATTCTCTATTTCAGCCCGGGCTGCCGGAGTCAGGTCAGGGAGTACGATAGGGAGTATTCGCTTAAGAGTCTCATATTCACTTTTAGTGATTGGTGCCCCCGCATCTCCCTCTATACAACATTCGCCGAGACACTTTTCGAGATCACAACAAAAAAATCGTTCTGCCAGGTCAAGCGACACAAGCGTATCTTTTATCTGTAGCATGATTTGTTCTTCTTTTTCCATTTCCAAACTTAAAACACCGCCGGTGATGAACCGTCAATAAGAGTTACACCGATAATCCTTTCATATCTGGCTCCAGGCACCAAATAATAAACCATCACCAAATATTCATTGTCGGTCTGATAAAAATCGCCTTCTAACGGTCTCGTCAATCCGACCGTGCCCCCCTTTGGAACCGCCAAATATTGATAGTTATACGAACCCTGCTTAAGCAAAGCCGACATTCTATAAGTGCCCTCGTCATAATCATAGTTCATTCGACTCGACGAATCAAACCGTCGCGACGCAAAGTCACCGTCTACATATATGTCATAACCCTGCAAAGGCGTGGTCTGAAGCGTAAAGTGGGTCATTATATAGTCAGCTTCCACCTGGCTGTCGGCAGAATTTTGTTCCCTCACCCTATATCGTCCATGTTGTGTCTGATCGTAAGCATAGCCCTCTGATGCACGCGGATAGTCTGTCTTAATCTCCGCATGATAAAAAGGATACACATAGTCCATCCCCGTCACATTCATACTCAACGAGTTGACTGCAACAGTCTCAAAGCGTCTATATTCATTGCCGGCAGGAAAAATCAACTGGCGCAAATGTTCAAAACGCGCCGTATTGCCGGTTATATATTGTGGTTTGTCTATAATTGCCACATTATCATGCCTGCCATTCTGAATCACCACGAGCCTTAACCTGTTTGATAAATCGTCGAGCGACATGCCCTCACCGCCGTCAACGCTTATTGAGAGCTGTTGATGGCCGGCTCGGTGATCTATGTCAGTTATACCGGAATAGCTTCCGGCCACGCGGGCCCACCCCTCTGCAACATAAAACCGAATCTGAAGCAACACTTCGTCAGGCGCGCCATCTTCATAAATTTTAAGCAAATAATTACCGGAAATGGTAGGTCTTAAATCGTCATTCGGTATAGTAACTCTATAATTGACATAATGCACCGTAGTGGCACGCGAATAGTCATAGTCATCAATTTGTGAATCATTGAATCCGTTAAGGAATTCATTCTCCACAAGACCGTCAGGTTGCCATAGCGAATTGCAGTGCGTCAAAGAGCATCGTAGATAGCTACGTTCTTCAGCTATCTCATCAAAAGTCACTGTCAGCCGATCGACTCCGTCAAGATAAATTACGGGAGGAGCTTGATCATTATCGTTGACCATGACCTGAACCGACTTTATTCGAGGGCTTAAGGCACCGGTCATTGTGTCGGACGTAATCACTTGTCCCGCCAACTCGCCACAAATTAGCAGAAACAACAAGTTGCATATTATATTTATCCGTCCCATAAAACCCTATCCTATAAAGAATTGCCACGTCACCTATTCATCGCCAATCTATTGGTGATAAATTGTTTTGAACAAGATATGAATTTGCCCGACTGAAGGGGCGCGAGCCGAAAAATCCGCGATATGCCGATAGCGGCGACGGATGTGCTGAAGTAATTACATTATGGCGTAAGCGATTAATAAATGCGCCTTTCTTTATGGCGTATGCCCCCCAAAGTATAAACACTAAATGCTCTTTCTTATCGTTTAATATGCGGATAACATTGTCTGTAAATTGCTCCCACCCATGTCCCTGGTGTGATGTTGGCCTATGAGCCTCGACTGTCAAAGTAGAGTTCAATAGCAGTACGCCCTGACGGGCCCATCTTGAAAGATCAGTATCGGTCGGAGCCTCCCCAAGCCCAAGATCAGACTGCACCTCCTTAAATATATTCACCAACGACGGCGGAGCCTGCACTCCACGGTTGACAGAAAAACAAAGTCCGTTGGCCTGCCCCGGCCCGTGATAAGGATCCTGCCCTAAAATCACTACCTTAACATCGTCAAACGGACAACTGTCAAAAGCCGCGAATATCTGACGCGCAGGAGGAAACGTCGTTGCCGGATTTTCACGATACTCCTTACGCACAAAGTCTGTCAGCCTGTCGAAGTAGGGCTGGCTCCATTCATGCGCTAACGCTTCGTTCCATGACGGTTCAATTCTGACGTTCATAACTACGGTTTAGATTTGCAAATCTACAAAAACTTTCTTACTTTTGCACCCGAAAGAAGCGGTTTGTAAGACAAAACCGCGAACTTTCACCCATTCGTGCCCGTAGTTCAATGGATAGAATTATGGATTCCGGTTCCATCGATTGGGGTTCGACTCCCCACGGGCATACAAACGATGACGGCCACACCCCTACTCACGGATTGTGGCCGTCATCATTTCTATTACTGTCCCGACCCTCATCGGCGGCGGTTGCGTGGATGGTGCGACAGTATCTCTTGCCGAAGTTTGCTTCGGTCTATGTGCAAATAGATTTCGGTAGTGGTTATTGATTCATGTCCGAGCATCTGCTGGATTGCACGCAGATTGGCTCCGCCCTCAAGCAAATGGGTGGCAAAAGAATGCCGCAAAGTGTGCGGACTAATCTCCTTACGTATACCGGCCAGCTCGCATAGTCCCTTAACAATGTAGAACACCATAACCCTGGTAAGGCGACGCCCGCGTTTGCTGACAAAAAGCATATTCTCTTCCCCGGGCTTAAGGTCGATTTGAGCGCGGTCTTCCATCCAGTTAGCTATTTCATCAATGGCAACTCTATCAATGGGAACCAATCGTTCCTTACTGCCTTTTCCTCGTACTATTATATATTCATCGTCCAAAAACAGATGCCCCAAGTCAAGATTTACGAGCTCACTAACACGAAGGCCACACCCATACATCGTTTCGATTATTGCCCGGTTACGCCGGCCTTCTAATGTAGACATATCTATGCAACTAATCATGGCATCAATCTCATCGACAGTCAGAACTTCCGGCAAATGTCGGCCTGTACGTGGTTTTTCAAGCAGCAATGATGGATTTTCGTCAATATAATCCTCGATTTTAAGGAATCGGAAAAACGATTTCAGCCCTGAAACAATGCGCGACTGCGATGTTGGAGCTATTCCGAGGTCATAGAGGGTAGCAAAGAAGTTTTGCAGGTCATCTAAAGTGACGGCACTTAAGGGTCGCGCTTCATCGGCGAGATAGCGAAGCAGCTTATCGACATCTTCCCTATATGAAACCCGCGTATTGTCGCTCAAACCCTTCTCAAGCTGAAGATAAGCATCGTAGGACTGCAGAACACCGGCAACATCATATATTTTCCTCGAAGCCATCCTAAAACCATAAATTAAACCGCTGGCGAGGCAAGTGCTTATATCCCACTATGACAAGCAACCGGCCGTTGGTGAATGTCATGCCATAATTGAGTGGTGCTATGAGTCTGCTAACGAAACTAACTACCCGCTCATCGACCAGCAAATTGCGGACTACGACCACTCCTTCCCGGTCAAGTAGCGCGGATGAATGGTGCAGACACTCTTCTACGGCATAGTCATCGTCAAAAGAGTTGACCATAATAAATGGCCTCACTCCGGACGTATTCATTGATTCATACTTAGAGAAAGCATCCGAAATTGTCGAGGCTTCAACAATCCTCTCAGACAGCCCGCACGTAATCTGATTAAAAACGTCCTCATAGCATCCCTGACCTTTGTACAACACAACCTTTGACTTCGACGAGACATCAAGGACTGCCGAAGTCGACAAGCCGTAGGATGCTCCGATTTGCAAAATTACTTCAGGATTAAAATAGCACGCAATCCTAAACAGCATCTTCGCATTTTTCAAAGACATTAAGCGAGGATGTTCACCCGACGGCATCTCGTCAACGAGCCAACGCAAACGATTTCGCCGGGCCTCAATGTCGGAATAAGCATAATAGGCACACTTTTCCCGAAGCACCCGCAGGACAAAAGCAAAAGCAAACGGCGAATGTATGCCGAATCCCTTGCTGTGTCTTAACCGTCCAAGCGCATTGCCGTAAAGCTTAAGATTTGATCTTATCTTTCCCACGCCGACATCCGATGAATGTGAATATTACCGCGCCAATGACACTCAAATAAATGAGTATAATGCCCACGTATGATATGGCTGTTGTCGTCCTTACTGAGGCCGGATCAAATACCATTGTTATATCATGTTCGCCGGCCGGAACCTTTATCGCCCGTAGAATATAATCGACACGAGCAATAGGAGTCTCCTTATCTCCTATATAAGCCTTCCATCCCCATGGGAAATACACCTCCGAGAACACAGCCACCCCTCCTTTAGCCGACTTAGCTCTGTATGTCATACGGTCAGGCGAATAACTTGTTTCAAATATCGTGTCGCCGGGAGTTGCCGGATTTACGTCAACGCCAAGCACATCTCGGAATCGAGAATCGCTCACAGCCTCATAAGCAGGTTTAATAAAATCAAGAGCATCCATCTCCTCATCGGCATTGGCGACATAAGCTATCGTGTCGACAAACCATGCGTTACCCAATGCGTCAGGATTCTGTACAACCTCATCATTGCCAAGAACTATATATTTCGCATTCAGCATGTTCAATACATTCATGTCGGCATCGCTTATTCGGTTAGTGGTGAAGTTGCCCAAATGACGGTCTATAAGATCCTGATAACGGGTAAGTTTGGCCGCATGGTAACCGCCGATAGTCTTATGCCGGTATGACGGGGCGGCTTGTGAGAATTCGGGAATATTCATAACGCGGTAGTTCATAGCAGTATCTTGAAGTATTTCGCGGTCTGCCGCAGTTAGAGGGAAAGGATCGCCTTGAGTCAATTGACGCGGAACGAAGCTTTCCGTATCAAGATACCTCTTGTCCACAACAAACAGGTCAACGGTTATCAACACTGTCAGCACACCGCACAATGCCGCCACTTTAATCTTGCCTAAAAGGAACATGTACACTACACATCCACCCAAGGCTATGAAGATAAAGCTACGCAAAGCGTCAGTAGAAATCATCGACATTCTGACTGTCTGTGCGGCCGCAAATATTGTAGAATACGGAGCCTGCGTCAGATACGAACCGTATGCCTGCGCCTCCTGAGCAGAAAGGAATGAACCGAATATCCCGGGGGTGATTATACCGAGCAAGCATATTAACAGGCATAGCCCAAAAGATACAAAGAGCGGACGACGGAATTGTCGCCATTCGTCGCGCTTGTCAATCAACTCTTTGACTGCAAGGACTGCAAGAAGAGGGATTGTAAACTCTGCGACAACAAGAATGCTGGCCACCGTCCTGAATTTATTGTACATCGGGAAATGGTCAATCATCAAATCGGTAAGCCACATCATATTATGACCCCAAGACAGTGCGATAGAAATGACCGTGACTATGACAAGCATCCATTTTAGAGGCCCCTTGACTATTATGCATCCAAGAAGGAACAGCGCCAGAACAAGCGCACCGACATATACGGGGCCGTTCGTCATTGGCTGGTCGCCGAAATACTGTGGGAGCTGATGTAATGCACCGGCCATATCTCCGCTGATTTTTCCCGAAGCGACCATTTCTTGAGCAGAAGGCACGTCATATAATGTCAGAAACTTGTTGGAACCCTGTTCCGGTTTTATTGTCGCTCCTCCCTTGACATTAGGTATCAAAAGCGTAAACGTCTCGTCTTTTCCGTAGCTCCAAGCCGTAATGTAGTCTTTATTAAGTCCTCCGCTTTCACCGACTGAACCTCCGGCCGACTGTCCGGAAAGTTCGCTGTGACGACCACGCATGGTCTCCTTGGAATATTCATAGGTATTATAAAGATTAGGCGAATTTGCCATTACCGCTAAAATGGCGGCGATGGCAAGTGTGCCGGTAGCTTTCCACCACTGGCCCATACGCTTTGTACGATATAGCAGTATTCCGTATGCCACCGCAAAACCGACAACCACCATCAAAAAATAATATGACATTTGGATGTGATTGCCTGAAATTTGGAACATGGCAAACGGCGCGGCTAAAGCTCCTCCGGCCAAATATCGTCCGCGATAGGCGAGCACCATACCGGCAATCGTAGGAGGTATATATGCCAGGGTTATGAATTTCCAAATATGCCCCGCGCCTATGATTATGACAAAATATGACGAAAGGCCGTAAGCTATAGCTCCGGGCAATGCCAAATACCACTTCACCCTCATCGAAATCAAAAGGATAAAGAATCCGAGCATCATTATGAACAGCAGATTGACCGGAGAAGGAAGCCAAAGGCTATATGCCCGCTCGACAGCCTTAATCAATCCTCCTGCGGCATACGAAGGAGAAATCTGGAATGTAGGCATTCCGGAAAAGAGCGCATTGGTCCAGCGCGGAGTTTCTCCGGTTAAGTCACGGTATACCTCTGACTCATGGCTGATGGCAATACCCTGCTGAGTGTCATGCTGACGCAATTGGTTGCCTTCCATGGCATCGGGCCAAAAGAAAGCAAGCGCAACGACAAGAATCACCGCCACTGAAGCCAAAAAGCCTAAAAAAGAACGGCTTTTAAAAAACTCAATAATATTGTTACGTACCGATGACGTACTTGCCGATGTGCTTTTAGGCACATCCGGAGATGGAGTTGTAGGAACGCTACTCATTTGATTTATTCTGTCTTACTTTTCCACAAAGTTAACATAATTACCCCACTCCACAAAAAGAAATAGTTTAGAGCATACGATTAGAACCTGAAGCCGACGAGAAATGTGAGCGACTCAGTAGAACTAATAAATGTATAGCTCCGACCCATATATAAATGCCCGTCAAATCGGCCGGTAAGCGACGCAAAGAGAGCACGATGATTAAACACCACCGAAGCCATCATCTTTAAGTTGGCCGAGAACATGTCCTTGCGCCCATCTGCAGAGTCGCCGTAAAGGTGCTTGTAGCCCAAAGCAGGCATGGTAGTTATGTTTAACAGCCAACGCTTTGGCTGGGGTACCCAGTTATAGGCGTAGCCCCCAAGGATATTGTAGTCTGTATAATGGAAGCGATAATGCAACCGGTCATCGGGAAGATATTTCGACATGTCTTGCGGTAGCCGGGAAAAGTCAATGTCTATTTCCTGTGTATTGAAATTAAAGCCACAAATCCATGTTCCGGCGCTCTTCATCTGATATTTAGAGTAACAATAAGCCGCGGCATGGCTATATTTTTTGTGATTAAAAAAGTAATACAGCGAGCCGGTCTTCATGTCATGGTTGACTGCATTAAAATCGTAGTGAATGCGCTTCCCGTCGTTATAGTCGCCGAAATGTGTTATGGTTACTCCTCCGTTTGTGGAAGCATGGGTATAGCTACCTGAAAACAATGCGCATGTGAAGTTAAACTCAAAGTTAGCCCTATTAGCCACAGGATGATGAAACAGATCATTGGCATTAAACGTGTACCCGACGCTTAAAGCCATGAAGTTAAGCGACAGACCCAAGTCGCTGTAGTAGGCCGAAGTCATCCTGACATCGACATCCTTCGGCAGATACATCGCATAGCTTTCTGCCCAGGTATAGCTTTTACCGAAAAATTTCCAGTTTTTTCCAGACCCGACTACGTAGTCCGGATCGTACGAGTTGAAGGTGCGGTCACCCCAATTATATACCTTCAAACAGAAACGCATAAACTTAGGATAGTTTATACCCGGGTCGTTTATTCTGAATCCATTGGAAAAAAGCTGTTTCACCCAATTTTTCGACCGCCATTCCGGAGTTGCGTAGGCCGGCCATTTAATCGAATCAGATTGCGAGGCATCCAGGTCTGTCGTATCACCACGACGGTCATCTGCGGCCTGAGCCGGCAATGCCGAAATCAAGCACAGAACACACCAAATTATTCCTGCCAAGAATCTGTTAAACGACATATTTTAACCACGGATAAACCATCGCCCTCGGCGACTATTCAATAAACGGTGCAAATTTAGTAAAAAACAACGATATATTGCACCGCGCCTACAAAATCCATTGAATGGCGCGGTGCAATAGACGGTATATAGCTTCCAATCGATTAATACATCGGCGTAAATGGAGCATGCTTGACAAGCTTGTCAGTCACATCTCCAAGATAGCCCTGGCTCTTTGACGTATCGAGCCGCATTACCGATGCACCCGGCCGGAGGTCGCACTTCTTAAGATCGATATAGAATAAACCTGGATTGGTCACTATATCAAAATAATAGCGTAAGTCACGGATATTTGCGAAAGAACGCCACTGTGTCGACGAGACGTTAGGCTCACCTTCTATAAGATATGTGTAGGGCACTGAAACATTAAATAATATGGAGCGAATAATTGAAAGCCCTAAGTCGGCATCGGAAGTTCGTTGGACATGTGTATCGAAAAAGTATCCTCTAACGTAGCGGTCGGGGCTGCTTACCGTGCCGGGCAACATGTGAGTACCGCCTATTTTCTGCCAATAGTTGTTAATGGCTGTCATTGCAGGATATTGGGGGTCATTAGTCATGGCTATTATGTCCTGACCCTCATATACCTTAACTTCACCATTGTCAAACTCCAATATTGCTGACCGACCCTCGGCATCCGTTATACCCCAATGGAGAGCCGATACGGTTCCTCCGTCAAAAGTCGCCCCGGAGATATTGAAATTATGCTCCTTTAGTACGCTTACCACCTCCGCCGTAGTGGCATTCATGTCAAGAAGCCACGCAACAAATACGGCAAGCGACATCGGAGGTCGGTCGGTGGTCGACTCATTGTCATAGACAGTGCCTTTACAGAACAGGCCGTTGACCACAAGCCCCTTTTCGTTCATGCCCTCGGTGACACCTCCGTCATAACCCACAGCATAAACTGCGCCATATTTAGAAGTCCATTCAACTGAATTGGCTTGCACATTGCCCTTTTTCTTCATTCCACGCGGGTAAACATACAGATTAGTAGGTATAGGCGTACGCCAGTCAAGAGATCGCCCGACTATGCGGAGCACATCAGAAGAAGGGATGCCAGTAGAATCAGGTCCCTCATAAAGTATTCGCGAACAAGCCTCTGCTTTTGAAGCACCGCTTAACGACATCAGCCCCGCCATAAACAGCAAAGTGAACATCCTTTTCATAAACAAATAGAATTAAATAGTTGATAACTCAGTAATTTTCAAATAAAAAACGCCTACCCACGCAAATAAGTTCGCCCCAAATGGCCAAACTTGCCTTGACTGCCATTTAGCATATTCAGTTTATTTTTGGCTTGCCACACTTAGTCTATTTGGTTTATTAAGCCAAAGCATTACCAATGTCCAAGAAAATTCGTACCTTTGCAATCGGACATGCTTTAGTATGTTCACGACATTTCGATTTTACAAGAAGCGTATTGCTTATCTTGCTAATGAGAACGTAGGAAATTTTCATAAGATGCAAGGATAAACAAGCGGTTCTCACGCCATAGGCGTGGGCTGCTATTCCTACATCTGCATCTGCGGTTTCCTACGACCATCATTAGAAGACGTGGCAATTCAGCCTACGCCTTTTGTATTATTAGTAGTACTGTCTTTGGGCTGAGGACTCTTATTTCTAAATGAGACAATGAATACGAGGATTTGGTTTATGCTGTTTACGGGCATCTCAATAAGTATGCTTTCATCATGTTCAAACGATGATGCTGATGAGCCAGCACTTCCTGACATCCAAGAACCTACAAATACGATAACTGCTACTCCAACGGATTTGGTAGTTCTTGATGATTGCGCCGGGTTTAAAATTAGCTTCACAGACAACGTAAGTTATTTCTACTCTGTATTACTGACTGAAGAAGTAGCTAAAACCACATCTGAAGAAGCATTAAAAACCTATCTTTCTGACAAAAACCTCACCACCCGAAGGCTACCTCAAGATGTAATATGGAGTGCAAACGACTTATTTCCTGAGCATACATATATACTATATACAAGAGCCTTTGACGAAAATGATGTCGCAGGTGAAATCATTGCAACAGAAATTTCAACGCCTTCGTACGAAAGGCAACCGATAGTTTCTGTGAGCAACGGCACTTTCACAGATGACGGGAAATGGTATTGGAGTCTTGAGCCGAACGACTACACGGCATGTTACTATTGTAATGTTTATGTCCAAACTGTCGTAGGATTTTACAAGGGTCAGATAGCATGGCAATTTTACCATGACATCCTAGAAAACCCGGGGAAATATCGTCATACAGGTGATATTGATTACTCGCCAGATAATTACTATTTAGATCCTCCATGTGTGGTTGCCGTTTGGGGACAGACTCTTGACGGCAAATTATCCGGCGTAATGACTACAAATTGTTCTTGGGAATAAGACGTAGTATGGGTAATACTTTTTGTAATGACCTGAATATTGTTGATATTTTTAGCTATCCCCAAAAACGATTCCATTAAATCTCACTAAAAATAATTTTCAATAAATTACATCTAAAATATTTGTTCATTTGCCACAAAAGCATTACTTTTGCACCGCAATCACAGCGACACACGCTGTTGCACATTAACATAATGGGGTATTAGCTCATCTGGCTAGAGCGCGACACTGGCAGTGTCGAGGTGAGCGGTTCGAGTCCGCTATACTCCACCAAACAACATGCCGAAAAGGCCATGCCCAGATGGCGGAATCGGTAGACGCGCTGGTCTCAAACACCAGTGGAGCAAT
>CAZIXM010000026.1:0-39678 GCA_964543345.1 uncultured Muribaculum sp. | reverse complement strand
CCAAGGACTCCCTGATTATGAGTCAGGTGCTCTAACCAACTGAGCTATGGGACCTGCTTCTGTAAAGCGAATGCAAATTTATGGATTATTTTTTGTTTGTGCAATAGTGTTTGGCGATTTGTCGCATTTTTTTTGTGGCAAAGTTTCCAATAGGAAGTGCAACGGCCATTCACTTCACTGCGCCGTAAGGGTTTTTGTCGGTCTTTAAAGCTTCTTCTGGATGTGTCGGCGAGATTGCGTTAGGCTTTATCGAAGGTTTTTCATGCGTTTTAAATCGCCTATTATGGCCTTGGCGGTTGTCGGAGCGGCGAGTGTGTCTCCGAGATTTTTGCGCATAAGCTTGTATCCTCCGATCTGATTGTCGTAGCCGGGTCGCCCGGGTAAAATATCGTTAAGGTGTTTTGCTATCTCGTCCGGATTGCATTTGTGGAGCAGTAATTCTGGCACTATCTCTTTGCCGGCAATCAGGTTGGGAAGAGAAACAAACGGTATTTTAAGTATTTTCGACATGATGTCGTAGGTTAACTTCATGCCGTTTGATCGGTAGCACACAATCTGTGGCGTTCCAATCAGGGCACATTCAAGGGTCGCTGTCCCGGAAGTGACTAATGCCGCTTGCGCGTGTCTCATCAGCGAAAATGTGTCATCGGCTACGATGGGGGTGCCGGGCGTAAGATAGTAGCCATAATATGAAAGGTCGATTCCCGGTGCTGTTGCCACGACTGTCTGCAGGTCTGAAAAGCGTTTGGTTGCCTGTTCCATAACCATCAAGTTGTTTTTTATCTCGCCGCGGCGACTTCCGGGGATGAGTGCCAGGATGGGCTTGTCAGAAAGTTTGTGCCGTTTTAAGAATTCGTCGCGTCCGGCCAACTTCGATAAGCGTAGGTCAATCTCCTCTTTAGAGGGATTTCCGACGTATGTGGCATCATAGTCATGTCTGGATTTGTAAAATTCGGGTTCAAATGGCAATATGCAATAGACATGTCTGATGAATTTTTTTATTGACTTCACTCGATGTTCTTTCCAAGCCCACACTTTGGGCGAAATATAATAGTATGTGGGTATTCCTAATGTATGTGCATATTCCGCCAGTTTCAGATTAAAGCTGGGGTAATCTACAAGGATGAGTGCGTCGGGGCGCGTTGTAGCAATGGCGTTTTTCGCTTTCTTGAGGTTTCCAAGGACTGTAGGAAGATGCCGGATAACTTCACTGAATCCCATAAAGGCCATGTCGCGGTAGTGTATTACCGGCGCGTGACCGGTAGCTTCCGACATCATATCGCCACCGAGAAATGTAAACTCAGCTTTTTTGTCCAATGAACAGAGCGATTCAATCAGGCATGATGCGTGTAGGTCACCGGAGGCTTCTCCGACCGATAAAAAGTATTTCATTGCGCGTTGTCGTTATGAGATTACTAATACAAAGATACTGAAAAAATACCCACAAGTCTGCTGTTAACAATTTTTAACTACACAGAACTTGGTTTTTGAAAATCCCCCGCGATGTTAACGCATAAAATACAATAAGTAGGTGGTGCTGTTGATCCCAATTTTTGATTTATAATCCTTATTTATGGCTATCCAAATGGTTATTGTAAAGTTTATGATAACTTTTCAGGGTATCATGCATGTCGAGTTATCATATACAATATGATAACGTCGAAGGTGATATTGTTCGACGTATGAAAACTATATTGCAGATAGATAATATGTTATACAACATGTTTTTTGCTATTGGAGAGTTGGGTGATTTATTTAAATTTGTGCCGTCAAACAAAGAATTAAGAGTGATGCAGTATCCACCTTTGGCAAATAACCACATCTCCGTTGACTGTGTTTTGATGGGTTTTGACGGCGAGCGTCTCAACGTTTTGCTGATTCATCGGAGCGCAGATGAAGACGGAGAAGAGTATCGCGACATGAAGCTTCCGGGCAGTCTTATCTACCAGGATGAAGATCTTGACGAGGCCGCTACGAGAGTCCTTTATGAACTCACGGGTTTGAAGAAGGTCAGTATGATGCAATTCAAGGCTTTTGGTTCAAAAAACCGCACGAGCGACCCGCGTGACGTGCGTTGGCTCGAACGAGCCCAAAAAGCTCGCGTAGAGCGTATCGGCACTATTGCATACTTGGCTTTGGTAAAGATAGACCGAGCCGATGATTCCTTATTGTCGGAGCACAACGCTGAATGGGTCTCTTTGGAAAGTGTCGGTCCGCTTGCATTTGACCATAATCTTATATTAAAGGAGGCTGTCGACTATGTGCGCAGGGAGGCTAACGGCTCGCCGGCAATATTGTTTGACCTTCTCCCGAGAAAATTCACTGCTCTGCAGCTACGCACATTGTTTGAGGTGGTTTATGACAAAAAGACTGATGTAAGAAATTTCCACAAAAAGATCGGATCGATGCCGTATATAGTCGCTCTTGATGAGCGCGAGCAGGGCGTTCCGCATAGGGCGGCACGCTACTATCGATTTGACAGAAAGATATATAACAGAAGCAGAAGATAAGAAAAACGTTCAAATATAGAATTATGTATTTATTAGGTTACGACATAGGTAGTTCGTCGGTCAAGGCAAGCCTTGTCGACGCAGATTCGGGCAAGTGTATCTCATCGGCCTTTTTCCCCAAGAGCGAGGCTGAGATTATCTCGGTGCGCCAAGGTTGGGCCGAACAGCATCCCCAGCAATGGTGGAAACATCTTTCCGAAGCTACTTCGGCGATTCTCGCCGAATCAAAAGCCGATCCGAAGGAAATAAAGGCCATCGGCATATCATATCAGATGCATGGGCTCGTGTGTGTCGATAAGGACCGTAATGTGCTCCGTCCTGCTATAATTTGGTGCGATTCACGCGGTGTGCCGTATGGAGAGAAGGCATTCGGTGAGTTAGGGCATGACGTTTGCCTTGGACAGTTGCTTAATTCGCCCGGTAATTTTACCGCCACCAAGCTCCGCTGGGTCAAGGAGAACGAGCCTGAACTGTTTGAGAAAATTGACAAAATAATGCTTCCGGGAGATTATATCGCAATGCGTCTCACCGACCGAATTTGCACTACTGTCTCCGGCCTGTCTGAAGCGATGCTTTGGGACTTTAAAAACAACTGTTTAGCCGATTTTCTGATGGATTATTTCGGATATTCGCGCTCTATTATTCCGGAAATTGTGCCAACTTTCGCCATTCAGGGCTATGTCACGGCTAAAGCGGCCTCTGAACTTGGTCTTGCAGAAGGAACCCCTGTGTCGTACCGTGCCGGCGATCAGCCTAATAATGCATTGTCGCTCAATGTGTTCAACCCCGGTGAGATCGCTTCGACAGCAGGCACGTCAGGAGTCGTCTATGGCGTAAACGGAGAGGTCAGCTTCGATCCGAGGTCGAGGGTCAACACATTTGCCCACGTCAACCACGGCGAAGAACAGACCCGCCTTGGAGTTCTCCTCTGCATAAACGGCACCGGCATCTTAAACTCGTGGATTAAGCGCAACGTTGCTCCCGAAGGAATTTCTTATCCTGCTATGAACGATTTGGCCGCCGGAGTCCCTATTGGAAGTGAGGGCGTAAGCATCTTGCCGTTCGGCAACGGTGCCGAGCGGGTGCTTGAAAATCGAGAGATAGGCAGTTCCATCCATGGAGTCAATTTCCTTAAGCACGGCAAGGCGCATCTTGCGCGAGCAGCGCAGGAAGGCATCGTCTTTTCATTCCAATATGGGATAGAGATTATGGAGCAGATGGGAATGAACGTAAAGAAGATACACGCAGGACATGCCAATATGTTCCTTAGCCCTATATTCCGCGAGACGCTCGCCGGAGTAAGCGGAGCTACTATTGAGCTTTTCAACACCGATGGTTCTGTTGGAGCGGCAAAAGGTGCCGGAATAGGTGCCGGCATATACAAGGACAATAAGGAAGCGTTTGCCACGCTCGACCGCATTGAGGTGATTGAGCCGAAAGAAGCCGACCGCAGGGCCTACGTCGATGCTTACAATCTTTGGAAGGAAAGACTACAAAATGAACTAAATAACAATAACTAATACACTTAACCAAATACAAACAATTATGAAAGAATATTTTCCCGAAATCGGTAAAATCAAGTTTGAAGGCAAGGACAGTAAGAATCCGTTAGCCTATCGCTATTACGATGCTGAAAAGGTTATACTCGGCAAACCTATGAAAGAGTGGCTCAAGTTTGCTATGGCGTGGTGGCACACTCTCTGCGCTGAAGGCGGTGACCAGTTTGGCGTAGGAACAAAGAAGTTCCCCTGGAATGAAGGTTCTGACGTTATGACTGTGGCTAAGCAGCGTGCTGAAGCCGGCTTTGAAATTATGCAGAAGCTTGGAATCGAATATTTCTGTTTCCATGACACAGACCTTATCGGCGACCTTGGCGACATCGACAGCTACGAGGCTCGCATGAAGGAGATAACGGAATATCTTAAAGGTCTGATGGAGAAGACCGGAATCAAGAATTTGTGGGGAACTGCCAATGTCTTCGGAAACGCTCGTTATATGAACGGAGCCGCTACCAATCCCGACTTTGACGTAGTAGCGCGCGCTGCTGTGCAAATTAAGAATGCCATTGATGCGACTATCGCTCTCGGCGGACAGAATTACGTGTTCTGGGGCGGTCGCGAAGGTTACATGAGCCTTCTTAACACCGACCAAAAGCGTGAAAAAGAGCATTTGGCAACTATGCTTACCATCGCACGTGACTATGCCCGTTCAAAAGGATTCACCGGAACCTTCCTTATCGAGCCCAAACCCATGGAACCCACCAAGCATCAGTATGATGTAGACACGGAGACCGTCATCGGCTTCCTGAAATCGCATGGCCTTGACAAGGACTTTAAAGTAAACATTGAGGTAAACCACGCCACTTTGGCAGGTCATACATTTGAGCATGAGCTCGCTGTGGCAGTCGACAATGGTATGCTCGGATCAATCGACGCTAACCGCGGCGACTACCAAAACGGTTGGGATACAGACCAATTCCCAATTGACAATTTCGATCTGACTCAGGCAATGATGCAGATTATCCGCAATGGTGGCCTTGGAAACGGCGGCACTAACTTTGACGCTAAGACTCGTCGTAATTCGACTGACCTCGAGGACATCTTCATTGCACATATCTCCGGTATGGATGCTATGGCGCGTGCTCTTGAGAGTGCGGCCGCTCTGCTCGAAGAATCTCCTTATAAAAAGATGCTTGCCGAACGCTACGCTTCGTTTGATGCCGGTGAAGGAAAGGCTTTCGAGGATGGAAAATTGTCCCTTGAACAAGTCGTTGCATACGCTAAGACACAGGGTGAACCCAAACAGACCTCAGGTAAGCAGGAGCTTTACGAAGCTATAGTTGCCATGTACGCATAATTTTGATCGGTTAACCTTGCCGATTATAGCATAATATCGTCGCGACAAGAGCGTTTGATGATGCTTTTGTCGCGACGAACTTTTTAACACGGTTCTTATTATATCTAACCTATCTATATTGTTATCAGAAATGAACTACCAAGAAAAAGGCAGTAAGCTTTATCTATTTTCGATTGTGCTTGTGGCCGTCATGGGCGGATTGCTGTTTGGTTATGACACGGCGGTAATCTCAGGTGCCGAGAAAGGTCTGCAGGCGTTTTTTTTAAATGCCCATGACTTTGTGTATACTGACGTAATTCACGGAATCACCTCTTCGAGCGCATTGCTCGGCTGTATAGTCGGAAGCGCATTGTCCGGCCTGTTTGCGCAACGACTGGGCCGTAAACGTTCACTTGTAGTGGCCGGAATATTTTTCTTCGTTTCAGCTTTGGGTAGCTATTATCCGGAATTCCTATTGTTTGAGTATGGCAAGCCGTCCTATGAGCTGATGTTGATGTTCAACGTCTATCGAATCATCGGAGGTATCGGAGTCGGATTGGCTTCTGCCATTTGTCCCATGTACATCGCCGAAGTGGCACCCTCTGAAATCCGTGGTACTCTCGTCTCATGGAACCAGTTTGCCATCATTTTCGGACAGTTAGTGGTCTACTTCGTTAACTTCTTGATTTTGGGCGAGCATACAAACCCGATTATTGAAAAGACGGCAGAAAATTTGTATATCGTTCTTCCGCACTCTGACCAATGGACCATATTCACCGGCTGGCGCTATATGTTCGGCTCAGAAGGATTTGTGGCCGGACTGTTTACCATACTTGTCTGCTTTGTGCCCGAATCGCCACGCTATCTTGCGCTGACAGGACGTGACGAAAAAGCTCTTACGGTACTCTCTCGCATCAACGGTGTTGCTAAAGCGCGAGTCATACTTGCTGACATAAAAGCAACAGTACAGGTTAAGAGTGAACGTCTGTTCTCTTTCGGAGTTATGGTAATCTTTGTCGGCATAATGTTGTCGGTTTTCCAGCAGGCTGTAGGTATAAATGCGGTGCTTTATTATGCTCCGAGAATTTTTGATTCGATGGGAATGGGCAATCCGATGGTTCAGACAGTCATAATGGGTGTAGTCAACATAGCCTTTACGCTGGTTGCAGTCTTTATGGTAGAAAAGTGGGGACGTAAACCGTTGCTTATCAGCGGATCTCTCGGTATGGCTCTCGGCGCTCTCGGCGTGGCTTTATCTAACGTGGTGACCGTACCCCCGATTGTCCCCGTTGTTAGCATCATGGTATATTCCGCTTCGTTCATGTTCTCATGGGGGCCTATTTGTTGGGTTCTGATTGCCGAAATATTTCCCAACACCATCCGTGGCGCGGCAATGGCTATTGCCGTTGCTTTCCAGTGGATATTCAACTTTATCGTGTCGAGTACTTTCGTGCCGATGTACAATATGCGTCTTGGGGAGATGGGCGACAAGTTTGGACACATGTTCGTCTATGCGCTGTACGGTGTAATTTGTGTTATAGCCGCCATATTCGTTTACCGACTCGTTCCCGAAACCAAGGGCAAAACTCTTGAGCAGATGTCGGCACTGTGGCGTAAGCGCGACAAAGTCGATTGACCCTATCGGCAATAGCCGTATTGGTCTGCCGTAGACGTGAATGTGTAAGACTTGGCGGTGTTGCGGAATGGAATTATTGCATCTGAAAGATGCACAAAATTGTGTAGCCGGGGATTGGCGCGGAGCGCCTATCTCCGGTTCTCGGTTGATACAGACAAAAAATCTGCAAAGATTTTAAATCGCAACATATTGATATATAAATCTTTACAGATTTAGGCCACATATCTTCGGATTCCCGGGCAAATCGACCTAACGGTCGCTTTGCCCGGCTACACAGCTCACGCATCTTTCAGATGCGATCTTTCATCCATTCCCTGGTCACTCGCTACACAATTGTGGCTTCTTTCAGAAGCCTTTGAATTTTGACACAGCCCTTTGCTTTTTTGTCGGGGATGCTGATGAACGTTAATCAGCCTTGTTAAGGGGCTTTTCTGATTGCGAAAGTGACAAACTTAGGTTCAATATCCACATAGTATGATATTGCGCCCTTCGATTTTGGAGTTATGCGGGTATTGTAATAATAGTAGGTATATTGCCGGTCCCAAGCGGTGGTATAAAGCTGTCGGGTCTCGCCGGCGGGAATGTCACATCTGATGTTGGCGGTTCTTGAATGTAGCATTAACCCGTCGTCGCCGGTGTATATAAATTCTATAATCAGCGAGGTGATTGTAGTGCTGTAAAGGTTCGTGACGAAAAATGTCTCGCGCAGTGAGCGGAGCGGTTTGTCGTATGCCGTAATTTTAAGGCTGTCTACGTCTACCTCGGTGGCATTTGCCATGTCGAGTATGTCCAAGCCATCGTTAACCGTGTCAGTTCGGAGTTCCAGCTTATCCCGTCGGGTGGTTCTCGTTGGTGGATTTGAAGCTCCTATGTTCAGGAGAAGCATACCGATTAAAATGATAATTACATTTGCATTTCGTGCAGTCATGGTTTGGTGGTGTTAGGAGAGGAGGAAATTATGAAGCCACGGCTTAAAGGTAGCGAGGCTCTATGGGGCCTGATAATGGCTCAGGATAAACACGGGTACATCCGTCGAGATCCTTGGGCTTGTCGGCACTTCTAACGCGAAAGCTTATGCGCGACAAATATGGTATCATGCGCCATACATTTGTATAAAATGATGCCGAATGGACCCGAAATGACAGATGTCCGTCGTCGGTTAAGGTAAATGTGAAGTCTTTGGGGCGTATTAGCTTCCCGCTTCCGTCTGATGAGGTGTAGACGTGTGCCGCGTAGACTCCCTGCTTTGAGGTGGCCGCTACATAGCCCATCACGGTACCGGGGCGAATTGAGCGGATTGGAGAGCGAATCACCACCATTCGGTAGCGCACAGCACCGTCGGCAAGAATATCTTTCGGCGTATGGCGTTCGATGGCGACGATGGCCCCGTCGGAGGGGAATTGCCATATACCTTCGATAACGTGTAAAGGCATCTGCGACATTCTGCGACGCACTTCATTTTGGTCGACGTAGCCTTCAATTCGCGGCGAGAAGGGTGGAAGTTTGTCAACGAGCTTTTTCCCGTAAAGTCCCGGCATTATGGCCAGGAAAGTGAGAATGTAGAGGATTCGGAGAGATGTCATGGAGGAGAGATATTTGGGAGGGAATCTAAATGGTCTTGAATTGGTATTGGAGTCCGAAACTGAGAATCTCCTTTAACTGCCATCGGTTCCAACTGTCGATTTTTGATCGACTTGAGTCGAAACGTGGATGGATATATAGCTGAGTCGACAGGTAGCGGTTGAACGAGAAGTTAAACGTGTTCTCCCAATCGGCTTGGAGATAGTCATAATTTGTGAAGACGAAGAATCGTGAGGCGTAACTTATATTCCACATGATTTCCCATTTTATGCGGACTTCAGCATTGCTACCGACTTCGCTTACAGTTCGATGCCCTTCTTTTATACCGAACGAGGTGACATCAATTTTCCTGTTTATGGAAGCTTTCATGTTATATGAGATTGGGGCTATTGAGGCGTCGAGCACGAACTTCTTTTTGGGACTGGTATAGTTGTACGTCATACCGACACCGATGTTCAACTCGCCGGGCGACATAAAAGCCGCTTTCATATTGCGAGAATTGCTGTTGTAATTGTTAAAAAACTGCGTCTTAAACAGTGTGGTTATCGAATAATACCAATGATTGAATGCATGAAGTCCGGCCGTGGCATTGAACTGAAACAAGTCCTCACTGATTGAGTAAGAGTGAATTGTGTCGTTAGGGGCGCTCGCCATGGCAAGTTTATACTGTGTGGTAGCTTCAAAAATAACTGTCTTGTGAAATTGGGGGTTAAGCTTAACATTCCAATTCAGAGTACCGATGCCGTTGACATTGTTTATACCTCCCTGATACCAGTTTGGACTTATGAATGCCTGCGAGAACTGCAACGCGGCATTTGCAGTGTGAAGCCAATGCTTGCGTTCGATTTCCTGAATAGGAGCATCGGCTGTGATGCGCCTTTTATCGGGAACGATTTCGGTTACGGTAATGACTTCAGTCGAGGGATCGACTGTAGCAGTGTACTTTTTCGGTGGTTTAGGCATTGAATTGATATTGTACTTGACCGCAGGTATATTGTCGAGCATATAGCGGGTCTTTAATGCGCGGAAGGCATTGTCGCCGTTCTCGTCTACGCGAAACCAGTTAAAAGCCTTTGTATTGCCTTCGATAAACTGGTCGATATTGTCAAATGCGATGGAGTCAATGTGTGGAAGTCCGTCGTAGACTACCGGAAGGAATGCGACTGGAGGAAGCGAGCTTGTCGGTAAAAGGGTGTATAATGGTGCTTCCGTATCCAGAGTGTCGGCAAACATAAACTCAAATGGGCCAAAGCCTCTGTCGGGGTCATCGGGATTGGCATAATACATGTTGTTTTCCTGGTCATAATAGTCGGCGGGATCACCATAGATGAATTCAATAGTGGCATCGGGAACCACTTCGTCGTCTTCTTCTAAAAGAATCTCTTCGTCATCTTCATCCGGCTCTCCAATATATACCCTTAAAGGCTCCTGGCTAAATGCAGTAGCAACAAATAACAGCGACAGCAACGCAGCGACAATCAATGTTTGAAAAATTACGGAAACCTGCACTCTCATATTATATATTTGCACCCTAAAAATTGCATAACTTAATGCAAATTTAGATAAATAAGCCGAAAACACGAAATAATCCTTGAAGTTATTTTGAAACCGCTTAAATTAGTCGATAATTGAATGTCAAATCAGCCTTTGAAAATTGGTGTGGCGGATGCTTGTCGGTTAAGATTTATATATTTGGCGGTAATAGTGAAGAAAGACTTCTTTCGAAGAAAGCTTATTGAATACGGATTTTACGACATTCCAATTCCCATAAATCAAAGGACGTAAAGTCTTGTCGGATGGCCGGATAATGAGTCGACAAATATTGAACGGAATTGTAAAAAGTGAAATTGCGAAAGAAAAACAAGTTAGAGTGTAGTATAATAATTTTTCCCCGTCGGCAAAAAACGCTATTTCGCCTTTAACAGCAGCAGGATAAGTGGCGGCTCGCATCATTGACGCTGACTTTCCGCTCATGCCTCCGAAGTGTGTGAGAGTGGCAGAAGTGTCGACAAGGCATTTTAGCCCGGACTTGTTGACAAGCGTGGAAAGGGCTATATCCTCGGGGGTGAAAAAATAACGCTCGTCAAACCACCCTAATCTGCGAAACAGGTCCGTGCGTATCAGAAATGCGGCACCGACAATGTTGTAGGTAATAAAAATGCCTGACTTATTAACATAGTCTGTACAGGCCGATTCCTTCCATAGATGCAGTCGATGCATAATAAATGTGCGCCAATTCATGGGAGGACGCCCGCAAACCTGAACTGTCCCGTCAGGATTTAGAAGCACCGGACTAACTATAGCCACGTCGTCAGGCTGAGAATCCATCGTAGCTACAAGCCGGTCGATGGCCGGCATCGTCAATTCCGTATCGTCGTTAAGTACGAAGCAGTATCGTCCTGTAGCTTGTCGCAGTGCCAGATTGTTGTTTTCAGAGAAGCCTCGTATCTCGTCGCTCACTACAATCTTAACCCATGGATAATCGTGGCGAAGACGCTCAAGATTGTCGCCGGAGAACATGTATGCCACAACCAGCACCTCGTAACTTACGGACGTAAATGCACGAATAGAGTCGAGACAACGCGAAATATTGCCCCAATTATTCATGCACACTATGACAATATTGACATCCGTCATCTCTTAAACACACTAATAATTTGCAAAAGTACGTAAATTAGTCAACTTTCTGAAGATTTTGACGAATATTGTCATCTGCTCCATGTGAAAGCCATGTTCTGAAATAGTTGGAAATAGTTATCTTATCGTTTTTGATAATGTCATTAACAGGTGCATAATGTATTTTGTCAGATACCTTGTCGAGACTATTTGAGTATATGCGGTCTGATAGGTTCAGATGGCTGAGTGTGTCTGTAATGCGTCCGTTCATCCGACTGAAGCTACCTGTTACGGGGATGACTAAGAACTGTTTATTGAAAATAATGCTCATAGCCATTCCATGAAAGGAGTTGGTTACTATGTACTTAGAGCTGTCGATTAGTCCTAACCATTCGTCGACATTCGGATATTCCTTTGGAAATTCGTCGAGCCTGCCTTGTGCCGTGACGTATTTTACTTCAAGATTCCTTTCATTAGCCCAATCAAATATCTCTTTGATGTCGATGTCAATAGGATTTCCTAACAAATATAAAAATAAAATATTTTTTCCCACATGGCGGGGGGCGAGTGCTATTTTGCGATATTTGTCGGATTCGATTAGGAATGAAGGATCCGGAACTTTTATGGCATTTGTATAGCCCAGTGAACGGCAGATATTGACTCCGCATTGCTCGCGCGATGTAATAACATCGAGGCCACTCAGTAAATTTCTGTATTGTTGGGCAATAAGTTTATTGTCAGGCCAGATTCCTCCGAACGATGGTGCATAAGCGATTCTAAGAGTCTTTTTTTGACCGAACTTCAGAAAATATCCGGGATCCGGATAGCACCATATTTGATCGCTCCCGGCAATTAGTGCGTCGACCTGCGGTGGCGATTTTCTGAGTTCATCGTATGTATAACTTTGCTCCGAAAAATTAAGATATGTATCTTTAAATTTGTCGAAGTTCCTTGAGATGTGTTGCGCCTCAGCCTGTTGTGCTTGATTTAACTGTAAAGAAACCGCTGTTGTCTCGTCGGTACGCTCCTTCTGTTTAAGTTTTTTCCAGTCATTAAGATGTCCTGATACTACGATTTTGGCAAAGTCCGTTAGTTTGCGTTTCAAACTCTTTGCACCAAGGATATATTTAATATGGAAAGGTTCGTGTCCAAGCTCTTTAATGAATTCCTGCATGGCAAAGCATTGGACCACCTGCCCGTAGTTGTGGGTCGTATCCCAATACGACATTATGCCTATCTTCATCTCTTTTATGTTTGGGTGAATTGGACAATATAGTTCTTTATCTTCTTTATGATTGATATAATCTTCGGAGGCTGAATTGTTTTTACTGTTTGTTCGACGGCCTCGATTCCGTTTCGGGAGTAGTTTTCCCAAAAGGTGTTGTAAAGCGAGTTCTTTTCCGCGCATGATTCAATCGCAGGATTTCCTTTAAGTACATCGAGGTACTGGGTGGAATTGCCGTCTACTCCTGAGTCGCGGCAAAGTGTTAGGCCTTGAACTGTTCTTGCCAATACGGCTGACACTCCATCTTTGTTGTACAATTTCGGATTAGTCCTATCTACGCCCCAGTAATCGCCAATGGTAATGTCAGCTCCGGATTTGCCGGACTTAAACGGACAATTAAAACATGAAGGTCTTATATAGAGATTATTGATAAAGCCTTTCATAAACGCATTTTTATTATGGCTTTCGCTGATAATCCCTCGGTTCGCTCCATCGGATTTTTCGTAATATAACTTTACGTCATAATCAATCCACCCCTTCTCCTTATCCCTCATGTTTATGTCGGATAAATCCTTGATGTTGGCTCCATGATGGGGTAAAATATGGCTGAGCATTTCTTTCCAAATTTTTGGAGAAGGAACGCCATGACAAATTATTTCCACAGTAAATAATAGTCCGCTATAGTTTTTCCCTAAATATTTGTGCAGGCCAGCTATTTGGCAAGGGGTGCCGCTAAAAAGGACTTTTTTATTCTTTTTTAAAAACGACTCGGCCTCTTTATAACTTTGTCCGATTACACTTTGGGTATATTTCGAACCGCGCAGACGTGGTAAGTCTGAGGCATGTTCAATATATTCGTGTTTTGCTCCCCACATCTGGTCGAATGTAGCTCCGAAAACTATGCCATTTTGGTTAAGTATTGAAAGTGCTAATGCAGAAAAGGCTCCCCCAGATGCGGATTGGAGCAACGTCTCCTTTGACCCGGCTGAGTAAGCGAATGTGTCGAGCGGTTGGCGATGTGGAATGTCGCGATGGACCATTGGGCAGATCTTTTCACAAATATTACAGTCAATACACGAATTTAAATCGACGGTTGGATATAGGAAACCTTGTTCGTCTTCTTGCATGGATATGCAGATTTTAGGGCACCGTGATACACACATGCCACAACCGGAACAATCTTCTTTTCGGTCAAGTTTAATCATGCCTTACTTTTATTCGCTTTAGAGATGTGACAATCATTGCGCGTTCCTGGTCGTTCAAAATCCATTTCCATGAAATTGCCGTATATGCGATGACGAATAGTGCGATTCCGACGAACATACGGTAGGGAACATTTAAGTCAATGAACTTACCTCCGATAATTCCTATAAAAGTTAATATGGCCGCAGATATAAGCACTTGGCTGACTTCTTTCCAAAAGCGGAGTATGTTTATGTGCTGGACTTTTGAGTAGTAAATGTTCATCACTATGCCTTGACCAATAAGTAAAGAAACAGCTATGGCTGTCGCACAGCCAACGGCTCCATAACTTCTTGAAAGCAATATCTGAAGAATAAGACTTAAAATGGAGATGCCTAAGTATAGAAGCGACCTAAACTTCATCTGATTTCGGGCTTGCAAAATAACGACTCCGGTATTCTGAATTAAGGGTATTAGCAACGCAACAAAAAATATTAGTGTGATGATGTAAGAAACGGAATATTCTTTACCTGCCCATATATTGATAAATTCATGTCCGAAGACAATAAAGCCTCCTAAAATCAATGCCATAACTATGCACTGAATCCTGCCGGTGCGGATAAACAAGTCTGATATTTTGCCACGATTGTTGCCTGCTGATACCATAGCGGTGATTTTAGGCAATAATACGCTGCTGATGGCAGTGGAAAAAGTCATGTACATTTGCTGGAGCAGGATGGCAACAGAAAATATGGCTACAGCAGTCGTCCCTGAGATAGTCCCTAAGACGAATTGGCCTGTCCCCCAGTAAATTTTGTCCATAATTACATTTAGGAATATCCAAAACGAATAGCATGCAATCTCTTTAAAAAAACGATAATTAAACCGATTGAATGCGATTCTAATTCTAAGCTTTTTTCTGCAATAAAAAACATTTATCAGAAGTGTTAGAATGTTGAAAATTGTCTGTACCAAAACTAAGGCAATGGCTTTGTATCCGGCCGACAACAGAAAAATCATTATGACAGTTGACAGGAGTATTCGCAAGATATTGACTACCCGCTGAAACACAAAATCTTCGTATGCCGTGATAATCGAACCGAAAATACTTAATGGAAATGTTAGAGCCAAGTTAACGGTCAGAAGAAGCATCATAACTCTTGCTTGAGATATATCCTGAGGTGTCATTGTCCGGTCAAACAGCGTTTCGACATTTTCATAAAGCAAGATACCTCCAAAAAGTGCCACCAATCCGATTAAAGAATACACGATTAAGAACATGCCAAACATTTCTTGCTGTTCCTTAACCTTATTTTCAGCACGAAACTTGGCTGTGTATCTGACGATAGCATTCCCAAATCCAAAATCAAGTATGGTTAGATAGGCAATCAGTGAAGCTACCAATGAGTAAAGGCCATATTCATTTTGTCCCAACATGCGAAGCATATATGGGGTATATAGAAGCCCTACGATAGCATTTAATGCTATAATGACATAGTTCAAGGCTGCACCGGCTTTTATCTGATTGATTGCCATAAATATATCTCTGAATATTTCGCTAAAACAATGTCAATTAGGCGGGGTAAAACCATCATATTCATACACGTTTCTGTCGGGAACTTCATCGAATATAGTGTAGAAGTAGCGATATTTGGCCATTGTGTAGTCTACTCTTATTCCTGTCATGGTCAAAATGTAAGTTTTTGCCGGAAGCAACAATGACAATGCTAAAAATGTCGCATACAACATTCGCTTTGGAAGGGTGGCGGATGCGTCGGTATTTTCACCCAAAAAGTTAATCAATATTGGAATCGTCACGATATTGCTGATTTCAAAATAGCAGTTTAGGCGATAGAAGCTTCCGAACAGAATGTTATTCAGCAGGATTCCTATTATGGACATAAGGAACCATGGATATTGTTCTTTGGACGCCTTCTTGTTATAAACCAAAAGTAATGTCAAATACAGGACGATATAGGCCATGGATAATAAACCCTCGCCGAGTCCAAACTCCTCAAATTTTTCTTGTTCGGAGATGTAGTAGCTGTACCTGTCGTCAAGATTGTCGTTTTGGATGAGCTCAAGACCTGCTGACAAAATCTCGGAAAACTCTGATAACTTGAATGACAATCCGCCTATGAAAAGGACGAATATGACGCACCACATAATTTTGTTGAGCCTGAACCGAAATAGCGGGATTATGAAATATGCCAGCGATGCATAAGCTGAGGTATGTATATTGATGGCGCAGACGAATGATATTATCGCGTAGACTATTCTCAGTTTTGAAGTCGAATAAATCATAAAGTATAAAATCCAAAGAGAAGCCATCATAGCTAAAAATTGGCGTTTTATATCCATGAAAAGAAATAGGCGTTGCGGATCAAGGATAAGTATAAGAAGTCCTACCCATAAATAGTTCTTAGGTACGGCTTTATTGAATATGTAACATAGGGTGAATAGCTCAAAAGCAGCCATGCAACTGTTGAAAACGGTAAATCCGACCGGATTGAATATGCGCAAGAGAAGCTGGTACAAAGGCTCCCACAAGTCGTGCATACCGGGTCGGTCAAAATTATCGGCATACACAAAATAGTCCATCGTAGTGTAGTATTCAATGGAGAATAATACCCACATTGCCCCAAATATGACATTGACACATCTGTCGCGTTCATAGTCGCTCCTGTAATATAGGAACAGCATTATAATCGTAAAGATGACAAATATGTTGTAGAGCATCAGTTTTTAACAGATTTATTGAAATAGTTATTTATGGCTGAGTGATATATCTCGATAAGGCGGTTCGACATTGCTTCTTCTGAAAACATCTGTCGCGCGCGAAGATGGGCATTGTGCGCTAATCGGCTGATTTCAGCCGGATCGGTGACTTTGTTCATCTTTTCAGCGCAATCTTCAACTGAGTCAAACAGATAACCACTCGTTCCGTCACCGATTATCTCTTTAGTGGCACCGTCACGATAACCTATTACTGGACATCCGTTGAACATTGCTTCTATGGTGACTCGCCCTAAGCCTTCATTGCGCGAACACATCAAAAGTCCGGTAGCCTTAGAATAATATGAATCGATATTGTCCGTGTGTCCGATAAATTCGACTTTGCCCTCAAGATTGAGTTTAGCAACCAATGTCTCCAGCTTAATTCTGTACGCCGGATCGATATTGCCTATTAAGAGCAGCTTATACGACTTGTTAATACGGTTGAACAATGCAAATGCATGAAGCCCGGTTTCGACCCCTTTGTTTTTTGTCAACGCTCCGCACATCATAAAGTATGGTTCTTTGGCTGAATCAAAACGGCAGTCGTTTGCGCATCTAACGGCATCATAGAGGATGTGACCGGATTCATCTGCCTTTTGTTTCGCATAGTGGTTAAAGACAGCTTCGCTTATACCAATTATAGCATCTGAGGCGTATAGCTTTCTGTAAAACCCTTTCCATCCACCGAAAGGCTTAAATCCAAAAAATAGATCAATAAACTCGCGGAGGTGCCACACATGGGGTTTATTGTATCGAAGAGCCAATAGATGTCCGAAATCTATGACTGATGAATTTGTGTGGATTATGTCGATATTGATGCCTTCAAGCTGGCGGTCTATCTGCCGGAAAGCCTTGTGGTGCAACAACGCGTCGCGAATCTTGCGCGGGCCGTATGCGCCGAGATATTTCAATCCATGTTTGTCTGTGATTCCCAAGGGAAACCGAGCGATGATACATTTGATGCCCATTTTTCGAAGAACGGAACTGACAGCTCCCTCAAATGGGAGCAACACTATTGGTTTGACTTCTGCTCTGACAGAATGAATCATGTTAAGCAGAGAATGAGTACTGCCTAACATGATGTCGTATTCATGTGTCACATACAGAACGGTCAGCATATCACGCTTTCTTCATGCCGAACAATTGAACGAAATAAAGCATAACCGGTACAAAGATTAGCCCTAAAAAGAACGAGCAAACAAGAATCATTTTTGTGCTAAGTCCCGACAATTGGGATAATGCGTATGCTCTGTCGACTATTACGCCTTTCGGCAGAGCATTGGCGATGGTGATTGTTGTCTGTTCACGCTCTTTCAGCATGAACAGATATAGAGTCTCAATGATTTGTTGGTCGCGTTTCTTTTCGGTGTATTGACGCTCTTGTTCCGGTACTTTACCGAGTCGTTTTTCTGACTTATTGACCTCGGCGCGTGCATCACGCACGACTATTCTTGCTGATTCAATCTGTCGGTCTATCGTGGCAAGCACGGTTTTCCGCATGGCTTCAATCTGCTCGGTTAGCGTACGCATTACTGTGCTGTTTGATTTGGCGGCAGACTCAAGCTTCATCCGTTCTAAAATGAGCTGATTGTATTCGCCAACGAGTTTTGCCACAGCTTCAGCATCGGCCGGAACCGGAATCATTGAATATTGTGTTTCCGGATTCGTCATCAACTTTTTGGTCATTTCGAGAATTTGCAGGGTAGTCTCGCTCTCTATTAAGCGAGCTTCGAGGTCAGCCTTTTTTGACATATAATATTCTGCATCTACCTCTATCGCGGTAATGTCATTGGCTTTCTTGTAGTCTTGAATGTCTAATTCCGAATCTTTAAGTTCTTGAGTCAGTTTGGCGATGCGTTGATCAAGAAAGTCAGCGATGCGCTGGGCCTTCTTCCTGTTTTTGTCAATTACCTGTTGGTTATATTCGTCTACAAGCTGATTGACTACTGCTTTGCCGTATTCGATGTTTGTGGTTTTGAACTTTATGGACACAATGTCCGCTTTTCTATTAGGTATTATGCAATTGACCTCTTTTTGGAGCGCTTCAGCCGCGGCATCATAACTTTCCATTGTTATATTCATGCGCAATGGTTTGCCCGGCTTAAAGTGCTGGGTCGGCATTATTTTGAATTCGCCGAAGGCAGTGTTCAGCGTCAAAGGTAATTTTTCATCATTAACGTCAACGAATAAATCTCCGTGGATATCTTTCGCTTTTACCCACGTGTACCCTTGTTCGTCAACTCCGACCTTGAATTTTAGAACGTTACGAAGTGTGTCGGCAATTTCGGGAGGCGCAATTAGCTCAAGTGGCGATTCGCCATATACTTTAACCCTCTTCAAAATGTTTTTGCGGACCACGTATGTGATGTTGGTGTGAAGCTCCATCGCAATCCCGCGGAACTGCGTGTGTGAAGTCATAAGTGCCATCTCCTCTTCGGCTGATGATCCTGACCCGAGCATCACGTCTGCCAAGCTGATAGAATGCATGAGATTACTGTCCTTGTCGTCGTCCGTAATGAGTACATTGGCTTCAATGTCATATTTTGGAGCCTTAATATATGCATAAAGGCCTCCGAGACAGAGAAATACAATCACGGAGATTAATATCAACGGCCAAATGCGCATATATGCGTGTATATGATCGATAAACGAAGATTTCTTAGGATCTAAATATGGCAGAGAATTTATGTCGAAGAATTGGTTTAACATTTCTTTTTTGGGGGGTTATTTTACGGTTAAGGCGATTACGAGGGAAGCTATCACTGAACCTGCGCTTATGATGGCAGATGCCATAGATAGCTTAAACGCGTTGTTTTGGTTATATTTTGAGTTGTCCTTACGGATTTTGTTCGGTTCGACATATATTGCGTCGTTCTGCTGAAGATAGTAGTAGGGCGACGACAATAAAGCCGCGTCGTTAAGATTGAGATGGTGGAACTCTTTCTTTCCGTCGACCTCTCGGATTAGCAGAATGTTGTTTCGCTCGGCATATTCTGTAAGATCGCCTGCGGCTCCGAGGGCATCAAGGATGGAGAAGCGTTCACGGGTGACACCTATGGTTCCCGGATTCTTTACTTCACCAAGAACGTTGACGCGGAAATTGACCAGAGACACTTTTACTACCGGATCTTCGACTTCGGCACTGATTTTCTTGGCAATTAGTTTCTGAAGCTCAGCCGTGGTAAGGCCTGCTACATGAATAACTCCGAGGCGCGGAAAGGTGATGTCGCCGGCCTTGTCGACGAGGAAAGTCTGCTGCTTTGGCTGGGTCACTTCAAGTAGTGATCCGTTTTTGGCCGGATTCGACAGAGGCAGATTGTATTCTGCGGTAGCTTCCGGGACTGTAGATGTGACGGTTATGAGCAACTCGTCGTCAGGTACGATTTTTATTGAATAACTGTCCGGTGCGGGAATCACTCCGTCAGTCTGGCTTTTGATGTCCTCAAAATAGGTCAGTGGCGACCGTTGGGTCGAGCATGAAAACATCACGATAGAGAGCGCGATAATGAGTAATTGGCTTATCTTCATAACGGTTGATTATGCGATTTGTAAAAACGATGCAAATCATTTTTATAACGAAAGCCATATCCACTTTATTATATACGCGTGGCCGTAAATCGACAATATAATTGTCGTCAGTCAGACTGTCTCCCAAGTGAATCGCGGTTCGGGTGCGCTGTGGCGGTGCGGACGGAAGGTCAGATTGCGCAAAGGACGCATCATTAGTGTCATCGGCACCGATATTCCGAAGGGGGTAGAGTGGAGCGCTTCGGCCGCTTTCTTCCATGCCATAGTCATAGGTACCCAAAGCCCCGCTCCGACTGCTATATTGATTATCCAAATCAGCGGATTTAGAGGCGATAGGCAGATAGATGATATAGCCGCCAGCAGCCATGCCCAAAGGACGATAGAGACGGTGGAGTAAGTGCGTAAAGCACCTTGTCGGCCGAACTGTGACGTGAAGTTGTAGCGCGATTTCTTGTGACGGTAACGTTTTTGCGGATCGTCGGTGACGGCAGACACCTGTGATTCGGTCGAAATCTCGACACGGGTGTTTTCAGGCGTTGCCGCATCGGAGATAAACACATCGTCATCGCCGTAAGCCAACTGGAGTGATCCGCTAAAACCCTTATTTGCAAAAAATAGCGAACGTCTGTATGACAAGTTGTCGCCGTCGCCACGATAAGCCTGCCCCGAGATAGCCGCGCTTAGATATTGTACACCGTCGATAAGATGGTCATGCTGGCGGAAATCGGCGCCCTTTTCGGTGTCGCACTCCGGATCGGGGTAGGCATAGCCAATCACTATTTGAGTGCCGGGCTCCATGAAATGGCGAGTCATAAGTTTTAGCCAATTGTCAGATGGGATGCGGCTTTCAGAAGTGATTAAGTGCATTATGTCGTTTTTGGCGGCCTTAATGCCGAGCATCAGGGCGAGTTTTTTTCGCGACAGATTGCTTGTGTCGCGCGGTGTGAACGTGTGGTATAGTCCTGTTTGCTCCTTTTCAAGGGATGTAAGGAGCTCGTCGGTGGCCATGTCGGCTCCGTCGTTTACAACTACTATGTCATACACTCCTGGATAGTCCTGGTTGATTAGGGTAGGTAGAAGTTCTGAAAGTCCTTCGGCATTGTTGTATGAGTAAACCACAATGGATACGTCGGGCCATGCGGCATCGTTGTCAAGCTCCTCTTGGTCTTGTTTTTTTACCAAGGCGGTGACTTTACCTACGTAACGAAGTGTAAACAACGTTGCTCCCGCGGCGCATATAGCCGCCAGGCAGACGAGAATGTAAGACAGAGCTGTAAGAGTATTGACGAAGTATAGCACGTAATTTAGTTTTAACAATTTAACGCAAAGGTACAAAATTTTGTAAAATTCCATAATCCTCTGCATCCATTAAACGTCGGCGAAGGCTTGTAGGTTCATAAGGCGTTGACTTTATCTCTGTAAAAAAACTGAGGCCGCATCATTGCATGACACAGCCTCAGTATGTTGGGATTTTGTCCGGAAGTGGATTACTTCTTATATTCTACGGCGGCCTTTTCGATGCCAAGGCACTGCTTGTAGTTCTCTATATATCGGTTGAATCCTTCCACTTCTTCTTCGGTAGGAGCAATCTCTACTCCGGTGTTGCCGGCAAATACCTCCATTTCAAGGAAGTCGGCGAGGGAGCGTTCGTCGGCATTGTTTACCAAATATGATGCGAGGAGGGCAACGCCCCATGCTCCGCCTTCACCGGCTGTCTCCATAACGGAGATTGGCGAATTAATCGCGGCCGCAAGTATTCGCTGTCCGACACCTTTGGTCTTGAAGAGTCCGCCGTGGCCGGTAATGCGGTCTACTTTGATTTTCTCGTCATTAAACAAGATGTCGTTGCCGATTTTTAGCACGGCCACCGACGCGTGAAGGTGGGCGCGCATAAAGTTGGCGAGATTAAACTTGTCGTTGACTGAACGGACGAAAAGCGGACGCCCTTCATCGAGTCCGGTAACAGGCTCGCCTGAGAAGTAGTTGTAAGCCATAAGGCCTCCACAGTCGGTATCGCCTTTAAGCGCATTGTTGTATAGCTTGGCATAGATGTCGTTCATATCGACCGGAAGTCCGAGCAACTCGGTATATTCTCTGAACAGGCCGACCCATGCGTTAAGATCAGACGTGCAGTTGTTGCAATGTACCATAGCCACGAGACTGCCGTCGGGAGTGGTCACCATATCGATAACTTCGTATGGCTTGCTCAATTCTTTCTCTATTACAATCATTGAGAAAGAGGAAGTTCCGGCAGAGACGTTTCCTGTGCGCTGTTTAACGGCGTTGGTGGCTGTCATACCTGTGCCTGCATCGCCCTCGGGCGGACAGAGAGGTATGCCGCCTTTGAGGTGACCGGAGATATCGAGGCGGTTAGCCCCTTCTTCTGACAGCACTCCGGCCTTTTCTCCTGCGACAAGTACTTTCGGAAGGATGTCCTCAAGTTTCCATGGATAACCTTTAGGAGCAACGAGATTGTCAAACTTTTCGACCATGGTGGCTGAATAGTTCTTTGTCTCGGGGTCGATGGGGAGCATTCCGGAAGCGTCGCCAATGCCGAGCACTTTTTCTCCGGTTAGTTGCCAGTGGATGTAGCCTGCGAGAGTGGTTAAGAACTTGATGTCCTTTACATGCGGCTCGTTGTCGAGTATTGCCTGATACAGGTGCGAGATGCTCCAACGGAGAGGAATGTTGTAGACAAAAAGCTCTGAAAGTTCTGCAGCGGCACGTCCGGTGTTGGTATTACGCCAAGTGCGGAACGGAACGAGAATCTCCTGCTTCTCGTCGAATGCCATATAGCCGTGCATCATTGCGCTGATGCCGATGGCTGCGAGATTCTCAATATCAACTCCGTACTTTGCGAGTACGTTTGCGCGGAGGTCGCGGTAGCAGTCCTGCAGACCGAACCAGATGGCTTCGGTGCTGTATGTCCAAAGTCCGTCAACGAGTTGGTTTTCCCATTCGTGGCTGCCTTGGGCTATCGGATTGTTATTCTCGTCGATGAGGACGGCTTTGATGCGGGTAGAGCCAAACTCGATACCGAGTATGGCTTTACCTGCTTCGATTGTGCTTTTGGGATCTGAATTCATGCTTGTGGCGTATTACTTGTTGAGCATGTAATATACGTCGTTGTAGCGAAGCTCTTTCTTGAACTCCTGCATGGTGGTGTTCTTGTTGATGTGAACCATCTCAATACCTGCCATTTCTGCATAATCTTCCCAATATTCGGGAGTTAGATCGTATGAGAAGCAGCTGTGGTGAGTTCCGCCTGCCATAATCCATGCTCCGGCTCCGACTTCAAAGTTGGGCATCGGAATCCAAAGTGCGGTGGCAACGGGGAGTTTCGGCATTTCTTTCGGACGGATGCACTCTACGTCGTTGACTATTAGACGGAAACGATTGCCCATGTCAACAACGGTGGCGGTGATGCCGTTTTGAGGCTTTGACGTGAACACGAGGCGTGCGGTCTGAGCCTTGCGGATACCGATTCCAAGGAAGTGAACTTCAAGGCGAGGTTTCTTTTCGGCGATGAGCGGGCAGATTTCGAGCATGTGCGACTGTAGCAAAGAGCTCTGTGCTCCGTTGAAGTTGATGGTGTAGTCTTCAAGGAATGAGCATCCACCTTCAAGACCTTGGTTCATAACCCAAAGCGTGCGGTAAAGTGCTGCCGATTTCCAGTCACCTTCAGCTCCGAAACCGTAGCCTTCAGCCATAAGGCGCTGTGAAGCAAGTCCTGGAATCTGGTCAAAACCTACGAAGTTGGGGTCATTGATATCGTCTGTCCCGAGGTCGTCGAAGTTCGTGGTAAAGCCCTTGGCGCCTTTATCTTTCAGGCAGGCGCGGATAGCCAATTCAGCCTTGGCTGCGTTCCAGACTGACTTGTGCTCGGCGGTGCCTTCTTCTGCGATTTTGGGGTCGTAGTCGTATGTGGCGAGGTAAGTGTCATAGAGTTCTTTAACATCTTCGTCTTTTACCTGCTTAAAATATTCCATAAGTGCGCTTACGGGGCAATAATCTACGTGATAGCCTAACTGCATTTCAGCGGCAACCTTGTCGCCGTCGGTTACGGCTACGTTGTTCATCTGGTCGCCGAAACGGATAATGAGCATGTCTTGGCTGTCGGCCCAAGCGGCTGCTACGCGTGACCAAACTGCAATCTTTTTCTGGGTGGCTTCATCCTTCCAGTATCCAACAACGACCTTTCTGCGGACATTCAAGCGAGCACAGATGTGTCCGAATTCACGGTCGCCGTGTGCGCTCTGGTTGAGGTTCATGAAGTCCATGTCGATTGAATCCCAAGGAATTTCGGCGTTATATTGAGTGTGGAAGTGCAAAAGCGGCTTCTTTAGTTGCTGCAGACCGTGAATCCACATTTTTGCGGGCGAGAAAGTATGCATCCAAGTGATTACACCTACGCACTTTTCGTCGTTGTTTGCGGCTTTCATCACAGCTTCAACCTCTTTTGAAGAGTTTGCGGTGCCTTTATATACTACTTTGATGGGAAGGTTCCCGGAGTTGTTAAGTCCGTCGACCATTTCTTTAGAGTGAGCGTCAACTGCGATAACTGCATCACCACCATAGAGCAACTGTGCGCCAGTCACCCACCATAATTCTAAATTTTCAAAAGCTTTCATTGCATTAATTTTTTGTTAGGTTGTCGGTTATTCCTTATGCGTTTGTCGTGAATGGAATTGTCTGACAATCCGAGGTAAGTAAATATTGTTTGTTTATTGGGTTGATTATTTCTTAGCTTGTCCGTAGTAGGCGTTTGGGCCATGTTTGCGGTTGAAATGCTTCTCGATGAGGAGCGGATTCATGGTCAACGACGGGTTGACGGAGTAGGCGATGAAGGCCATTTTTGCCACTTGTTCCATGACAACGGCATTATGCACCGCATCGTGCGGATCCTTCCCCCATGCAAATGGTCCGTGGTTTTTGACAAGAACCCCCGGAGTGTGGACGGGGTTCATCCCCTCGAAGCGTTTGATGATGACGTTGCCGGTCTCCAGTTCGTATTGACCTTTCACTTCAGCTTCGGTCATGTCGGCAGTGCAGGGAATCGCCTGATGGAAGTAGTCGGCATGGGTGGTGCCGATGTTTGGCAAGTCTAAGCCGGCTTGCGCCCAAGCGGTTGCGTAGGTTGAATGGGTGTGTACCACGCCTCCGATTTCAGGAAATGCTTTGTATAGGGCCAGATGGGTGGGAGTGTCCGATGATGGACGAAGGTCGCCCTCGACAACGTTGCCGTCAAGGTCGACGACCACCATGTCGGAGACCTTCATGGTGTCATAGTCTACGCCGCTCGGCTTGATCACCACCAGTCCGGTTTCACGGTCGATGCCGGACACGTTGCCCCAGGTGAATATTACCAGACCGTGCTTTACCAAGTCGAGATTGGCTTGGAACACTTTTTCTTTTAATTCTTCGAGCATTGGTCGTTTAATTAGGTGATTTTAGATTTTGAATTTTGGGTCGCGTCGGTAAGCGCGGTCATTAAACTTATATAATGCCGCTCCGCGCCGAGAGCCGGTTTTGTCAATTTGGTCGGTCTTCTCGATGCAGTCCATTTCCGAGATGCGTTTACGGAAGTTTCGCTTGTCGACGCTTTCTCCTAAGATGGTCTCATACAGACTTTGAAGCTGGGTGAGGGTGAACAGTCTTGGGAGAAGATTAAACCCGATGGGCTCACGCGACACTTTCTGCCGCATGAGCTCGCGGGCTTTTTCTATCATCTGAGGGTGGTCGAAGCTCAGTGGAGGCATCTCTTTAATGCTTATCCATTGGGCATTATGTTCCATCACCCTCAGGCGGTCATATTCGTCAAAATTTATCAGCGCATAATATGCCACCGACACTACACGTTCTCCCGGGTCGCGGTCGACTTCGCCGAATGCGCCCACCTGTTCCATGTAGACATTCTCTAATCCGGTCAGTTCGTGGAGTACGCGCTTGGCTGCGTCGTCGACGCTTTCGCCGTCCTTGACAAACCCGCCCATGAGCGACCACTTGCCCTTTTCCGGCTCAAACTGGCGCTTGGCCAGCAGTATGCTCAGCTCGCCTTTGTTAAGCCCGAAGATTATGCAGTCAACTCCGACGTAGAATCGCGGATTATTTTTATAGAACTCGGTCATTACACATTAATATATTATATGCGCTGTATGAAGGATATGGGCTGTTTTACCAGAAGTACCAGTAGAATGCGGCAGTGATGCCAAGGATGATAATAGAGTGGATGACATCCCACTTGTTCCAGCTGGCACGAGTAGCGGCACGCTGTTCGGGTGTGGAAGTTCCGAACACCAATCCGCGAATCTTGTTGGGATCCGGGGCTTTGGTAAAGAGGCTGACTACTATTACCACCAAGAGGCAGAATACGAGCATCCATCCGCAGAAGAACAGCCAGTTAAGGTCGTAGAACAGATAGCGGAACAGCCCGGGATCTTCTCCGGCAGCAAGGGGTGCCGATGCGCTGTACCAGATTTTAGCCGACAGACGGGTCAAGCCGATGAATAAGCCGGCGATTAGACCCCACATACCGCCCTTGGCTGTTGCGCGTTTCCAGCAGATACCCATAAGGAATGCCGCCGCGATACCCGGAGCGAGTACTGACTGCACATCCTGTAGATATAGGTAAAGTACATCTCCAACTGACCGCATTACCGGAATCCAAAGTATGCCGAGTACAACGATAACTACAGTGGCTGCCTGACCGATGCGGACGAGTTTCTTCGGCTCTGTATTGGGGGCAAAACGCTTATAGAAGTCGATTGTAAAGAGGGCTGCGGAGGAGTTGAACAAAGAAGCCAATGATGACATGAGGGCGGCAAGAATACCGCAGACTATCAGACCTTTGACACCGGCCGGGAGAAGTTTGGCTACGAGAGTGGGGAATGCCGCGTCGCTGTTGGGGGTTCCTCCGGGAAGCATAGGCAGGAATGAACCGGTCTGCTGATGAAGGGCAAACGCGATCATGCCGGGGATGAGGAACAGGAACACGGGAAGGAGCTTAAGATATGCGCCGAAGATGGTACCGCGGCGGGCTTCTTTCTCATTCTTTCCTGAAAGTACGCGCTGAACGATGAACTGGTCGGTACACCAATACCAGAAACCGATAACTGCCGAGCCTATCAATGCTCCGAGCCACGGATATTGCGGGTCGTTGTTGTTACGAATCAGGTTAGTCATGGTGTCGCCGTATTGGTTAACTTCTACAGCCGAGCAGATGCGCATCATTTCGTCCCAACCACCGAGCTCTTTCAGACCGAGAACGAGGATGATTACCGAACCGGCCAAAAGTATTGGAGTTTGAAGAACTGAAGTGTAAAGTACCGACTTCATACCTCCCACGATAGTGTAGAGGGCTGTCAGAAGGACAAGGCCGATGGCCGCAATCCAGAAGAAGTCGATGCCCCAAAGCGATTCGATGCCGAACACTTGCTGGAACACGAGACCGCCGGCATATACCGTTACGGCTACTTTGGTGAGGACGTAGCTGATAAGGGAGATGACTGACAGGATGGTGCGTGATGCCGGGTTGTAGCGACGCTCCAGGAATTCCGGCATGGTGATGACCATTGAACGAGTGTAGAACGGAACGAATACCCAGCCTAACAAAAGGATCATCCATCCTTGAATTTCCCAGTGGGCCATTGCCATACCGCTTGATGCACCTGAGCCGGCAAGGCCGATAAGGTGCTCGGAACCGATGTTTGAAGCGAAGATAGATGCACCGATGGCAATCCATGTCGCATCCTTACCGCCGAGGAAGTAGTCCTCAGCGTTGTTCTGCTTCTGGCGCATCACCCATACGATGATGCCGACCATTACGATGAAGAATAGCGCGATTACTATCCAATCTAAAAATGCCATAATTGTTGAGTTTGATTTAAGATTATACTAATTATTATGTTTTTTAATTATTTCTCTACACCAAACTTAAATACGCAGTGGCTGTTGTAGGTCTGTCCGGGTTCGAGAACCACTGAAGGCCATTCAGGCTTGTTAGGGCTGTCGGGATAGTGCTGGGTCTCAAGGCAGATGGCTGCGCGCTGATTGTAGACTTGACCCTTTTTGCCTGTAACTGTACCGTCGAGGAAGTTGCCTGAATACACCTGGATGCCGGGCTCGTCGGTGAGTACTTCAAGCGATATGCCGGTTTCGGGTGATACGAGTTTGGCTGCCACTTGAGTGTCGTCACCTGCAGTGTTGAGCACCCAGTTGTGGTCATAACCGTTACCGTTTTTGAGCTGGATAAAATCGAAATTAGTTATATCCTGGCCTACGGGCTTCGGAGTGGTGAAGTCCATCGGAGTCCCTGCAACGGCTGCGATCTCGCCGGTAGTCATGTACGTGCTGTCGACCGGAGTATAGCTGTCAGCATAGATGTACAGGATATTGTCGGTAATAGGCTTTGCAGGGTCGCCGTTGAGATTGAAGTAAGAGTGGTTAGTCATGTTAATGACTGTCTTTTTGTCGGTAGTGGCGCTGTATGCAATGTCGAGTGCATTGTCGGGAGTCAGCGTATAGGTAACAGTGGCGGTAACATTACCGGGGAAGTTGTTGTCGCCGTCGGGCGAGTCGATTGACAGGGTTACTGTGCTGTCGGTCACTTCCTTAACGTCATATACTTTGTATTGCCAACCGGTGGGGCCGCCGTGGAGGCAATGCCCGAAGTTGTTGCGTGGAAGCTGGATGGTGTCGCCGTCGAGCACGATTTTTCCTTGATTGATGCGGTTGGCGTAACGGCCGATGGCTGCGCCGAAGTCGCTGGAATGGTTCTGGGGAAGATAATCTGAGATGCTGTCAAATCCGAGAACGACATCATGGAATTTGCCGTCGCGGTCAGGAGCCATAATTGACACGATGCGTCCGCCGAAGTTGGTGATGCACACTTCCATGCCGTTGGCGTTTTTGAGGGTGTAGAGGCCGGTGGTCTTACCGTCGACTTCCGTAACGAAGTCGGCCGGATTCAGGCCGGAATCAGTTAACTGGGGTTCGGCAGTCTTTTGATTGCCGCATGCACTTAGAGTAAGTGTCATGGCCGAAATGAGGGCGATTGACTTCCAGTAGTTCATGATGATTTTGGTTAATTGTTTTTTAATATGGGTAATTAAGTTATTTCGTTGAGTGTAAAAGTAACACTTAAATTTTAATTCACAATCAGTAAATTATATGTTTTAAAACATAAAGTGTAGTTTTTACACTTATTTCTTGCCGTTTTGGGGTCGTTTTAGACTGGTAAAATCCCCTCCTGCTTGTGTTTAGGCATCTGTAATGGCGATTGATGAGTGTTGTGTTAAATAATGTTAAATCGGGGGGGGGTAATTTTTTGCATTATATTTGCGATATGTTTTTAAGTATTCGGTCACGCCCGTAAAAGGGCTGTTTTTTATTATCAAACAATTTTTAGGAATAAGATTAATGGCGTAGCCCTGCCGTTGACGGTCGGGCTGCGTCGCCGAAAAAACTTGAAGCAATAAGAAGGTCCCGACCGCGACGGCCGGGACCTTTACTCATTAGGCTTTATTTAGCGGCTTGCCGTGTCGGCCGGTTCGTAAAGTCTTACGTAGTCAATCTCATACTTCATCGGGAAGCAGCTCCAGTCGGGATCGCCCCCGTTGTCGCCTCCGATGGCCAGATTAAGGAGTATGTATTGGGGCATTGTGAACGGATTTTTGCCCTCGCCGATTTTGCCGTTTACGGTCTGGCTAAGGGGGATAACGTTGAGAAGCTCGTCGTCGAGATAAAGCTTCATGGCAGTCTCGTCCCAATCCATGCGCCATTCGTGGAATTTCTCGGCCCAGAAGGGGTCGCGGTCAATGAAGTGCTTGTAGGGAATCTTTTGGCTGTTCCATTTTGCATTGTACGGCTTGTCGGTTCCCCATGCGGCGTTGGCAAGGATGTGCGGTTCGCCATTTACGCGATAATATTCCATTATGTCGATTTCGCCGTTAGAGGGCCATTGCATCTCTTCGCCAAGAAGCCAGATAGCAGGCCATGAGCCACCTCCGACGGGGATACGTGCGCGAACGCACAGACGTCCGTAATGCATGTCTTTTTTGCCGCGGGTATTGATGCTTGCCGATGTACATTCGATGTTCTTTCGGCTTTCGCGCCACTCCTTAGAGCCTTCTTTGTAAAAAGGGTTGGGTTTGTCGCATTGACGAGCTTCGAGAACGAGCAGGCCGTCCTTTACGTAGGCGTTTTCGGGCTGATACCACTGGAGCTCGTGGTTGCGTGCATACCCGTTTTCGTAATTCCAGATTGACTCGTCGGGTTTGCCGTCCTTGTCAAATTCGTCGCTCCATACGAGCTTATATTCCGGAGCCGTGGCAGGTTCGTCGGGCATTTGTTCGCGTCCCATGATGAAGGGTGTGCCGTCTTCGCGGAATTCGATCGGCAGCCAGATGTGGCGTGAATTTCCGAGGTCTTTCGGATTCCAGATGTCAGCCATAAACACATATCCGCCATCGTAAGGCAATATATATGTGCTCTGACCGAAGAAGGTAATGTCGGCATTCGGGCCTACGCACGGATTGGGAAGCTGTTCCCATTCGCCCATGATGTTTGAGGCCTTCATAAGGCGCGCTTTGTTGGGAGCCCAGCCGGTACATCCTGAAGTAATCAGCCAATAAGTGCCGTCTTTTTTAAAGATGGCCGGTGCCTCGTTGTGGCCGGCGGGAAATATGCGGATGTATCGTCCGGTATGGTTTAAGTAAGTCGAATCAAGTTCGGCTATGTTGAGAGTGAGGTTATCCTCTGATGAGTAGATGTGATAAGCAGTGCCGTCGTCGTCGACAAAGATGGTCATGTCGCGTGACATCTGGCCGCTTTCAAGGTCGCGTTTTGCGAACATACCTTTGCGGATGGCTTCATACCATTCCGGTGTCCACCAGTCGTGCTTGAAGTTGTCCCACGACATAGCTTTTTCCTCCTCGGTCATGTTCATCGGATAAATGCCTGGATTTACGCGCCCGGATTTTACCAGTTTGAACGGGCCTGTGGGTGTGTCTGAGATGGCTGTTCCGGCTTGGGCTGCCGCATAGCCTTTGCCCTTAAGCTCGTTGTGGAACCACATCACATACTTTTTTGTCAGCGGATTGTAGACCACTTTGGGGCGTTCGATTATACATCCTTCTTCGATCGGGCTGCCCGGCTCGTCTACGACGGCGAGCACTATTCCTTCGTTTTTCCAGTTGTGAAGGTCGGTCGAAGAGTAGCAGGCCACTCCGCGCTGACCTTTTCCCGGACGGCCTCCTCCGCGGTGTTCACCGTACCAGTAGTAGGTGCCGTCATGTTCGAGAATGCCTCCTCCGTGGGCATTGATATGGTTGCCGTCAGTGTCGGGAAATACTTCACCGTTGACTACCGGAGGGGTCGGTGTGCCTCCCATGCACCATGGGGCAAGGAGCGCACAAATGATTGAAATAAACGTTTTACGCATGATTGGTTAAGTTTATGGATAAAATATTATTCATTGTCTGTGGTTGGTGAGGAGGGGTTTGTTTTTGAATATTCTGACGGTGAAACTCCAAACTCTGCTTTAAAGCACTGCCTGAAGTATGCAACGGAGCTGAATCCGGTCATATACGAGATTTCAGATACGGTATGGTTGCCCGCTTGTAGAGCTTCAGATGCTTTGCGCAGTTTGACTTTGCGTATGAATTCGTTGACCGACATTCCGGCCACAGCTTTTACCTTGCGGTAAAGTGTGGAGTGGCTCATGGCCATTTCTCCGGCTATGAAGGCTATGTCCATTTTCTCCATTTCCAGATTTTGCTCCACGATAGAAGTGATTTTCTCTATGAACTTTGTGTCAAGCGGATTCATAGTCGGCGCTACCGTGTTTTCGGTTATTTCTACCGGCTCGGCAAGCTTATTAGATGAGGCCATGATGCTTTTGGCCATTCGGCGGCGATTGTCAAGAAGGTTGTGTAATCGGCTTCTTAGCAACTTGGCGCTGAATGGCTTGGTAAGATATGAGTCGGCCCCGGCGCGATAGCCTTCCTCTTTGTCGGTTATGGAGTCGCGCGCGGTAAGAAGCACCACCGGAACGTGGCTTGTGGATATTTCGGCGCGGATGGCGCGACACAAGCTGATGCCGTCCATTATTGGCATCATAATGTCGCTGACAACTATGTCGGGTATTTTTTCTTGCGTGACAGCAAGTCCTTCTTGACCGTTTGAGGCGCATAGCACTATAAACTCGTCGCTCAGTGAGTTGGCTATATATTGCTGTATGTCAGCGTCGTCCTCCACTACGAGCAGAATCGGCCGGTCGTCCTGCATCTGAGCTTCCGTGTCAGTGTCTTTGTCTGCGTCAGGTTGTGGTTGGGAGATGCCGTCGTGCAACGCATCGGGATATGTGCTGTCGGTGAGCAGACGGAGTGTAAACTTTGTGCCTTTATCAACCTCGCTCTCTACGCTGAGTGTGGCGTTGTGCAGTTCAGCAAGGCTTTTGACCAATGCCAAACCAATGCCGGAGCCTGAGGCTTGATAAGGGCTTTTTGCCTGATAATATCGCTCAAAAATGTGCGACAGCTCTTCGTGTGATATTCCGTGGCCGGTGTCGGCGACGGTTAAGTCAGTGTATTTTACGCCGTTCTCTTCGACAGTGTCCATACTCAGATTGATAGCTCCTTCCGAAGTGTATTTCGTGGCGTTGCTGAGCAGATTGTCGAGAATGGTGGTAATCATGTCGGAGTCGAAATATATAACAGTCTCGTCAGAGTCGAGGTTGATTATATATTCTACCTTCGGGTTGCGGTTAAGCTCCTTGTAGCGCAGCCCGATTTCGCGTACCAGATTTGATAGATTGGCCTTTTTGACGGTGAGTTTACGGTTTTGCGTTTCTGTCTTCCGGAATTCAAGTATGCCGTTTATAAGGTTAAGAAGACGCATTGAGCTGTCATGTATCACCTGTATTTTGGCCGTATGTTTGCTTGACAGGTGCTTGTCGCTCAGAAGGTCTTCGAGGGGCCCGAGAATCAGTGTGAGCGGGGTGCGTAGTTCGTGTGTTATGTTTGTGTAGAATCGCAGGCGTTCTTCGTTCAGAAGCTGCTTGTTTTGGCTGTTCTGACGCTCTATCTCGAGAGTCTGCTTAAGCTTCATCCTGCGTGTATAGTTGTGTATAAGAAATATAATAAGCGACAGGAGTAGTACAATGTATATAGTACGAGCCCACCATGTTTGCCATATCGGTGGAGTTATGGTGACTGTGAGCGAAGTAGGATTATCGGCCCATTCCTGCCCAAGCATTCTTGAGCGCACTTTAAATGTGTATTTCCCGGGAGAAAGGTTGCGGAATACGACTCGCTGGTCGTCGTCGACGTTATGCCAGGCATTGTCGATGGCATCCATAAAATATGAGTATTCTACCTCGCCGTTGAAAGAATAGTCGGGAGTGCTTATCTCGATTGCAAACGAGTTGCGGTCGTGGGGTAGGGTCATACTGCCGGCTTCTATCCTTAACTCACTTTCGCTGTCGATGACCGGGCCTTGGCTTTCAAGGATGTAGAAGTGGGGTATTATAGGTGGTGGCGGCAGACGCAGATTGTCAAACGTTGTGGGGTTAAACTCAAACAGGCCGTTGAGCGAGCCGAAGTAGACATGTCCGCTTGGGTCAACTGCCGAGGAGTGGTCTAAAAATGAATTCAGCCGGTAGTCGCCATAGCGAGTATATGTGGCTGAAGGTGTCATCTCTTCGTTGAGCATGACTATGCTTTTGTCCGTGCTTATCCAAATGTTGCCCTGCTTATCTTCCTCTATGGCCCTTACTTGTGGCGTATATCCTCCCTCGGTTAAAGCGATGACTTTATATTGGTCAGGACGGTCAGTGTCTTCAAACAGGACTGCACCGCTTCTCGTGGCCACCCATATCCGGCCTTTAGAGTCTTGGCTCATGCTGTTGACTGCGTTTGAGGGAAATCCTTCGTCGACGCGGAGTTTGATTAACAGCGAGTCTGACTTGTCGAACACCCAAAGTCCTTTGCCGAATGTGCCCACCCAGAGGTTGTCGCGTTTGTCGTGGATGATACCATGCACGGCTTTGTCTTCAAGTTGTGTGGTGACTGCCTGACGCATTGTGGCGTTGCGTCCGTCGGTCGAGGTATATAGCCCGTCAGTAGTGCCTATTAGCACCGTTCCGTCCTTATCCTCCTTTATGACGCGGATTACTCGCGGCAATCCGGTCAGATGCACGATGCTTCGTGTCGACGGACTATAGACCATAGCGCCGGCATCGTCGGTACCTATCCAAAGTCGCCGTTTTTTATCCATTAGCAGAGTGCTGACGTAGGAATATGGATGCAGTTTGACGTCAGGGAGAGGTATGATGTCGATTGTGCCGTCGGAGTAGCGATGGCCTATCTCGCCTTCTCCACCCATCCACAGGTCTCCGTCTATGCCGGGAGCGACACACCATACCGTACGGTAGTGGTGTCTTTTGGTGGGCGCCGACCGGTATTCGACTCGACTGAACATCGGCGGCGCGGAACTTATAAAGTCAATGCCGTTGCGGTAGCTTCCAAGCCAGACATTCCCGTAGGAGTCTTGGAGTATCGAGCGTATTGAAGTGCCGTTGATGGTTTGATCCGTTTCCGACGATATGATGTTTCGGAATTTGAAATCCTCGGGATTGACGAACGTATGGGTCTGCATACTTAATATGCTGACTCCGCCTTGACTTGAGGCGAACCAAATGTCGCCGTTGTCCATTTGCCGGATGTCCATAATCATTCCCGGCAATAGCGACTCTTGGTCGTCAGGCTTATGTTGCATACGTGTAAACAGTCCCGTGGCAGGATTGAACGATGCGACTCCGTTGTCGGTTCCGGCCCAGACTATTCCGTTGCGGTCTATGCAGATGGCGAACACCTCGTTGCCGGGAAGCGAGTTTCTGTTTCCTGCTTCCGAGCGGAAGTTGCGGCACTCCTTAGTGTTAATGTCAATAATGCTCATTCCACCCTCCTGGGCATGACCCACGTAAAGATGTCCGTTTTTGTCGTCGACGGCGGTCCAGTTAGTGTGCGGCATCGGGTCGCCGCTTAAATTATTATATGTATAGCGTTCTTTCTTTTCGCCATCATTTAGGCTGAAATGCTGAATGCCTAAATAGTAGTGGGTGACCCATATACCACCGTCATGCGCCGGTGACAGATGGGTGATGTCATTAGTGACAAGGCCGTTGGCTGTCGATACGTGGTAGATGCTGTCTGTCGGATAGTGATAGTAGCAGAGGCCGTCGCGCTGTGTCGCTATCCAGATGACGTTTGGCGTTGGGTCATAAAGCACGTAGTTAAGCTCGTTGCTCGACAGGCCGGAGTTATCTTTTGTGTATATTTGAAATGAATGTCCGTCGAATCTGTTCAGCCCTGCTTCGGTGGCAATCCAGATAGAGCCGTTTTGAGCCTGAGTCATGCTTTTAACGTAGTCGTTCGACAAGCCGTCGTTGGAGTTTAAGTGCATGATTCGGCCGAGAGGTTGTTGCGCGGCGCCGTGTATGGCCATGAACGTCATGGCCAAAAATACTATTATTGCAGTGTGCCGGCTGTGTCTCATTATGGTGTTATAATTCCTTCTTGCAAATGTACACAGAATTATTTTAAAAATCTAATTAGAGGCGCGTCAGCGATGGTGTACAAATTCGTCAGACGAATATAAAAATTCGTCAAATGGTGGACTGACGGCGTTTATGACGAGTTTAAATATGCACGATGATTAGTTTTTGCCTTGTCCGGATTGTTTATGCGCTTAACTTTGCATCGTGAAAGTCAGAATTACAATAAGTCATCCGCGTCAGCTTAGTGACGGCATTGTTTTTCTGGTTAAGGTTGATATTAGGAAAGAGGGTAATCCCCAGTGGTTAGTTTCTCAGTAGAAAGATTGTTTAAGGTTGATTATTAAATAAGGACTAATAAGTTAGAAAGGTGATATAAAAACAATCGAGTAACAGAGCAACAGTGGTACGCAGGCAGGTGACTGTATGTGTGCCACTGACTCTTTAAAAGAGATTATTGATCACAGCAATCCATATCCAAAAAACGAACACACACAAACGGACAAGTAGCATTTTTTTGACGAAATAATGCGCTACGGCAGGAAAATCCCTCACTGTAGCGCATTATTTTATGCTTTTAGGCCGAACGTATTATAAAGCAATGACTACCCCGGTCGACAGGGTGGTGAATTGCGGCCCGCGGTCATTGCGTATCACATCCATCGGTGAATAGCGCACATACCACCCAATGCCGCCAACCACGGTGACTGCGCCGTATAGGTCGATTGTAACCGGTCGCGGATAGATGCCATTTTCTGTAGTGGTAATCTCTCGATTTTCGCACATAAAACGTGTCTTTATGCTACTGTGCGTGGCAAAATTCAAGATTCCTCCTACGGTAAAATGCAAGGTTTTCCAAATGTGTCTTGAGTACAATAAGGGTACCGAAAGAGTGGTCACTTTTAGACGCGACCAGTCTCCGTAAGAGTTACTCGGATAAGGGGTCAGTCCGACAGCTCCGTCGGCCTTTGCGAACTGATAGGGGCCGGTCAGCTTGTAATTACGCCAGTTCAGTCCGATGCCAGTCCTGAACGAGTTGCCGCCGCGGCTGATTCTAAGTCCTAAGATGTACATCCAGGATATTTCCCATGACTTACCGGTGGTAATGTCCATGGGCGACGGCTGATCAAACGCGAAACACTTGCCGAACGACAAGCCTCCGGTGATAAGGTCAAACGTGGTCTTGCTTGAGTTGTCCCACGAATTTATCACTATGGAGTGGTCTTTTCCGATAGGGCGTACTTTGCTCGTCGATATGTCTAAATTGTCAGGGTCGGGATGCGTGTAGTTGAATGTCATTACCGAGTCGGCTCCTTCCACGATTAGCCGTATCCCGTCGGGAGTTTCCGAAAGAATAATATTTGACGGGTTGCTGATATTGAATACGGTGTCCGTGGCTTCCGTTGGCGCGGTAGTGGGTTCCTCGGCCTTTGCCCCGAATATTGTCAGCACGGATATGATTAAAGTGTATATAAAGCGTTTCATAATGTCGTGGATTTTATCTGTTAAAATGGGAGCATGACTCCGAATGATAGGGTTTTAAACTTGGGTCCCTTGCCGTCCTTGAATACCGGCATCGGCGAATACTTAACGTATAGGGCCATTCCGTCGAGGTAGCCGATAGCGGCGTTAAATTCCACCGTCACAGGTCGTTGGTGCAGATGCTTGTACGATTCCTCGACTTTGTGTCCTGACTCGAGCCCGAATTCGTTATCGCCGAGCACCTTGTATTTCGACATGGCAGTCACGTATGTGTTGAAGTTCACTATAGCTCCGGCGCTAATGGCCCAATGCTTTGAGAAAGGTTGTGTTATCATCACCGGAATGTCCAGATGGAATATGTCAATGCGCGAAATTTGGCTATTGGTATTTGCTATTGACGGTTCCAAGGTAATCTCGCCGTCCTCTTTGAGATACAGCATTTTGGTCGTGTCTTTGTGGGTCGACACTCTACGGTAGCCCCAACCGGCTCCGATGGAGAATCGAGGCCCCATGCGCCATGGTGTGTATTCCACGCCGATTAAGTTCTGCATTCCGACATCGAACGATCTCCAGAAGGCCACGTCGATCGGGCCGTCGGTGTTGATGGTTCCTCCAATGTATAATCTGCCTAAGATTGGGCGCCATTTGCCGTCGGCCGACGGAGCTTTCAGCAAGCGAAGATCCCAGATGTCCGACTCCGTGCTGTCCGGTCGGTGGGCCGATGAGCTGTATGTGTAGTCGGTGTCAAGTTTGTCACCGTAGCCCGAAATGGTTATTTTGACTCCTTCGTCGGTCTGCATAACCACTACGTTCTTTGCCTTGTCCGCCACAATCAGTGTGTCGGCGGGTGCTGTTTCTTGGGCCGAAGCCGTCGGCAGGAAGTGTAACATGACGGCCGACAGAATGAATTTGATGATACGTTTCATTGGGGTTATTACTTTTTAAGCATTTTCTTTACTTGCTCGCCCGAGGCGGTTCCTGACATGTAAATCAGTGTCACTCCGTCGCGCCCGACAGCATATTGGTTGAGATAAAACAGGTAGCGGTTATTCCTGATTCCTGATTTAGACTTGACCGGCGGAAGGGTATAGAAGGCATAATATAGTTTACCGCCTCGATATGACACCTCTTTGTCGACCGCCTTTGCCCCGTCTTTAGTCACTAACGGTTCGATTATGTCTACTTTGTCGGGCTCTTTAGAAATCGACAGACTATGGTAATAGTTTAAATCGTATTCCAAGAGAGGGTCGCCGGTAATGATTGTCTCAACTGCATTCTTGTCGTCGCGAAACTGCCCGTCGAACAGCGTCGAAATGTTCAGGTCGCTTTGGGCGAGTGCCGGCATCCATGCCAACACAAAAATGACTGCCAGTATATTTAGCCGATGTTTCATAACCTTTAGTTTAAGTCACCAATGGCCTCGCGAAGTGCCGAAAAGTCATTCGCTATGCCGTCGGCAACGCTTTCAGAGCCAGCCTGCATAGTCAGCAGATCCACCTTCATCATCTGCATGACGGCCTCTTTATTGTTGATTCGCTGGCCGTTGACGTAGGCCACGCAGTCGTCTTGAGCCACCGGTGCGGTGGCGCCGGTGCGGAAATATGCGCCTATGCTGAGCAACATTGCCGCGACGGCCGCCGCGCCGACAGCCCGTAGCCATTTTGTATGGCGGCCTTTGGATAAATCCTTGTCGCCCGCGCCGGATTTTACTACGGCTTCGTATCCCATGACGGCTTTTGCCTCTCTGATAGCCGGAGTATCGAGGACAGTGGCGGAAAGAACCTTGCGTAGCGACATTTCGTCGTCTTCGCTGAGCGAGCAGTCGAAGTAGCATTCGATCAGTTCTTCGAGTTCGTCGGCCGACAGCCTATCGTATGGGTTTCGGTGTTTAGTCATAATTCATATTTTGATAGATGGTTCTTACTATTTTCCTTGCACGGCTAAGGGTCATTCTGGCATTTTCTTCCGAAGTGCCGAGCCGTTCGGCGATCTCCTTAAACGACAAATCTTCCATGTCGCGCATCGTCAGCACCGTGCGCTGGCGTTCCGTGAGCTGAAGGTCAATGATGGTCTTCACTCTTTTGAACAGCTCTTCTCGGTCTGATTCGGGAGTCTCGTCAACGGTTTCCCTGGCCGTGGTTTCGTCGATTTGATCGGCGCGGCTTGAGTTGCGGTGACGCAGCAGATCGATTGACGCATTTTTGACCGCAGTGACCGATAGGCGTTCGGCTTCCGGACGCGAGGCCACGTCGGAGTGTCGGCGCCATAGTTTGTAAAAAGCCTCTTGGATAGCGTCTTGAGCGTCGTCATCGTTGCCCAGAATACTTGTTGCGATGATTCGCAGACGAGTCCTGAGCATACTGAATGTCGATGTCAAGTGGTTTTGCTCCATGTCATATTTTATTGTTTGTTCACTTAAGTAACGGACATAACCCGCATTTGTAACACAAATTAAATAAAAATTTTTGTAGCAAAATAATTTGTCCCCCCCAAATAGTAAGAGCCTGTCCCATAATATATGTTAACGCTGAGGTCGTAAATCTCGGAGTGATTTTGAAGTTGGCGTGAGGGAGCAATGCGGTGCATTGTGACCGAGCGTCAGCTTCAAAAGCGCCCGAGATTTGCGAGACGATGGTAATTTTCTTTACGTCAGCACGTTAATTATATCGGATTCTACGTTTCAACAAAACAGTCGTATCCTTTGAAATATTGAGCAGGCGGTGTGGAGAAATTACCATCGCCCCGGTCATCC
>CAZIXM010000025.1:0-41290 GCA_964543345.1 uncultured Muribaculum sp. | reverse complement strand
ATGCGATCTTGCATCCTCTCCATGGCCACTCGCTACACAATTGTGGGTGTGTCAAAATTCATGGAACGCCCTCTTTTCATAACCTGCTGAAAAATATAAAGAGGCTGCAGTTCATTTTGACGCAGCCTCTTTTTGTTATTGCCGACATTTAGAATGGCAGGTCGTCGGAAGAATCCTTGCCGAAATCTACCGGAGGCGGAGGCAACACTTCGGAACCTGCGCCAATGTTCTGAGACTGTGAAGAAGCACCCGCAGCGTCGGTCTTTTCAACCTTCCAACCGCTAATTGACGTATACCACCTTCCATTAAACTCGCGGCTGTTAATGTCAAAGCTCAAAACGATTTGGTCGCCTACGCTTAAAGGATATTGATCAGCCTTATCACCGAAAAGGTCAAAGTGAACCTTTTTGGGATAATTTTCCAGAGTTTCGAGCACGTATTCTCTTTTCTTCCACTGATTGCCGGCTTTGCTGACACCCGACTGTTCGGGAAGAGCCAAAATAATCTTTCCTTGAATTTCCATTATAAAAATGAGTAATAATTAATTTTTCCCAAAGTTACTCATTCGCCATACTATTGCCAAATTTTTGAAGCTAAAAAACTTCATGCCGACAACTTTTGGTCGGCCAAAATTGTTGAAAATATATAAATCACTTAACACTATTGTTTATGAGACATACCTTGTTACTTATTTGTTTATCAGCCATACTTTCAGGCTGTTCATCCTTTGCGCTTGTAAATAGCGAGACATACAATCAGGCTGATATGAGGTCGTATTCTACGTTCAGAATCGTCGATCCCGAGATTGGAAAATTGCCCGAAGGCATGAAGATGGTGACGTATTACAATATAGCCGCGGCTATCCGCGAACAAATGGTGGAGCGCGGTTACACAGAAGATCCGAATTCGCCGTTACTGATTAATTTCGGTGTCACGGTACATCGCGAAGTAGCAACCGAGCCGGCATGGCAGGCTCTGAATCCAGGCCCGGTAGTAGGTCCCGGCCCGGGTCCCGGCGGCCCCTACTTCAACGGTTATGCCCCAATGTTCATGTATCCGAGGAATCTGTATTGGAACCCAAATGCACAAGTAATAACAGGTATTTATAAAGAAGGAGTTTTGACGGTCGATATGGTCAACATCGATACTATGGTGCCGTTATTCTCAGCTTCTGTAGCCACAATTATTAATAATGGCAACGGCCAATACCGCAACCTCACTTCAATCAGCGAAGCAGTCCAGAAGTTGTTCTCAAAATTTCCGGTAGCAGTATTGCCTCAGTACCGCAAACGCTAAAAGTTATTGAAATTATCCATAGCCGTGTCGAATCGGAGAGCGTTTCAACCCCTCCGGTTCGACATTTTTTATTCCATATATAGCCAAATTTATAGGTCTATATTGCGCAAATGTGGAAGAAAATGTGTAATTTCGCACAGTTCAATAAATTTTGTGCAAAAACATGGTTCTGAAGACCCGCGAAAAATTAATCGAAGTAGCCCGTCAGCTCTTTGCCCATAAGGGCATTGAGAACACGACCATGAGCGATATAGCGAATGCGTCGGACAAGGGACGGCGCACCATATATACCTACTTTAAGAACAAGCGCGAGATTTACAATGCCGTAATCGAGCGAGAGAGCGGACATCTCGTAGAGCGGCTTAGAGGCATAGTGGATTCACCTGACAGCGCCACCGAAAAACTGATGCGCTTTATTGACGTCAGGCTACAGATAGTGAGAGAGACTGTCAACCACCAATCAGACAATCCAATGCTCCGCACCCTGTTCCTCAGAGAAGTTAAGCGAATGGAGCGAATACGCAACATGGCAATAGAGAAGGAATTGGATCTGATTCAAGACATTCTAAACGACGGACTTAACACCAAAGAGTTTTCGCAGGAAACTGCCTCATGCGTCTACACGGCTATGCTAATGATGTTTCAGGGCATCGAACTCTCCTATATGCGTAACAACTTTTGCCAAATGCATCTTGACTCAGCCAAAGTGGGCGACCAATTAAAAGAATTCATATTAAACGCCATACAAAACAAATAAAACTCCTTAATTATATGTATATCAACAGCACTGGATACTACGTACCGGAACAAAGAGTTCACAACGACTACTTCCTAAATGTAAACGGACTGTCGGACGAATGGATTTACAAGCGCACCGGAATACGCTCCCGTTCCAAGGCAGGCGAAGGAGAGGGACACAATTCTATGGGTCTTGCGGCCATAGAAGATGCCCTTAAGACATTGCCTTACGACATAAAAGATGTGGATTTAATAGTGTCGGCATCCTACTCCCCTTACGATACAGTAGCAACATTGGCACATGTAGCGCAACAAAAGTATGGTATCGAAGGAGCTAAAGCCGTCTATGTCTCTGCGGCCTGCTCTTCATTTGTCAACGGGCTTGAAATTATCGAGACGTACTTCGCCGCCGGTAAAGCCAGCAAGGCGTTGCTGGTGTGCTCGGAACATAATACATATTACTCAAATGAACACGACCCCAAGGCCGGACATTTATGGGGCGATGCGGCCGTAGCATACTTTTTGTCGAAAGATAAAGTCAGCGATTCTGACGTGAAAATCAAGACCATATACACCTGTGGGCTGGGCAATGTCGGCAAAGGTCCCGAAGGAGTGATTCTGCGTCCGAAAGAAAAAGGAATCGAGATGCCTGACGGACGCGACGTATTTGTAAATGCGTGTACTTATATGATAAAGGCACTCGACAATGTAACCAAGCCAAACGGCATGACCCCCGCCGACCTTGACTATATCATAACCCATCAGGCCAATAAGCGAATCGTGGCCCAAGTAGCCCACCAGCTTGATCTTTCAGACGACCACTTTGTCAACAACATTGAGGAATACGGCAACACGGGATCGGCCAGCTGCGCCCTCGTGTTCGCTGAAAACCGCAACAAATTCAAGAAAGGCGACAAAATCGGCCTCACAGTGTTCGGCGGAGGATATTCATGCGGAGCATTTTTGGTAGAAATATAATATTTTAGTAATTTTGCTGTCCAAAATTCATTTTAAATCAACAAAAAATAGACTTTCATGAAACTACTTGAAGGGAAGACCGCACTCATCACAGGCGCTGCACGCGGTATCGGAAAAGCGCTTGCATTGCGCTTTGCGCAAGAAGGTGCCAACATAGCTTTCACCGACCTCGCAATCGACGATCTCGGCAAAGCCACAGAGCAAGAAATAGCCGCTCTCGGAGTCAAAGTAAAGGGTTATGCATCAAATGCAGCTGACTTCAACCAGACCAAAGAGGTCGTGGCACAAGTTCAGAAAGACTTCGGCACGATTGACATTCTCGTAAACAATGCAGGAATCACTAAAGACGGTCTCATGCTCCGTATGACCGAAGCCCAATGGGATGCAGTCATCGCAGTCAACCTCAAAAGCGCATTCAACTTTATCAATGCAGTGTTGCCCATAATGATGCGTCAGCGCAGTGGCTCTATAATCAATATGGCATCGGTAGTTGGTGTTCACGGCAACGCCGGACAAGCTAACTACGCGGCATCGAAGGCCGGCCTTATCGCCCTCGCCAAGTCAATTGCACAGGAAGTAGGTTCGCGCGGTATCCGTGCAAACGCAATCGCTCCAGGATTTATCGAGACAGCCATGACAGCGGCTCTTCCAGAAGAAGTACGTGCAGAATGGATTAAGGGAATACCTTTGCGCCGCGGCGGACAAGTCCAGGACATAGCCAACGTGGCCGTATTCTTGGCTTCAGACATGTCAAGCTATGTCACCGGCCAAGTAATTCAAGTTGACGGCGGTATGAACATGTAGAATCTATAACCCAACCTTTATATAGCGGCATCCGACAGACTAACACCCTGCCGGATGCTTTTTTATCTGAACATTTGAAGGCTTCGGTATTAACAATTCTTGTTAGACAGGCTTTTATGGGGTGTGGGGAAATTGAAGCGAAAAATTTGTTTTTTCTTTTTTTGTTGCAGGATTTGGATATTTGAGAAATTGGTTTTAACTTTGCACTCGCTAACCGCAAACAATGGTTCCTTGGCCGAGTGGTTAGGCGCCGGTCTGCAAAACCGTTTACAGCAGTTCGATTCTGCTAGGAACCTCGAAAGTAAAGCGATTGAACCCACATCGGTTCAGTCGCTTTTCATTTAACAACACACACTTTTATTGCCTACATAATATTTTTTTTGATAATTTAAATTGCAGTTGAACAATTAGTGCAATTATTTCCTTTTATGTTTGACAATATCATTCAATATTGTTAAATTTGCAAAATCACATTAATTCAATCTTAGAAGTTACGTATTATCTACAATTTTAATTGAATATATGAGCGACAGACTATACATTTTTGACACGACCCTTCGCGACGGAGAACAGGTGCCGGGATGCCAGCTTAACACGGTTGAAAAAATCGAAGTTGCAAAAGCTCTTGAAGAACTTGGAGTCGACGTTATCGAGGCCGGATTTCCAGTGTCAAGCCCTGGCGACTTTAACTCAGTGGTAGAGATTTCAAAAGCTGTAACTTGGCCCACCATTTGCGCTCTTACACGAGCCGTCGAAAACGATATTCGTGTAGCTGCGGACTCGCTTACATACGCTAAACGTAAGCGCATCCATACCGGAATAGGCACTTCGGACTATCATATAAGGTATAAATTTAACTCCAACCGGGAAGATATTTTGGAGCGGGCAATAGCATGTGTTAAATATGCCAAACGGTTTGTAGAAGATGTGCAGTTTTACGCCGAAGATGCAGGGCGCACCGACAACGAATACCTTGCCCGCGTAATCGAAGCCGTCATCAAAGCCGGAGCCACAGTAGTAAATATACCCGACACAACCGGATATTGTCTGCCGGATCAGTTCGGCGAAAAAATAAAATATCTAATGGAGCATGTCGACGGCATCCACAAAGTGACGATAGCCACGCACTGCCATAACGATTTGGGTCTGGCCACGGCGAATACAATAGCCGGAGTGCTCAACGGCGCGCGCCAGGCCGAAGTGACCATAAACGGCATAGGTGAGCGTGCCGGCAACACTTCGCTCGAAGAGGTTGTAATGATATTAAAATCGCACCGGGAGCTGTCGATAGACACAAACATCAATACCCCGCGCATATCCGGCATTAGCCGCATGGTGTCCAACCTTATGAACATGCCTGTCCAACCTAATAAAGCAATAGTCGGACGTAACGCATTTGCACACAGCTCGGGCATACACCAGGACGGAGTGCTTAAAAACCGCGAAAGTTACGAAATCATTGATCCCAAGGATGTCGGCGTAGACGAAAACTCAATTGTGCTGACAGCCCGCTCCGGACGCGCGGCACTGAAACACCGTCTGCACGTGTTGGGCATCGACCTCGACAAAGACGCTCTTGATAAGGCCTACGAGGCATTCCTTAAGCTGGCTGACCGCAAAAAAGAGATTACCGACGACGATGTGATGCTTATCGCGGGCGAACACCACAAAGCTAAACATCGCCTGAAAGTTGACTTCCTGCAAGTTACTTCCGGCATCGGAGTAAAGTCGGTGGCTTCAATAGGTCTCGACATTGCCGGAGAAAAATTCGAGGCCTGTGCATCTGGCAACGGTCCGGTGGATGCGGCTATCCAAGCCATCAAGCACATCATAAGGCGTAAGATGCATGTAAAAGAGTTCCTCATCCAAGCCATCAATCACGGAAGCAACGATGTCGGGAAGGTACACATCACCGTAGAGCATGAGGGTGTAAATTATTACGGTTTCTCGGCCAATACTGACATCATCGCCGCCAGCGCAGAAGCATTTATCGATGCCATCAATAAATTTGTCAGATAAAAACCATACTCATTATATGCCACATACTTTATTCGACAAGATATGGGATTCGCACGCTGTCAACATCATGGACGGCGGTCCGACTCAGCTATATATCGACCGCCACTATTGCCATGAAGTGACAAGCCCGCAGGCATTCGACGGCCTGAGGCAACGTGGTATAAAAGTGTTTCGGCCGGAACGCACTTTCTGCTCGCCTGACCACAACATACCTACGCATGATCAAGACAAGCCTATCTCCGACGAGATATCGCGTCATCAGGTGTCCACGCTGATTGAAAATGCAGGAGAGTTCGGCCTTACCCTATTTGGGCTTTGCCATGAGAAAAACGGCATAATCCACGTGATGGGGCCTGAAAACGGGTTGACTTTGCCCGGAGCAACAATAGTCTGCGGCGACAGTCATACCTCCACTCACGGAGCATTTGGAGCCGTAGCATTCGGCATCGGCACTTCTGAGGTAGAAATGGTTCTGGCCTGTCAATGCATACTTCAACCCAAGCCTAAGACCATGCGTATAAATATCGATGGCAAGCTAAACAAAGGAGTCACAGCTAAAGATGTCGCACTTTATGTCATAGCCAAGATGACCACCGGAGGAGCGACCGGCTATTTTGTGGAATATGCAGGCGAAGTGGTCCGAAACATGAGCATGGAAGAACGTATGACCCTTTGCAACCTGTCAATAGAGATGGGTGCGCGAGGTGGAATGGTAGCTCCTGACCAAACTACATTTGATTACTTAAAAGGGCGCGACTTTTCCCCTAAGGGAGATGACTGGGACCGGGCTGTCGAATATTGGAAAACCCTTCCTTCCGACCCGGATGCAGTCTTCGACAAAGAAGTCTACTTTGACGGAGCGGACATCGAGCCACGAATCACATTTGGAACCAACCCTGGTATGGGAATAGGCATAAGTGAATCTATTCCTCTTTCTGATTCTACTGAAGGAGCCGCCAAATCGTCATACGAAAAGTCGCTGAAATACATGGGTTTCAGTGCGGGCACAAAACTTGAAGGGCACCCGGTTGACTACGTGTTCCTCGGAAGCTGCACAAACGGCCGAGTGGAAGACTTCCGGGCCTTCGCCTCTATAGTGAAAGGGCGGCATAAAGCACCCGGAGTCACGGCTTGGCTCGTTCCCGGCTCATGGGCCGTCGACAGACAGATCAGAGCAGAAGGCATAGACAAAATACTTGAAGAGGCAGGGTTTGAACTACGCCAGCCCGGATGTTCTGCATGTCTGGCAATGAATGACGATAAAGTTCCGTCAGGCAAACTATGTGTCTCAACCTCAAACCGCAATTTCGAAGGTCGTCAGGGCCCGGGCGCGCGTACCGTGCTCGCCGGGCCGCTTGTAGCGGCCGCTTCGGCCGTCACAGGTGTAATAACAGATCCGCGAACCTTAATGTAATCTCCGATTATAATGAAAGAACGATTCACCACCATTACATCGCGATGCGTGCCGCTCCCGATGGAAAATGTAGATACCGACCAGATAATACCCGCCCGATTTCTGAAAGCGACATCAAAAGCCGGTTTTGGAGAAAATCTGTTCCGCGACTGGCGCTATGACAGCGACGGGAATCCAATTGACACCTTCGTACTCAACAATCCGCGGTATGCCGGGTGCATACTTGTGGCCGGTAAGAATTTCGGATGCGGTTCAAGTCGAGAACATGCCGCGTGGGCTATCGCCGACTATGGATTTCGAGTTGTAGTGTCGAGCTATTTTGCCGACATACACAAAAACAATGAGTTGAACAATTTCGTTCTACCGGTAGTGGTTAGCGAGTCGTTCCTTGCCGAACTTTTCGCAAGCATCGAAGCTGAGCCCTCCACTGAAGTCAAGGTCGATCTCGGAGCTCAGACTATCACTAACCTAACCACCGAACGTTGCGAACGGTTTGACATTGATCCGTACAAGAAACAGTGTCTTGAAGAAGGGCTCGACGATATCGAGCTAATGTTGTCGCGTAAATCAGACATAGAAGCCTTTGAGCGCAACAGGGTGAAGACGGACCTTTAACCAAAAGAAAGATTAAAATAAAGAGCGCGTTTAAAACCAAATTATATGGACTTAAAAATAGCAGTATTGCCGGGCGACGGTATCGGACCGGAGATTTCAACCCAAGGCGTTGACGTTCTTCAAGCCGTGTGTGACAAATTCGGACATAAAGTCACATTTGAATATGGCATAGTAGGTGCCGCGGCTATTGATGCCGTGGGCGACCCCTTCCCCGAACAGACTTATGAACTATGCAAGCGCAACGACGCCGTGCTTTTTTCAGCCGTAGGCGACCCTAAATATGACAATGATCCGACGGCCAAAGTACGCCCGGAGCAGGGTCTGCTTGCTATGCGTAAAAAACTCGGACTTTTTGCCAATATCCGTCCCATACAGACGTTTAAATGTCTTCTGAATAAATCGCCGCTCAAGCCGGAGATAGTCGAAGGCGCCGACTTTATCTGCATTCGCGAGCTCACCGGAGGCATGTATTTTGGCAAAAAATATGAAAGCGACTCCGAAGCCTACGACACCAATCTGTATACCAGAAAAGAGATTGAACGAATCCTTAAGGTGGCTTTTGAATACGCTGCTCGCCGTCGTCGCCATCTCACCGTAGTGGACAAGGCCAATGTGCTTGCATCATCGCGGCTCTGGCGCAAGATTGCCCAAGAGATGTCATTGCATTATCCGGAAGTTAAAACCGACTATATGTATGTCGACAACGCCTCGATGAAACTTATTCAGGATCCGAGATTTTTCGATGTCATTGTTACAGAAAATACTTTCGGCGACATTTTAACTGACGAAAGCTCCGTAATATCAGGCTCAATGGGGCTACTTCCGTCAGCATCGACAGGAACCGGCACGCCTGTATTCGAACCGATACACGGCTCTTGGCCTGAAGCCAAAGGCAAAAACATAGCTAATCCGGTGGCGCAAATACTCTCAGTAGCCATGCTCCTGGAATATTTTAATCTTATGGAGGAAGCATCGCTCGTCCGCAAGGCCGTAAAGGCTTCTCTTGACCAGGGATTTTCCACTCCGGACTTGGCAGGTGAACGCCATCACCACTCCACCTCAGCTGTAGGACAATGGATTGTGGAATATATCCAACGCCACTAAGTGCTTGTGATATATACTCAGCTAAACAAATCGACAACATACCCACCATCATCCCCGCTCGTCTCCGAACTTTGCAACCTCAATAGCTGTTAAGAATTTTATAACAGCATTGTTAAAAACTTTGTCGGTAGCATTATGTTCAGACAACGCATGAGGGATTTCGGCTCTAAAGTAAAGCTAATCGGGAGCGACCTATCGCAATGGCGCAGAAACCATATTCCCGACAATACTTTCATATTCATTTTAGCGTTTATGATAGGAATATTGTCTGGACTGGGTGCGTCGTGCCTGCGGATAATGATCATATTTGTTACAAAGTTGCTCACCGGACATCTTGAAGCCTCACACGTAGGCTACATTCTGCTATTCCTGCCTCTTATAGGCATATTGTTGACTTCACTGTACTCCAGATATATCGCCCATGACGATATGTCGCATTGCACCGACAGAATTATCAACTTAATACGCCAACGCAAATTTAACATCAAGCGCAACGTTACATACGCCCCTATCATCGGATGTTCGCTTACGCTCGGATTCGGAGGGTCGGCAGGTGCCGAAGGACCTATAGCCTATTCGGGGGCGGCCATCGGAAGCAATATCGGACAGATGTTCAAGGTATCGCCCCGCTTTATGATGATGCTCATCGGATGCGGAGCGGCCGGGGCAATTTCCGGCATATACAAATCGCCCCTGGGAGGAATGCTTTACGCCCTCGAAGTGCTTAAAGTCGAAATGTCGACAGTCTCTGTCGTGGCCATGATGATGACATGCTTGATTTCCGCTATGGTTTCGTTCTCATTGTCCGGCTTTAATGTCGACGTTAGATTTGACCAAGTATATCCGTTTGAATCATCTATGATACCATCGGTCATAGTTATGGGTATATTCTGCGGACTATATTCGTTCTATTACTTTGGGGTGATGAGGCACCTCAACAAAAAGCTCAATCTGTTAAAAAAACGGTGGATGAAAAATATAATTGCCGGACTGTTTTTGTCCGGATTCATATTTTTGTTTCCGGCATTATACGGCGAAGGTTTTGGATGTATGAGCAAAGTCCTTGCCGACAACATTTCATCCATCACATACTGCAGCTTATATTACGAGCATCAGGGCCATACTTTGACTCTTATACTCGTCTTGGCGGGAATAATTCTGGCAAAAGCAATATGTGCCGCGCTTACCAATTGCGGCGGAGGCGTTAGTGGCGACTTTACCCCTACATTATTCGCCGGTTGCATGGCCGGATTGTTCTTTGCCATGGCATCCAACTATCTGTTCGGCACCAAACTCGACGCTGCCAACTTTGCCCTTATGGGCATGGCCGGCGTGATGGCCGGCGTGATTCGTGCCCCACTGATGGCCATCTTCCTTACTACAGAGCTAACAGGTAATTTAGGCCTGCTCGTTCCGATTACCATAACGGCTTCATTATCGTTCTTCATAGTGAAAATCTGCTTGAAAGAGCCATTCTTCCAGTCAGAGTATTCATCGGCCAATATTGACGCTCCGCTTCCTGACGCGCCTGTCAGTCCTCAGAATAATGTCGAAGCACCCGGCGATAAGAGTTAAATATTTTGGATTTAGATACAAAACCCACGTACTTTCCGGATTCAACTACGGGCAGATTCCAGGCTCCTGTATCGTCAAAAGTTTTCATTACCTTCTCCATAGTGTCACCGACCTCAATCATTGCCGGAGGCGAACTCATAAATTTACGCACATACATTTTTCTGTAAAGATCCGGCCGGAACATTATATTACGTATATCGTCCAAAAGTACCACACCGAGCAACGTATTGGAATCGTCGACCACAGGAAACAAATTTCTGTTTGACTGCGATATTACATCCACCATCTGTTTCAAGCTCATGTCGGGATGTACGGTCTTGAAGTCGTTCTCAATCACACTGCTTATCTTAAGCAAACGGAGCACCGACTTATCCTTATGGTGAGTCAATAGCTCTCCGCGCTTAGCCAGACGTATTGCATATATGCTATAAGGCTCAAAGATCTTTATAGTTCCATAAGATATAGTCGAGACTATCAGCAATGGCAGGAACAAATCATATCCTCCCGTAAGCTCGGCCGTGAGGAAGATGGCCATCAACGGCGCATGCATAACACCGCTCATAACACCAGCCATTCCCATCAAAGCGAAATTCTTAACTGAAAGATCTATACCAAGCCCTATATGGTTTAAAGTGAATGCAAAACAGAACCCAAGCATCGACCCTACGTGCAAGGCAGGCGCAAACGTACCGCCCACACCACCGGCCCCGTTAGTCGACGATGTAGCGAACACCTTCATCAGCGTAAGAGCCGCCACATACAGTGCTATGACCCACGCAATGTCACGGTCTTTATAAAAAGGAGAGCCGTTAAGCGCCGATCCGGCATCACCGTTTATCATGGAAGTTATCACATCGTATCCCTCGCCGTATAACGGAGGAAATAGGAAAATCAAACCGGCAAGAATCACACCGCCAATCAACGCCTTCTTCCACGGATTCTTAATGGAACCATAAAAATTCTCCATCATATTTATGACTCGGATAAAGTAGAGAGACACGAGTCCGCAAAGCACGCCAAGAACCAATGCGTATGGAATCCTGATGGGTAAAAATGACTCACTTTGCATGAAGAAGAACTGCGATTCGAATCCGGTAAATATATATGCGACTGTAGCGGCAGATATCGAGGATATAAGAAGAGGCATTACCGATACAGTGGTAAGGTCTATCATAAGAACTTCGATCGTAAACAAAGCTCCGGCAAGCGGTGCTTTAAATATTCCTGAAAGACCCCCGGCGGCACCGCACCCAACCAATATCATCAGCAAACGGGGCGAGAGCCTGAATGCCTGTCCGATATTGCTACCGATGGCAGCTCCGGTATAAACGATTGGACCTTCGGCGCCTACCGAACCGCCGAATCCGATAGTTATTGACGATGCGATGATTGACGTATAACAGTTGTGCGACTTCAGCCGGCTCTTGTTCTGTGATATGGCGTAAAGCACACGAGTAACTCCGTGCGAAATATTGTCGCGAACTACGTAGCGGACATAGCACGTCACAATAAAAATTCCGATAAACGGATAGATTAAGTACATGTAGTTACTGCCCGTAATATCGATATTCAATAGCAATGAACCTGATATGAAATGAATGAGCCATTTAAAAATCAGAGAAGCAAATCCGCAGATGACACCGGTTACTAACGCCAGAAAGAGGACAAAATCCCTCTCCTTGATATGACGTTCACGCCATATCAACAACTTCGTAAACCACGAACTTCCAATATGCGAATATTTATTTACAAGTTGTTTCATTAAATCCCTTTGCCGGTCAACACCGTTTTGACCGTATATATCATTATCTTTAAATCCATTAAAAGCGACACATTTTCCAAATACATAAGGTCATAGCGCAGACGCTCAAGCATTCCGTCGAGCGTACTTGCATAGCCGTATTTGACCATTCCCAACGATGTCAAACCCGGACGCACTTGTTGAACAAGAGTGTAATATGGTGTGTGGCGCATAATCTGTTCAATATAATAACTACGCTCAGGCCTTGGGCCGACAAGCGACATATCACCTTTTAGGACATTCCAAAATTGAGGCAATTCGTCAAGACGATATTTACGCATGAACCGTCCGATACGAGTCACTCTTGAATCGTTAACTGTCGAGAGCAACGGCATTCCATCAGACTCGGCATCACAGTACATCGATCGAAACTTATACATCATAAACGGACGCTTATGACGTCCAATGCGCTCCTGGCTATAAATGACAGACCCCGGCGAATCTAATCGAACAAGTATTGCCAGCACCAATAGCACCGGAGACAGAAACACTAAGGCTAAAAACGAGACTACAATGTCCATCAGACGCTTAACATTCCTGGTGCTTTCGCTGATATTGGCATGAGCCATGTCGACCAGCGGCTCTCCTACAATATTTGATATTCGCTTTTGTGACGTCAGCATCCAATATAGATCGGGAGCCATCAGCACCGGCCTCCCGTACGGCAACAGCAAGTTAATCAAATCCAGAGTAGCCTTAAGTCCATGTTGGTGAGGGATGACGATAAAATTAGACACATTAAGCCTGTCGCACACTTCTGGCACATCCTCAAGCGTAAATACCGGCACGCCGTCAATGTCACTGTAAGAGGGCGCATCGTTACTGTTAGCCACAAAACCTATGACTTTAATGCCCATCCACCTCCTCTCGCGATAAATGCGTTCGGCCATTGCCATGGCATTATGCGTTGTGCCGACTATCAGCGTGTTCTTACACCAAGAGCCGTTCCTTATCTGGCGCATAATCATGGATGTAATGGCAAATCTGACCAGATAAACGCACCCAAACATGATTCCGATAAGAACCAACATCGAAAAATATGACTCGTAACGGTCAGGTGTTAAATCGTCAATTAGAGCAACGAAGAAAAACATTACACTGCCGGCAACTACAGATGTAAGCGTTGAGCCCAACTCTTCGAGACGCGACTTTAAAAACACGGAATTATAATATCCCGTAATCCAATATATGCCGAGCATCACAATAGGTACAACCAGCTGTTCGATTTTCACCGGAGGATACGCCAAATAACCCAATAGCGAATCAGCCTCAAAAACAGCCGGAATGTGATGGTAGCGAAAGACATTAAACAGCAACACAGCGATATTTGTTGAGATAAAATCGCCGGCCACGTATATCAGCCTATGTATATGCTCTTTACTCAAGGTCTTATAATTTGTATGCCACCCTCTAAACCTATCTTTACAATTCTTGACGGGATGCCGTCGCCGTTGTCATCACGGCGTGTGACGCAGATATAGTCCACCAAGTCTTTTATTTCATCCGAAATGTCGGCAAACGATGCCGGTGAGGGCATCCCGCTTATATTGGCGGAAGTAGACACGATAGGACGTCCAAATCTGCGGCAAAGCGCCGCGGAAAAGGCTTCTGACGTCACTCGCATCCCGATACTGCCGTCGTCGGCAAGCAAATTTGGAGCCAAACCGTGCGCCCTGTCAAGGACAATAGTCGTAGGTCGCTCTCCGGAAAGAAACTCCTCGGCAGAATCAGGTATTTTGGACACATATTCGGCCAGCATATTCCTCGATCCAACAAGCACAATAAGCGCCTTACTGTCAGAACGGCGCTTTATGTTGTACACATTACGCACGGCGTCAGCATTAGTGGCATCGCACCCTATGCCCCAGACTGTATCTGTGGGGTATAATATTACTCCGCCACTGTTGAGCACCTCGCATGCCTGTCGTATATCTCTTTCCACATTCTCATATTTTACCACAAAGATAATGGTTGGGCAGGATATTACGAAATTTAAGTGGCGTTAAATATTTTTGTGCCCTTCCATTTTCCACATCTGAGTGATATTTGCAATAATATGCTTAACTTTGCAAGTTAAGAGCTTCGACAAGCCCTTAAGTAACCTGAAAAAGATTCTTGACAGATGCCTAACGATAATATATATATAAAAGGAGCGAGAGTAAACAATCTGAAAAACATTGAGGTCGAGATACCACGCAACAATTTGGTTGTAGTCACCGGCGTGTCCGGCTCCGGCAAATCGTCACTTGCTTTTGACACTCTTTATGCAGAAGGTCAACGTCGATATGTCGAAAGCCTTTCGGCATACGCGCGTCAATTCTTAGGAAAGATGGCAAAGCCGGAAGTAGACTTCATCAAGGGACTGCCTCCGGCGATAGCGATTCAGCAGAAAGTCAATACCCGCAATCCGCGTTCGACAGTCGGAACGTCAACAGAGATTTACGACTATCTTCGCCTGCTTTTTGGAAGAGTCGGAAAGACATATTCCCCCATAAGCGGTGAACAAGTAAAAAAACATACGGTGGAAGATATAATCGCCTTGGCGAAAAGCTATCCTCAAGGGACTCGCTTAGCCGTAGCGGCTCCAATATCTTTACCCGAAAAAAGACGTTTCCGTAGCCAACTTGAAGTACTGCTTAAAGAAGGCTATTCCCGACTTATAAAAGACGGCAAGGAGTTTATTAACATCGAAGACCTTCTTTCAGACGACAGTCTCAACGATTCTGCCGAAGGCTATGATCTCCTTATCGACAGGCTGTCGGTGAATTACGAGGGTGACGAACTTAGCCGACTGGCAGATTCTGCCGAAACAGCATTTTTTGAGGGGCATGACAAACTTAGCATTTTTGCATGGACCGACGGCACGGTACGGCGCCACGATTTTTCAAAGAGATTTGAAGCCGACGGAATGACATTTCAGGAACCGTCCGACCTGATGTTTAACTTTAACAATCCCTACGGAGCCTGTCCTACATGCGAAGGATTCGGAAAGACCATCGGCATCGATCCGAATCTGGTTATACCGGATCCATCTTTGTCAATCTACGAAGATGCAGTAGTTTGCTGGCGCGGGGAGAAAATGAGCGAGTGGAAACGCGAACTAATCCGCGTGGCACCCATGGCCGGCCTGTCAATCCATAAGCCGTACGTCGAACTTACCGAACGGGAGCGCGACATCGTGTGGCATGGATACGGCAGATTCGGGGGAATTGACGGATTTTTCCGCATGGTCGACGAAAATCAATATAAGATTCAATATCGTGTGATGAAAGCACGGTATCGAGGCAAGACTTTATGCCCTGACTGTCACGGCACCCGACTCCGCAAAGATGCGGAATATGTTAAAATCAACGGATGCACCATTTCCGACCTCGTGAAGATGCCTATTTCCGATCTCAAAAAATGGTTTCTCGAACTTAATCTTGATGAACGTGACACAAAAGTGAGCCAACGCTTAATAGTCGAAATCAACAACCGCATAGGATTCCTATGTGATGTCGGATTGGGCTATCTCACTCTCGACAGAATGTCATCTACCCTGTCGGGCGGAGAAAGTCAGCGTATAAACCTCGCCACTTCATTAGGCAGCAGCCTTGTCGGTTCGCTCTACATACTCGACGAGCCAAGCATCGGGCTTCACCCTCGAGACACACAGCGTCTTATCGGCGTATTACAAAAGCTTAAAGAGATTGGAAACACTGTGGTCATAGTCGAACATGATGAAGAAATAATGCGTGCAGCCGACTATCTTATAGATGTCGGTAAAGATGCGGGTCGGCATGGAGGGAATATAATCTTCAGCGGCCCTATTGACTCGCTTCCGGAGAAAAGCGAGTCATATACCGTTAGATATTTAAACGGACAGCTTGAAGTGCCGACACCGAAACACAGACGCAAATGGCGCGACAGTATAGAAGTAGTAGGCGCCCGCGAACATAATCTAAAAAATATTGATGTAAAATTTCCTCTCGGGGTGATGACAGTGGTAACCGGTGTGTCCGGCTCAGGAAAGTCGACGCTCGTGCGCGACATACTTTACCGTGCGCTTGTACGCCATCTTGGTGAAGCCGGCGACGCACCCGGCCTTCACAAAGGACTTCGCGGCGACCTCGGACGCATCTCTGCCGTAGAATTTGTCGATCAAGACCCTATCGGTAAATCATCAAGAAGCAATGCCGCCACCTATCTAAAGGCTTTTGACGAAATTAGAAAGCTGTTTGCCGAACAACAAGGCGCAAAGCAGATGGGTTTTACGCCCGGCTACTTCTCATTTAATGCCGAGGGCGGCCGATGCGAAGAGTGCAAAGGCGAAGGCACTATCACAATCGAGATGCAGTTCATGGCCGACATTGTGATACCCTGTGAAGCCTGCCACGGACAACGCTTCAAACGTGACGTGCTCGAAATCACCTACCGCGACAAAAACATAAACGACGTGCTCAACATGACTGTAAACCAAGCCATTGAATTTTTTAGCGAATCGACCGACTCTACGTCCAAAAAGATAGTGCGCAGACTGCAGCCCCTTAAGGATGTCGGCTTGGGCTACATCAAGTTGGGTCAATCTTCTTCTACCCTTTCCGGAGGTGAGAACCAGCGTGTAAAACTCGCATACTTTTTGTCGCAGGAAAAGCCCCAACCCACGATGTTCATATTTGACGAGCCTACCACCGGACTGCATTTGAATGACATCAACACGCTCATGGACAGCTTCAACCGATTGATTGCGCAAGGACATACGGTGGTCATAATTGAACACAATGTCGACGTAATTAAATGTGCCGACCACATTATAGACATAGGCCCGGAAGGTGGCGACAAAGGTGGCAACTTAGTGATTGCCGGGACACCTGAAGAGGTTGCCGAATGCCCTGACAGCTATACGGGACAATATCTAAAAGATAAGCTAATTAATCGTTGTTAACGTCGTGTATTAAATTATTTAAATCGTCGAACAAATCCGGCCACATACAGTTAATTTATTGTTAATTTGGAAATATGGCTTAAACTATGACCATTTATCCTCGTCATAATGACAAAACCAATTTACAAACTAAATAACAATAAACGATTATGAAGAAACAACTTTTCAGCATCATTGTACTTGGCATGGCCTTGCTTCCTCTCAACTCATTCGCGCAGCGTCACGGTGACAACAGACCTCAAAACAATCCTCCCTGCGCAGAATGTCCGGCTCCAGAAAACTGCAATCCCGACTCATGCAACTTCGGTCCGTTTGAGGGGCTAAACCTGACAACCGAGCAACAGAACAAACTTAAGGCCTTAAAAGAAAATGCAGGCAAAGAGCGTAAAGACAGGAAAGAATTCTCTAAAGAGGACCGTAAAGCAGCGAGAGCTCAAGCAGATTCGCTTCGTCGCGCCGAACAGCTCAACTATCTAAATTCAATAAAGGAAATTCTGACTCCTGAACAGTACGTACAGTTCCTCGAAAACATGGTAGTTAATCGTCCCGATGGCCCCAATGGCGGTAAGGATTTCCGTCGTGATGACCGCAGAATGCGTCCTGACGACCGCAGAATGCGCCCCGATGACCGTCGCCCAGAACCCGCCAAAGATAAGAAAGCAAAACGCGAAGACTCAACGACGGTTATCAAAGGTTCCGGCAAAAAGTCAGACAAGTAATTAACAGAAATAAGAATTGTGAAGCCGACTTGAACCTTTTCCATTCTTATATGTTATAGCCGTAGGTAATCAACTAAACTAAAATACAACTATGGCTTATAAAATAGCAGAAATTGAGGGAATTGGCGAGGCTTACGCAAAGAAGCTCGAAGAGGTAGGTGTAAAGACGACTGAAGCCCTGCTCGAAAAGGCCGCCACAAAAAAGGGCCGCGAAGAATTGGCAGAAGAGACCGGTATAAGCGAAAAGCTTATATTGAAGTGGGCAAACCATGCTGACCTGTTCCGAATCAAAGGAGTGGCCGGACAGTTTGCAGAACTTCTTGAAGCCTCCGGAGTAGACACCGTCAAAGAATTCCGCCATCGTGTGGCAGCTAATCTGCAGCCAAAGTTGGTCGAAGTCAATGACAAAAAGAATCTATGCAACCGAGTTCCGTCAGTGAGCGAACTTGAACGCATGATCGAGCAAGCAAAAGAGCTTGAACCTGTCATCACTTACTAATACAGCCAAAATCTGTACAGAGCTTAAAGCAGACATATATTTTTGCCGACACCGCGAGTTAAACTAATCCTCGCGGTGTCTTTTTTATGGTATTGCCTAAGATGGCTGTCTAAAATGTTAGCCTCATTAGAATATTTTTCGTAAATTTGCACGTAAAACGGCAGGCATACAGGCCTACGCCACTTTTTGACAGCAACTATCAGTTAGATTCTGAATAGCAATAATTGACCAAAGACAATATCATTTGCAATGAATATATCATACAATTGGCTCAAACAGTACATTGACTTGTCGGTAACTCCGGAAAAACTTGCCGACATATTGACTTCAACCGGCCTCGAAACCGGAGGGGTCGAAGAGGTAGAATCCATTCGCGGAGGTCTCCGAGGCATTGTAATAGGGCATGTGTTAACATGCGAAATGCATCCTAACAGCGACCATCTTCACATCACCACTGTGGATTTGGGTGGAGATGAACCTGTCCAAATAGTTTGCGGAGCGCCAAATGTTGCGGCGGGACAAACAGTTGTCGTAGCCACTGTCGGCACTACTCTGTATGACGGAGACAAAGAATTTCAAATCAAAAAGTCAAAAATCAGAGGCGTGGAGTCGTTTGGCATGATTTGCGCCGAAGATGAAATCGGAGTCGGAACCTCGCACGACGGAATAATGGTACTTGACACCGACCTAAAGCCCGGCACCCCGGCTGCGGAATATTTTGGGTTGGAGTCAGACTATGTGCTTGAAGTCGACTTGACACCTAACCGTGTCGACGCCGCTTCACATTACGGCGTGGCACGCGACCTAAGTGCCTGGATGGCTTGCCATGAAGGTGCCAACGCTCCTAAAGCCCATCGCCCGTCTGTTGAAGGATTTGTACCGGACTCTACCGATCCGGGAAAGGCTATAAATGTTGAAGTAGACGACCATAAAGCATGTCCGAGATATTCAGGGGTAACAATTCGCAATATCAAAGTGGCAGAAAGTCCGAAATGGCTTAAGGACATACTTTCAGCAGTTGGCCAACGTCCGATAAACAACATTGTCGACATCACCAACTTCATACTTCTTGGTATGGGACAACCGCTGCACTGCTTTGACCTCGACAAAATTAAGGGTGGAAAAATCGTTGTAAGAACATGTCCACAGGGCACCCCGTTCACCACTCTTGACGGCGTGAAGCGCGAACTCGACAGCCGCGACCTGATGATTTGCAACGCAGAAGAGCCAATGTGTATCGGAGGTGTATTCGGCGGTCTTGACTCAGGTGTCACAGACAGCACCTCTTCAATCTTCCTCGAAAGTGCCTACTTTAACCCTACCTCAATAAGAAAAACAGCCCGACGCCATGGACTAAATACAGATGCTTCGTTCAGATACGAACGCGGCACAGACCCGAACGACACTATGTACTGCCTCAAGTTGGCCGCACTTTTGGTGAAAGAGCTGGCCGGCGGAGAAATTTGCGGGCCGGTAGTTGACATCTACCCAGACCCGGTAAAGCCGTTCCCGGTGGAATTAGATTATGGATATTTCAACTCATTAGTAGGAAAAGAAATTCCTTCAGAACAAATCGACAATATTGCCGAAGCTCTTGAAATGCAAATCACGGGACGTACGGAGAATGGAGTAAACCTACTTGTACCGACTTACCGTGTCGACGTGCAGCGTCCATGCGATGTTGTTGAAGATGTTCTACGCATCTACGGATATAATAATGTTGAATTCTCCAGCACCCTGCATTCAAGTTTGTCGTTTAAAAACCTGAGCGACTCCTCTAACCAGCTGAAGGAGTTAATCAGCAACCAGCTTACTGCTGTAGGGTTTAATGAGATACTCAACAACTCGCTGACTGCCGAGAACTACTACGCTGACCTTTCAGACAATCCAAAGCGTGTACCCGTAAAATTGCTCAATCCTCTGAGCGGCGATCTCAATGTCATGCGCATGAACTTGCTGTTCGGCGGACTGGAAGTGATCAACCATAATGTAAACCGTCGCGACCCCGACCTAATGTTATATGAGTTCGGCAAAGTTTACTCTGCCGATTCCTCTGTGGAGTCGACAGCAGATGCGCCTATAGCACCCTATTCTGAAAGTGAGCACCTCGGAATATGGCTGACCGGCAACCGACGTCAAGGCAATTGGTCGAGACAGCAGGAAAAATCTACTTTCTTCGATCTGAAAGCTGATATAGCCAATATTTTCGACAGACTCGGCATATCTTTACGAGAAATAGAGTTGAAGACAGCTGAACACCCCTTGTTCAGCTCTGCAATGGAAATTTCGACGCGTTCAGGCAAGAGTCTCGGATATATGGGCGTAGTGGCCGGCAAATGGCTTAAAATGTGCGATGTTAAGCAGGAAGTTTTGTTCGCCGAACTTGACTGGAATGCCGTAGTAAAGCTCGCAGTCAAAAAGAAAGTGACATTCACTCCTCTGCCACGAACACAACCCGTAAAGCGCGATTTGGCACTTTTGCTCGACAACAATGTCACAATGGCGCAAGTAGAAAAGGTGGTTCGCGACAGCGAAAAGCGACTGTTGCGCGACATTACTCTATTTGATGTCTATGAAGGGAAAAACCTTGAGCCCGGCAAAAAGAGCTACGCTATCGCCTTGACTTTGCAAGACGATGAAAAGACTCTGCAAGACAAGCAGATAGAAGCTACAATGAACAAAATAATCACAAATCTGAAAAATCAGCTCGGAGCACAACTCCGATAAAATCATAGATTAACTTTTAAATTTTCACATACAATATGGGAAGAGCGTTTGAATACCGCAAAGCAAGAAAACTTAAACGTTGGGGCAATATGTCCCGTACATTTACGAGAATAGGTAAAGAAATTACCATCGCCGTTAAAGCCGGAGGTCCAGATCCTTCGACCAACCCACGCCTTCGTGCCCTTATGCAGAATGCGAAAGCCGAAAACATGCCGAAGGACACTGTAGAACGCGCTATCAAAAAGGCTACCGACAAAGATGCAGGCGATTATAAAGAAATTTCATACGAAGGCTACGGCCCCCACGGCATTGCCATCTTCGTTGAAGCCGCTACAGACAATAATACCAGAACCGTAGCAAATGTACGTTCTTATTTCAATAAACACGGCGGCAACCTTGGAACACAGGGTTCGCTGACATTCCTTTTCGACCATAAGTCAGTGTTTAAAATAAAGGCAAAAGAGGACGTTTCGCTTGAAGACCTTGAGCTCGAGCTTATTGACTATGGCGTTGACGAGATTGAAAACGACGATGATGAATTGATGATATATGGCGCATTTGAAGAGTACGCCAACATTCAGAAATATCTCGAAGACAACGGATTTGAAATCATTAGTTCTGAATTTGAACGTATTCCCCACGAACTTAAAGAGGTTACCCCCGAACAGCGTGTGGCCATCGACAAGCTTCTCGAAAAACTCGAAGAGGATGAAGACGTGCAGAACGTCTTCCACAACATGAAAGAAGAGGACATTGACGAATAAAAGCTTGCATATAACTTGCCGTCTTTGACGGAAAAGATAATTTCACAGCCGGGTAAAGCAGTCGTTTCGACCGATTTGCCCGGCTTGAGTTTAAAAGACAGCTTAAAACAACCATCTACGAGCAATGAACCAGTTAGACGATTTCCTGATAACTATAGGCATACCGGAAGATGATATGGCATGGACCACAAGGATTATAATCCTCGGCATCGTGCTTATAGTCACCGTATGTATTGACTACTTTTGCCGGAATGTTGTCACAAAGATAATCCATCGGATAGTAAAAAGAACCGAAACAAAGTGGGATGATTATCTGCTTAATGACAATGTTTTGAACAATCTTTGGCATTTGGTGCTACCGGTAATAGTATTTTTCTTTGTGCCGGCTATGCTCCGTGGACTTCCTACTATGGAATTTTACGTGTCGAAATTGCTACTGATTTACATCATAGGCATATCCGTCCGCCTCGTATGCGCCGTGCTTAACGGAGCATACGAAGGAGCACTGACCCGGAAAGGGATGGAAAACCATCCTCTTAAAGGGATATATCAAATGCTGAAGCTCATAGTTATATGCATCGGAGTCATTATTGCCATCAGCACGATGCTGAGCAAAAATCCAATCACTATCCTTACGGGACTTGGAGCCGCGGCGACCGTTCTGATGTTAGTGTTTAAGGATTCTATCTTAGGTCTTGTGGCCGGCATACAGCTTACCCTCAATGACATGCTCAAAGTGGGAGACTGGATTACTATCCCGGCACGTAATGCCAACGGGATTGTGCGAGAAGTGACCCTTACTACTGTCAAGGTACAAAATTACGACAACACCATCATAACGATACCTCCCTACTATCTGATTTCCGAATCATTTCAAAATTGGCGCGGTATGCAGTTAAGCGGGGGCCGAAGAGTGATGCGCGCTCTGAATATAGATATAAACACAATCCGTTTTGCCGATGAAAAAGAGATTAGGCGTTTCGTCGAAAAGGGTTGGCTAACCGAATCAGACCTGCCATCCGACCGGCATATCGTCAATCTGCAAATATTCCGCCGTTATGCCGAACGCTATCTGTCGTCGCATCCCGAAGTAGAGTCAAAGGAAATGCTGTTGATGGTCAGACAACTCGACCCTACCACCCAAGGATTGCCTGTCCAATTATACTTCTTCACCTCTACTACAGAGTGGAAAGCATACGAGACGATAGCTGCAGACATATTCGACCACATAATAGCAATGATTAACGAATTTGGCCTGCGTATATTCCAAGCTCCGACGGGTGTGGATATTCATAGATACTTCGACAAGGATGGCAACAATGACATCCACGTATTGGAAAGACAATGATTGATATTAAAGAACTACTCGACCACGAAGCCACTATCATAAATAGCCCCGACTTTATTGACAAAGATCCGGTGCAATTTCCGCGTCGGTTCGAGAAACTGCAGGACATTGAGATAGTGTCTTTACTGTCATCAGCAATTGCCTGGGGTAATCGGAAAATGATATGTTCAAACTGCGAGAAAATGCTTCGCCTTATGGACTATCAACCACACAATTATGTCATGGACAAAGGCTATGAGGAATTACCCGATATGAACATACACCGCACATTTTTTGCGGCTGACATGCGCCACTTTTTGCGGGGACTAAACCGAATATATTCCAAGTACGGTTCTATCGCAGAGTTTGCCAATGCACATTCGATTTCCGCGGAGGAACTTCCGGCATGGAAACTCGTGGAGCATATCAACCACCAACTTTCAGCCGCAAACGGAGGTGTCAGCAACTCTCGTTGTTTGCCGGGCAACCTTCAAACTACGGCACTTAAACGTGTGAACATGGCACTTCGATGGCTCGTTCGCGACGACGGTATTGTCGATATCGGAGTATGGAAAGGAGTACTGACTCCGGCTCAATTATATATACCACTCGACGTTCACGTCGGCAATACTGCAAGAGAACTCGGCCTGCTCAATCGTAAAGGCAACGATAAAACGGCAGTGCTCCAACTTACAGAACGCTTGCGGGAAATGCGGCCTGACGATCCCGTACTGTATGACTATGCACTCTTCGGAATCGGAGTGGCCCGCAAAAACCTTAACGTTAATTAACCCTATCTTCGCCCTCCATAATAGTCATACTTATTAACTTTACATGTTATACCGATGTATCGATAAAATATACTATTTATGAATAGACTACTGACATTAATCATGGTAATGCTCGTGTCAATATCCACGGCATTAGCGGGTGGCTCTCCTCAAGTCAAGGTTATGGAAAAAAGCTTTGACTTCGGAAACATTAAAGAGGATGGCGGCTCCGTCAGCCATGAGTTTACCATAGAAAATACCGGAGAAGCTCCACTGATAGTAATTTCCGCAAATGCTCAATGCGGATGCACTACTCCGTTAATCCCTAAAGAGCCGATAAAGCCCGGTGAGAAAGCAGTCATTCGCGTCACGTACAATCCTTTGGGACGGCCGGGAGAATTCAACAAGACGATTAGCGTTAAGACGAATGCTAAACCCGGCAATTTTAAAATAAAAATATCCGGCGTAGTAATTCCCGGCAACAAAAAATAACGGCACTATTCACTAACTCAACCATGCATTCCCTAAGAAAATTTTTGACACTCTGCGCACTATTTTACGCAATGTCATTAGTGGCCCAGCCCAAAGCCGAATGGCTACAAAAAGTCCATGACTTTGGAGCTTTTGACGAAGATATGGGGCCTGTCACAAGCACGTTCCAACTTGTTAATACAGGCACGGAACCGCTCGTAATTATGGCTGCAAGGGCCACATGCGGATGCACCGTACCAAGCTATACTCACGAACCGATTGCCCCGGGCGACACTGCTGTAGTTGAAGTCACTTATAATCCAGCGGGACGACCAGGAAAATTTGACAAAAGGGTTAAAATCGAGACGAATACGCTTCCGGCTCAAAGTGTTATAACTATTAAAGGTGTGGTCATTGGAGCGACTAAAACGTTACGCGCTCAGTACCCGATAGAGGTCGGAAAGCTTAAAATCCGCAACACCGCTCTACCATTTGGAGAAATAACAAAAGGAAGGACAAAGACGGCATTTCTCGACGGATACAATCAGAGTAACGACACGATAAGGCCGAGAGTCGAAGGGCTCCCGGAATTTATCGATGTCAATATCGCACCTAAAGAAGTGCCTCCGGGAGAACAGCTTACATTCACATTCTTCTTCAATTCGGCAAAAGCCACTGACTGGGGTCTGACCACGAGCGATGCCGTTATAGTAGGGAATGCGGGAGAATCGGACACTTATCCGATTTCCCTCATAGCCATTGTAAACGAAGATTTCAGCAACTTAACAGAAAAACAGAAAGAAAATGCGCCGCGAATAGCTGTGTCAGAGTCGACCATTGACTTAGGACGCATCACTCCCGGTCTGAAGCACGTAGCTGAAATAAGTATCGACAACTATGGCAAAGATCCTCTCATCATAAGAAAAATATCTTGTGCCGATCCGGAAATATCCTTCAAACTGAACAAGGATAAAATCAAACATGGCTCCAACGCCAGGCTAACCGTGACAATCGACACATCAAAAGTGCCGGAAGACACGTCTATTATTAACAGCAAACTTATAATAATCACAAACGATCCACAACGCCCCCAATCTTCTGTGAGAATAGTGGGTGAGTTTATACAATAACTATCATCTATATAGCGCCCCATGGACCAACACGAACATATTGAAAACGACGAAAAATATATAGGGCTTACCGTTAACAGCGGAGTTAAGCAACAACCAGTAGTCAATCCGTACCTGAAACCACGCAAACGGCGACCGCTTCCTACATCCGGCGAACTCGTTGAAGGCATTCTTAAGGGCGACATCACCACTCTGTCACGCGCTGTGACTCTGGTGGAAAGCCTGTCGCCGGAGCATCAAGCCATAGCGCAGGAAGTCATCGAAAAGTGCCTTCCATATTCAGGCAACTCACGTCGCATCGGCATCACAGGAGTGCCCGGTGCAGGCAAGTCGACCTCAATCGACGTGTTTGGGCTACATGTGCTTAAGGACGGAGGCAAATTGGCCGTACTGGCCATTGATCCGTCAAGCGAGCGGACCAAAGGGTCAATACTTGGCGACAAGACACGCATGGAACGATTGGCCGTCCACCCGTCGGCATTCATTCGCCCCAGCCCCTCGGCAGGCAGCTTAGGCGGAGTCGCGCGGAAAACCCGCGAGACGATAGTCCTGTGCGAAGCCGCCGGATATAACAACATTTTTGTCGAAACCGTGGGCGTAGGACAAAGCGAAACCGCCGTTCATTCAATGGTAGACTTCTTTCTTCTGATTCAGCTTGCAGGAACAGGCGACGAGCTACAAGGCATTAAACGCGGCATCATGGAGATGGCCGACGGCATCGTCATAAACAAAGCTGACGGCGACAATGTCGACCGAGCGCGCCTCGCTCAGGCACAATTCAGGAGCGCACTGCATTTGTTCCCACCAACCCAGTCGGGATGGTTTCCTGAGGTGCTTTGCTATTCAGGCTACTACGGCACCGGAATCGAAGAGGTTTGGGAGATGATTGACCGCTACTTTAAATTCGTGAAAGAAAACGGATATTTTGAACGCAAGCGCCAGCAACAAGCCCGATACTGGATGTTTGAAACGATCGACGAACGCTTGCGACGCAATTTCTACTCCAATCCAGAAGTAGAGAAGCTCCTTGAAGAAAAGGAGATTCGTGTGCTAAACAACCAGCAATCGTCATTCACAGCCGCCCGCGACGTGCTTGACTTCTACTTCAACATGCTTGACAAGAAATAATTAACTCTTCTCATCAATATTATCACATTTTACTCTACTCAAAATGAAAATGCGCCATCTTCTGATGCTGTTGGTGCTTGCCGTTTCAGCATCCTTACACGCAGTCAATCCTATTACCGGGATGCTCGAACGCATCGACAAGGGTGCCTCAAAAAAATTTCAGATCGAACTGAAAAAAGGCTCTAACGACTTCTTTGAACTTGACCAAAAAGGCAATAAAGTCGTAGTCAGAGGCAATAATTACGTAAATATTGCCACTGGCGTAAACTGGTACCTAAAGCATTACGCAGGCATACATCTGTCATGGAACGGAATGCAGGCCACACTGCCCGAAGTATTGCCTCCGGTAGAAAAGCCGGAAAGGCGCGAAACCAATCTCGCCTTAAGATACGACTTTAATTATTGCACTTTCTCTTATACAATGGCCTTCTGGGATTAGGAACGTTGGGAGCAGGAGATTGATTGGATGGCTCTTCATGGCATAAACCTGCCATTGGCTGTTGTCGGGCAAGAATGTGTCTGGTATAATGTACTCGACAGATTGGGCTACACAAAAGAAGAAATCAACAAATTCATCGCAGGCCCTGCATTTCTCGCCTGGTGGGCAATGAACAATCTTGAAGGTTGGGGCGGTCCTAACCCTGATTCATGGTATAGCCAACAAGAAGCCCTGCAAAAAAAGATACTTAAGCGCATGGACGAATATGGAATCGTGCCGGTATACCCGGGATATTCCGGTATGGTACCACATGATGCCGACTCTAAATTGGGCATAAATATCACTAAGTCTGACTTGTGGAACGGATTTGTGCGTCCTGCTTTCATCAATCCTACTGATCCCCGTTACGACGAGATAGCCGACCTATATTATGATGAGCTTGAAAAACTTTACGGAAAAGCAAAGTACTATTCAATGGATCCGTTGCATGAAGCAGGAAAAGAAAATAAAGTTGACTTTGACGCAGCCGGGAAAGCTGTCATGGCCGCAATGAAACGCGCCAATAATGATGCCGTTTGGGTCGTACAGGCTTGGGGAAAAAATCCACGTCCGGAAATGATAAAGGATCTCAATGGCGGTGACCTATTGATTCTTGACTTGTTCAGCGAATGCAAGCCTATGTGGGGCATTGAATCGCCAGGAAAAAGGCCCAACGGATTTGAACAGCATGATTGGTTAATGTGTATGCTCGAGAATTTTGGAGGCAACGTTGGACTACATGGCCGAATGGACTTCCTTATTGAAAACTTCTACGAAGCAAAATCTAACCCCCTGGCAAAAAATATGAAAGGGATAGGTTTGACCATGGAAGGGTCTGAAAATAATCCCGTAATGTTTGAACTAATGTGTGAACTTCCCTGGCGAAGCGAGAAGTTCACTAAAGAGGAATGGCTGAAAGATTACACTAGAGCCCGATATGGAGCAGCCGATGAAAAGATTGACGAAGCATGGAACATTCTTGCTAACAGCATATATAATGCCCCGCTTGGCAATGTTCAGCAGGGAACCCATGAATCAATATTCTGCGCACGCCCTTCGCTAAATAATTTCCGGGCTTCAAGCTGGTCAAAAATGAAAAATTACTATGACCCAACCGCTACCGCGCGCGCCGCAAAACTAATGCTTGAAGTCGCCGACAAGTATCGCGGAAACAATAATTTTGAGTACGACCTTGTGGACATTGTACGCCAGTCGCTTTCCGACGAGGCTCGCCGGGTGTATAATTATGCAATAGCTGACTTTAAGAGCTTCGACAGAAAAGAATTTGACCGTAATTCCACACGTTTTCTCGACATTCTGCTGAATCAAGACCGTCTCCTTGCCACAAGAAGTGAATTTCGAGTAGGACGATGGATCGAACAAGCACGCAACTTAGGCAACACTATTGAAGAGAAAGATCTTTATGAGTGAAATGCAAGGGTGCAGATTACCACGTGGGGCGACCGTTTCTGCGCAAATGAAGGGGGGCTCCGCGACTATGCCCACAAGGAGTGGAACGGTATACTGCGCGATTTTTACTATCCCAGATGGGTTGCATACTGGCAAACGCTTCAAGATCAATTCGACGGGAAGCCTGAGGTAATACTTGACTATTACGCTATGGAAGAACCTTGGACTTTAGAACGAAAAGTCTACGGTTCGGAATCGGAAGGCGACTGTATAGCAGTAGCAAAAGAAGTATTTAACAACGTATTCGGCGGCGGTGATGGCGTCAAATAGGCGACTTCTGTCACTCGACATCCTACGGGGAATTACCATCGTAGGTATGATTATTGTAAACAATCCCGGAGGGCGGCAATCTTACGACAGCCTCCGGCATTCGGCATGGAACGGCATGACACCGTGCGACCTCGTATTCCCCTTCTTTCTCTTCATAATGGGCGTAACCACATATATCTCGCTCAATAAGTTTAAGTTCAGACCATCAGAGGCAGTTTGTAGAAAAATAATTCGCCGAACCATATACATTTTGCTCATCGGATGGGCACTACATTGGTTTGACGACATAGTTGACGGTAACTACTTTGACTTTGCCCATCTGCGTATAACCGGAGTATTACCGCGCATAGCAATATGCTACGGAATTGTGTCGTTTATGGCGCTGTACTTGTCGCGGAAATCGCTCGTCATTTGCGCCTCAGCACTTTTAATCGTCTATAATTTACTTTTATGCTTATTCAACGGTTACGACACCGAAGGAGCTAACTTCATAAACCATGTAGATAACTTCCTCCTCGGCAAAAACCACCTGTATCATCGCGGTCCTGTCGATCCGGAAGGCCTGGCGAGCACCATTTCGGCTATCGCCCACACGTTGATAGGATTTTGCTTCGGGTACACGGTATTTTCCAATGAAAAGCTTTCGACAAAAATTATCAAAATATTCGTGGCCGGATTTATCCTGATGTCAGCGGGATTTTTATTGACCGAATGGCTGCCATTGAACAAGCGCATCTGGTCGCCTACGTTCGTACTTGTGACATGCGGATTAGCGGCATCGCTGTTAGCCCTGTTGCTCTACTTTATAGATATGCTCGGACATAGACATTGGTGCAGGTTTTTCGACGTATTCGGCGTAAACCCTCTGTTCTTGTATGTTATGAGTGAAGCTATGGCAACTATTTTGGGTGCCACCGGCGCAAAAAAAGCAGTCTACGAAGTTATTCATTGTGCCGTATCCGATCCGTACATCGCCTCAGCAATATACTCCATATCATTCACGCTGATTATGGGAGCGTTTGGCTATGTCCTGTACAGGCGCCACATCTATATAAAAATCTGACTAAACATTTAGGTCGACACGCGTTGTGTGAACCTGAATCTTATCCGGATCCGGGAGACGCATGTAGTCGCCATAAATTTTGCGCAGGTAGGCATCGGTATTGCCGGGGGCCATGAAACGTCGGCCTTCAAAGTTGATCTCCGACAGTGGAAATATGTCGGCAAAATCACGCGGTGCAGAGAAAAATGACGGAATTTTGTGGCGCAGGCGCTTCCCTGCCCCGATAGTCGTGACAACACGCATAACAGGAAATACTGCCTTATGGAGCAAAGTGCGCAACATAGCGTTAATTGGCCTCAGGCGAGGATATCTTACGCGCAACTTTATCTCTGTGCCGAGCAACTTGCATCCCAGCCGATGAATCCATCTTGATGACGACGGCGCAATGACAAAGATGTCGATATAACATCCACGATAGCGAAGCAATGAATCAAGTCCGTTGGACTCTTCAAGAAAAGAGTGTAAATCGCGGAATTTAGCGAAGGGGAAAAGAAATTCAGGATCACTTGCAGTTGTCTGCACAGCATAGTCCTGACCAGGCAATTCTTTAGGCAAAACTCCGATAAGCCTTTGATAGTCACTTTCCAACATCTCAATGTCAACGTCATCGTCCCACGGAATGAAACCACCATGGCGCACAGCTCCTATCAGCGTACCTGAGCTGAGCCAATAGGGTATGCCATGCCGACGGCAGATGTCATCAAGCTTTTCGAGCATCCCGAGCATACGAAGCTGATGCTGTCGGAGAGGCGATCCTTCGGGATTAAAATGCGAATAGGGATTATCGTTATTTGTCGGCATTTTTATTTCGGTTTAGTATTTGTTGCAATATTACTGAAACGTCGGCGACAGCCCGGAAATTAAACAGCGCGACGATACATGCATAGCATACGATAAATGCCGCCAACATCATCGACAACCTTGCCCCGCCAAGCATCCCGGCACGACAAAGCATTCCGACAAAAAAGGCAGTCGCCACGGCGACAGACGCGGCGATAGCAGTAGGCAGCCATCCCCTAATTTGCCGCCAAACGGGCAAGCCGGTATGTCTACGGGCCAAAAATGCGTTGACTATATATATATTGGCGTTACTTGCCACGAACGCCCACATGATACCGTTCATGCCCAAAAACATTCCTCCGAACAGAAGCAATGCCAGCATACCCCACTTATAAAAGCTCCATTTAAACAGATCCTTGCTCTGTCCGCGAGCGGCGACAGCATAAAAGTTGATGTTTTGTAAGCAAGTGAATATGCCTCCGCAACAAAGTATGCGGAAATACGGCGCGGCAGGAAGCCACTTTTCGCCCCAAATAAGAGTGATTAATTCCGGAGCGATTACTATGAGCAATCCTAAAACCGGAAATATACAGAACGCAATCACTCTAATGCACCTAAGCAATGTAGCCGCAAGCCGTCCGGCATCGTCCTGAATCTGTGAATAGTATGGGAAAATAGCCTGCACCAGCGCCTGAGGCACGGCGTAAGAATTTATCTGGTCGAGCTTATTGGCCTGCGAATAATATCCCATCTGAGTTGGTGAAAACCGTCGTCCGATAATGATTCCGGGTATGTTCTTGCATATCTCTTGGAGCAGGCCGGCGGCCAAAAGGTATCCTCCGAATTTGAACATTGACTTAAACGCATCTGTCGAAAACACAAGGCTCGGACGCCAACGTGTCACAGCAAAATATAGCAGGAATGCCATGCCGGTGTTGGCAAGCTGCATTGCCACCAAGGCCCACACTCCCCACCCTTTCACGGCGAGGCAAATTGCAACGGCACCGGCCACAGTGTACGACAATATGTTGACCACTGCTATCGTGCGGAACGCCATCTGCTTGCGAAGTCTGACGGCATGGACTTGCGACAGTGCGCTGAATATGAGCATGATGCCGAACAGACGAAGCACGTCCGTCAGAATAGGTAGCCGGAAAAACGAGGATATAAGCGGAGCTGCCACGAAAAGTATGGCGTATAAGCCAATGGCCAACCCGACGTTCCAGAAAAATATGGTTGAATAGTCGGTCTGTGACGGCGACTTTTTTTGAATCAGCGCCGACGCGAAACCTCCGTCAATCAGCACCTGGGACACGGCCATAAATATTGCGAGTACACCTATATAGCCAAAGTCGACGGGCAAAATCAAGTGGGCGAGCACCATGTTGACCACAAACTGTATGGCCATATTGCCAAACCGGTCGATGGTTGACCAAATAGTGCCGAAAACCACTTTCTTTCCTGACGACATATCGAAATTTCGCTTAAATATGAACCAGATTATGACAACGACTTTAATGCTTGTATAATGGCATCGTTGTCGACGGTGTCACGCACGGCTATGCGAATATATTGCGAACCGGCCGGAAACCCCTTCTTCAAGGAGCAATCTTTAATCAAAATACCATAGTCGGTCAAGAGCTTAAGCGCAAGTCCGTGTGCTGTGAACGGAGGCTTGACTTCGCATAAGAAGTAATTGGCTTCTGATGGAATGACCATTAAATATTGTATATCCGACAGATCGCCGAAGAATTTGTCGCGCACTTTGGCAAATGTGGCACATGCTCGCCGATAGTCTGACTCATACTTTCCGAATATTTGCATGTAATATTCTGCGAACGAATTTATATTCCAGATGGCACACCTACGCCTGAGCACATCAATTAGCGCAGTGTCGGCCGATGCCATCACGCCAAGCCTCAACCCCGGCACACCGTAGGACTTGGATATACTCTTAACGACACATAGATTGGGGTATCGCTCCAGAATCTTATCGTTAAGCAACGAACAATGCAGCCCGTCAGAGGCAAAGTCGACAAACGACTCGTCGACAACGAGCCTTAAACCACGCACTTTAGCCCATTCAAGGAGCGCAGAACCGGATGACAACCGGATGAAATTGCCGGAAGGGTTGTCGGGATTTATCAGCAGGAGGGCACCAATCTGCTTGTCGGTGAAATACTTAATTAAAGACTCCTCTGTGTAGGCAAATGTTGCGCCGTCGGGTCTGAACGCAACGACGTTCTCTTCAGACAACCGATTGACGTATTCTTCAAATGTCGGCAGAACAACTCCGACCTTTCCGTCAGTCACCGCCATCAGCTCTTTTATAAGCTCCGCGGCCCCGTTGCCAACTGCCGTATAGCTTTGACGTATGCCGAAATATTTCGAAGCGAGCAGGGTGTTAATATCCATGCCTGAAGGATACTGGCGAAGCAATGGTTCAAAGTTGGCCTGCATCTCACTTATCATCCGCTCAGTGGGAAAATATGGATTGACAAGGTAGCAGAAGTCTTTAAGCCCCGCATACCGCCAATACCCGCCGTAGCTTTTTTGCAACATTGACAGCCGACGTTCTGGATCGGAAAAAATCACTTCGGCAATCCTCAGATCCTGCACATCGTCAATCTCATACCATTTTAGATCGTCGACAGGCAAGCCCTTGATGTCGCAAGAATCTATCATGGTGACCACTCGGAGCACCTGTTCATAATATTCATTGTTGCCCATAGCCTTAATATAGGCCTCGAGAAACGGCAGATAATATGAAGAGATAAAGCTCCGGCTAAACTTATATATGTTTACAGTCTTATAGTACAGGTCGATGTCGGCATAGCTGAAAGCCGACTTGGGCACAAATGAGCTGATATAACCTGACTGGTCGAGGCGCACCATCGTGCCGTCCATCCAGGGCTCATACTTTGCCACAAGCGCCACGTCGGGCTCAGGATCATCTATAAGTTTCTGAAGCATTCCGTCTTCGAAGATTATATCTGATTCCAACAGCAACGTGTCGTCCTCCACAAGCATGTCCTTAGCCAGCCACAGGGAATATATATTGTTGGTCGAAGCATAGACTTCGTTCTCGACATATTCGATGTTAAGCTGTGGATAGCGGTCTCCGATAAAGTCGCGCAGTTTGTCCCCCTTGTAGCCTATGATTATCACCACTCGGTCCACGTCGATCCGGCGCAATTGACCCAACATACGGTCAATGAGCGTCAGTCCGTTCACCTCGACCATACACTTGGTATTGTCCGATGTCAATTCGCCCAATCTGCGGCCAAGACCTGCGGCTAAAATTATTGCTTGCATAATGAACTGGTTTAGATGCAAGAACAAAGTTACAAAATTCCGACTATATCGACAGCGCCACGACTCTAAAAAGTCACCAACAAGAGACAAACGACACTCTTTCAACGCCCCAAATTTGGTGGAAAACTATGATTTTACCATTTTAAATTTGGTGGAAAACTATGAATGGGGTGCTTTATGTGCCGGCGTATATGGGGGCGCTATTATGAGCAAGCCAAATTAATTTACATATTTTAATAAACTGGGGGGGGTAATACTGACCGCACACAAAACAAATGTTAACAAATCGGCATATATTTTTGCCAATTATTGATTCTACTAAGTCAAACATGCTTATATATGTGAAAAATGAGTCATTAAATTTGGGACATATTATATTTTTGAATACCTTTGTCGCGATAATTTCCACGCTACATATTCTTTAACGCTACATGTCCTTAGAAAAATTCAGTGCGATAATATCAATAATATTGCTCAGCATGATTTATCCTGCTGATACCCAAGCATTTACCCCCCCATTTAATTCAGGAGCGGGTTGATGCCGAGACTTTGTCGTGTCAAGCCGACTCATATACCGAGCCAAAGGCAACCGAATTAGGACATTCGTTCAGCGTTGGAGACACGTCTGCCTCACTGCAGGCCGGATCGATCAACGAGACCGACCACGTCAATCCTTCACATTGGTATATTAAGACAAACGTACCCGCATGGGGTATGCTTTGGGCCAACGTACAGGCCGAAATCGACATAGCCCCGCTATGGTCGGTTGCACTCCCCATATACTATTCCGGATGGAACTATTTCTCCTCGACACGCAAATTCCGCACATTCACCGTAATGCCAGAAGTGCGCTACTGGTTCAGGCCTGACAACCAGGGACTATTTGCAGGAGTTCACGTAGGTATGTGCTACTACAACGTCGCTTTCGGCGGCGAGAAACGCTATCAGGACCGCTCACGCCGCACTCCGGCTCTGGGTGCTGGCATGAACGTGGGTTACCGTATGCCACTGCGCGCCGACCGCCGGTGGATGATAGAGTTTTCGCTCGGTTGCGGAGTATATGAGCTTAACTACGACATGTTTGAGAACCGCCACAACGGCCTGCTCTTAGGCCATAAGCGTGAAACATTCATAGGCATTGACAATGTGGCCGTGTCAATATGCTATCAGTTTGACTTCAACAGAAAGGGGGGTGGCCGATGAACCGCCTCTCCCGCCTTCTCTTCGCCATAGCGGTCGCCACCGTAGGCCCACTGACCGGCTCGTGCGTACACGAATGGCCCGAACCCGCACAGTCACGCAACGTCGCCATCCACTTCACCCATAAGCTCGAATGGACCCAAGATCAGCTCGAAATAACCCGCGCCGGCTCGACTGTGGCCCGCTACCATCTGAAAGTGTGCGAGTCAGGCAAAACGGAGCGTCTTGTGGCCGAAAGCGAATTTGTCCGTGACGATCTGACACGCGGCGACTTCACCACCTACATCAGCCTGCCCATCGGCAACTACGACATATGGGTGTGGAGCGACTATGCCGACGGCGAATCGCAAAAGTCGCTGTTTTTCAATTCTGAAGATTTCTCGTCGGTGTGGTACCCCGACCCTTATAACGGCAACAACGAACTGCGCGACGCGTTCCGAGGAATGTCGGCGGTGACTGTTGACGACTGCCTCGAATCAGACTATGTGGAGTACGTCGAACTCCCGCTCGAGCGTCCCTTAGCCCGCTATGAGTTCATTTCCACCGACTTAGCCGAATTTCTTGAAAATGAGATTTCCCGAGGAGAGCGTCTTGCCGCCGAGCAGGGCCGTTCGGCTCCCTCGCGCGTCGAGGACATACCGCTCGATCAATACCGCGTCAAAATGATCTATACCGGCTACATGCCCACCGAATTTAACGTGTTCACCAACAAACCGATCAACTCAAAGCTCGGAATGAGCTACGACGCTTCGGTAACAAAGCTCAACGACGACGAGGCCCGATTGGGGTTTGACCACGTAATGGTCAACGGCCACGAGTCGAGCATTCCCGTAGCCATGGAGGTCTACGACCCAGACGGAGTGCTTATCGGGCGCACCAACTCCATTGAAGTGCCGACGAAACGTAGCCAAATCACGGTGATACGCGGGCGCTTTCTGACCTCTAAAGCTACCGGCGGAGTCGGCATAAACCCCGACTTCAACGGCGAATATAACATCGAAATAAATTAAATATAGTAATTATAAATCACTTTCCTACAACACAATTTTATGAAAAAGACAAAACTTTTCATGCTTTCGGCGGCGACACTGCTCTTAGCCACCTCCTGCTCGGAAGACAAGTACTTTGAATCGGCCGAAGGCGACGGCACCGTGATGTTTACCGTCACCCTACCCGATGGCGGATATGTAAGCCGCGCATTTTCTAACGGTCTATCGGCTGATAAGTTGGCTTACGCAGTTTATGATGCCGACACAGATGCTCTTGTGTCAGAATCCACTAAAGATTTTGGCAACTCTACCCAAACCACCGTCAGCTTAACATTAGCTAACGGTAAGAGCTACAAAGTAGCGTTCTTTGCATATAACGAGACGGATGACGTGTACACATTTAATGCCACCGAAAAAACTGTCAGCGTTAAATATGAAAACATGAAAAGCTACAACTCCACCGACTACGACGCATTTTATAACCTCACCAACACAGGCACCATCACTGGACCGCTCCAGAAGAAAGTGACTCTGACCCGTCCGCTGGCTCAGATCAACTGGGGAACACGCGACCTCACCGAAGGAGCTGTGACCGCAACCGACATGTATGGTGAAGATGCCGCCAACTTAGTGTCGAAAGTCATCGTCAAGGGTGTCTACACCGGATTTAACCTGCTCGACGGCACGATGGTAGGCAACGAGACCGACGTCACCTTCCCCAATCTCGCTCGTCCGGATGCCAAGGAGGAAACGTTCCCAGTTGAGCCGAACACATATAAGTATCTCTCAATGAATTACGTGCTTGTTCCCTCTACTCAGAGCCTTGTTGAGGCAGAACTCGTGCCCTCTAACGGAACCACCGAGTTTACGTCGGTAAAGGTTACTAACCTGCCCGTTCAGGCCAACTACCGCACCAACATCTACGGAGCACTGCTGACTAACCCCGCCGACTTCACCGTCACCAAAGACAATGAATACGCTGAATCGGATTATAATAAAGAAGTATCTCCATGGGATGGTGAAACCGTTACATCACCAGTAATTGACGAAGAAACTAAGACTGGAGAAATATCGTCAGCTTCACAACTTCAAGGTCTTGCCGATTTGACCAGCACAGTAAGTCGTGCCGGAGTCAGCGACTACGAAGGATATACATTCTATCTAACCAGCGATATTGATTTTGGCGGACACTCAATCAAACCAATCGCCGACGGGGCAGGTCGTAGCGGCAGCACGGCCACAGGAGCAGTTTTTAAAGGTGTGATTGATGGTAATGGACATACCATCAAAAACCTCACATTGATAGATGATCGCAATGATGTTTACACCGGATTTATAGCTAATCTTGTTGGTAGTACGGCGGCTCTTAAAAACTTGACTTTCGAAAACATCAAGATGGAAGCACCTAATTGCGAAGCATTAGCCTTGGTTTCTCTTTTGTCGGAAGGTGCCACAATAGACAATGTTAAAATTCTTTCAGGTTCAATTTCAGGCAAACAAGGAGTTGGCGGTATGGCCGGACGAGTACTTAAAGACGGCCATATCCTAAATTGTTCAAATTCAGCATCAGTTTCAGGTACTACAAATAACGTAGGAGGCATAGCCGGTACCGCATACTATACTAAAGAGGGTGTTGCCATGACATTTGAAAACTGCTATAATAATGGTAATATTCATGCCGATAACGTATCTGCAGGAGGTATCGTAGGATTTTCTGCCGCAGATATAACGAATTGCAAAAATGAAGGTAAAATCTCTGCAGGAAACAATTCTTGCGGTGGCATTGTTGGAGGACAGAATGCTCGAGGCATAATATCTAACTGTATAAATAATGGAGACATTATTGCGCAGGCCACTTCAGCCGGATTTGGTGGAATAATTGGTTGGATCAGATATGAGACCAGTACCACCAACTATCCAAATCAAAGTATCATAGAATTGGAGGGATGCGAAAACTATGGAACTGTTGATATCACCGGTTCAAATTGTTATGGCATAGCCGGAATTGTTGGAATAACTTATAGAAATGCTAATATTTCAGACTGCGTTAACAAGTCGCCCAAATTATCAACTTCCGGAATGGTTGCGGGAATCACCGTATATCAAAATTTAGGTAACTCATGTCCCAATGAGGATCCAATGTTGATTGTCAGCGGTTGTACCTCAACTACAAATATCGAAACTCAAATGTTTGGCTCAAATAAGGCCGAGATTGTCTATGATAACAGCGCAGGCCAATACGTCACATTGACCAACAACACTTATTCACCTGCCGAGTAAATGTTTGTCACGCATCTCTGATGCGTTGAGGTTGGGGGGCGACGCGTTCCACACGCTGCAGCCACCTACGGAGGCTTTGCGTGTGGCTACGCATCTTTGGCAGCTCCGCCGCCAAGCCTCCGGCTTACCCCCGCTCATCAGATGAGGCCGCGCTCCCAAACCGCACCCAAAGCGTTGGATCCGGTCAGCCACACGTAAGGACACGGCGATTATCGTCAGAACGTTATGCACGACAATGGTCGCCAGAAAGTTAAGCTACGGCGGAGCCTCACGCGGTGTAACCGCGATACAAGCATAGCCACACGTTAGGCCTCCGTAGGTGGCCGCAACGTGTGGGCCAAAACCCCAATAAAAATTGCATCAGAGATGCAACACAAAACGAAACAAACTATTAATTAACCATAACTAATTCATATTGAGATGAAAAAAACTTTGCATTTATTTGCTGCGACGGCCATGATCGCTACAATGGCCTCCTGCTCGAATGAAGAGCTTATTGCCCCCGTAGATGGTGCCGACGGCAACGTGGTGTTCTCCGTGGCATTGCCATCACAGGCCTACGGCAGCCGCGCTTTTGCCGACGGACTGACGGCCGAACGCCTTGACTACGCCGTTTACGATGCCTCAAGCGGTTACCTTGTGACCACAGGCGAGACTTCGTTCAACAATTCGCTCCAGACCACCGTTAGCCTGACCTTGGCAAACGGAAAGAGCTATGACATTGCCTTCTTCGCATCGAACAACGGCACTGAGGGAGGCGCATATACCTTTGATGCCACCAGTAAGACCGTGACAGTCAACTATGCAAATATGACCGCATACAACTCTACCGACTACGACGCATTTTATAACCTCACCAACACAGGCACCATCACCGGACCGCTCCAGAAGAAAGTGACTCTGACACGTCCGCTGGCTCAGATCAACTGGGGAACACGCGACCTCACCGAAGGAGCTGTGACCGCAACCGACATGTATGGTGAAGATGCCGCCAACTTAGTGTCGAAAGTCATCGTCAAGGGTGTCTACACCGGATTTAACCTGCTCGACGGCACGATGGTAGGCAACGAGACCGACGTCACCTTCCCCAATCTCGCTCGTCCGGATGCCAAGGAGGAAACGTTCCCAGTTGAGCCGAACACATATAAGTATCTCTCAATGAATTACGTGCTTGTTCCCTCTACTCAGAGCCTTGTTGAGGCAGAACTCGTGCCCTCTAACGGAACCACCGAGTTTACGTCGGTAAAGGTTACTAACCTGCCCGTTCAGGCCAACTACCGCACCAACATCTACGGCGCACTGCTGACTAACCCCGCCGACTTCACCGTCATCAAGGACAACGAATACGCCGACTCGGATTATAACGTTGAAGAATGGACAGGAACTGAAGACGAGCTATATAATCTAATTGCAGCCGGAGGCCAAGTGCAGATAGCTAAGGCTATTGATAAAATCGATCTTACGAATTACTCTACTGATAAACCGTTAACACTTCTTCTAAACGCTAAAGTCGGAGAAATTTTAGTTAAAGACTTCTCAAATACTGTGACTGTCTCCGTAGGGAAAGATGTTGAGTATCCGCAAATTAAAGGTGTTCAATATCCCACATATCCCATGGTCAAGAATTTTACTTTTGAAGGAAATCTCGATAGTTCAATCAAGTGCGGACAGTTGAATCTATACAGTTGGGGTGCAGGATTAGAAAATGTAACAATTCAAAATATACGTTTTGATGGCTCAAATATTAACGAAAGGAATAGTTCTGCTATTGTTAATGACAGGTATGTCAACAACAATTTGGTCATTAAAAATTGTGTGTTTGAGAATATGAAGTTCCCCGGCATCTATATCACTAAGGGTCTGACCGATCAAACTCCGAGCGGAAGCGTAACTGTTGAAAACTGTACGGTTAAAATGCTGGACGAAGCAGTTAGTTCGTCGAATGGGCTTTATCTGCTTAACATCAATAACGTGGTTGTAAAAGGATGTGAAATAGAAAATGCCGCATACCATGGCATATTTGTGCGCGGATTCCAATCGATCATAATGTCTGACAATACGGTCAATGGTGCAAAAGAAGATGGAATTAAGGTTGAAACAATGGTTACAGATGCATCAGGCTATACTAATTCGGCACCATCTTTAGTTGAGATAGAGAACAATTCGGTTCGAGCTAAAGCAAACGGTATTAGAGTAAAGTCTAATTCTGATGTTGCTGAAAAACTTGTCATAACCGATAATAAAATCGACATGACCGATGCAAACGCTTTTAATGATGGAGAGCCTTATGGTATATTGGTTAAGGGTAAGGACAGTAGTGTGAACACAGTACTTACTGTATTAGGCAACACGAAGGTTGGTACTAATGACTATTGGTTCTACTATGAAGGTTTTACTCCCGGCGAGGGAAGTGATTATGCAACTCCTTATGCAGAATAATTGATAGCTTCTGAAAGAAGCTCCAAAATGCAAGAGGCTGTGTCAATAGGCGCAGCCTCTTCGTTTTATGTTTTTCAGCAGGTTATGAAAAGAGGGCGTGCCATGAATTGACACACCCACAATTGTGTAGCGAGTGGCCATGGAGAGGATGCAAGATCGCATCTGAAAGATGCGTGAGCTGTGTAGCCGGGTAAAGCGACCGA
>CAZIXM010000024.1:0-44246 GCA_964543345.1 uncultured Muribaculum sp. | reverse complement strand
GGATGACCGGGGCGATGGTAATTTCTCCACACCGCCTGCTCAATATTTCAAAGGAATCCTTTTCTGACCTTTTATGCGCTTACGTCTCTCTTTTAGCAAGTGATTAAGCATTTTGTTAAACCACACACTCTCACTGATTCTTCTGAAATAATGATAAACGCTCTTCCAGTTACCAAAATATAAGGGAAGCAGTCGCCATTGACTGCCACTTTTCAGAATAAATATTATGCCCTCTAACTTTCTAATATTCAGCTTTATTCCAGCTGTTGAAAAGTGAGATTTAAGCCAACGTTTCTGACACTTATTGAGTAGAGAATAAGATTTCATATATAATTAACGTGCTGACGTAAAGAAAATTACCATCGTCTCGCAAATATCGGGCGCTTTTGAAGCTGACGCTCAGTCACAATGCACCGCATTGCTCCCTCACGCCAACTTCAAAATCACTCCGAGATTTACGACCTCAGCGTTAACATATATTATGGGACAGGCTCTAAATAATAACTTGTTGTTTATGAGTGTGATGCGTTGATATTGCTCGCTTTGATGGTATAATTTTAGCATTAAAATGAGCAATATTTCTACATCTCTAAATGTTAAAAACGATAAGCAAACTCTTTTGGAGCATGTCTAAACAATGATGGATTTGGCCGAACGTACCTTTGTGCCATCTAACCATTAATTTGTTAAACATGAAAACAAAACCAATCTTCTTATCATTATTGCTCGCAATGATGACGTTCAGTCCCTGGTGTGTGTCTGATTCATACGCCCAGAGCTCGTCAAGCGGCAGTGCATTGAATGAAAAAGTGACGGTGAAAGGCGAGGTCGTCGATGAAGACGGCGAACCTGTTATCGGAGCAAGTGTGATAGTCAAAGGCTCTGCCACTGGTGTGGCTACCGATGTCGACGGCCACTTTGTCTTGAACGGCGTACCCGCTGACGCTACTTTAGAAGTAAGCTATGTAGGGGCTGTTTCTCAAACTATAAAATTAAACGGTCGCCCAAACTTAAAAGTTGTGCTTAAGACCAATACAACGAGTCTTGATGAGGTGGTGGTTATCGGCTATGGCACGATTTCTAAAAAGGAGGTGACAAGTGCCGTATCGCACGTCTCCAGTAAGGATATGTTGCAAATAGGCAACGGAAATCCGGCCATGCAGATCCAAGGGAAAGTGCCCGGACTGTCAGTGGAAAGCTCTACCGCCGCCGATCCGAATGCCGGGGTCAGTATGCAAGTGCGAGGAGTATCTTCGCGTAATGCAGGGCTTGGGCCGTTGGTTGTAATTGACGGTGTCCCTGGTGGTAGTCTGGACAATATCAATGAGAACGACATAGAGTCAATTGATGTACTTAAGGATGGTGCCGCATCTGCCATCTATGGAACACGAGGCTCTAATGGAGTGGTTGTCATCACAACTAAGAAAGGGACAAACGACGGAAGCGTCCACACTACTTACTCCGGTTTCGTAAATATCACCGATCCGATACGTGAACTGGAAGTGTTGTCGGCCGACGAATTCCGTAATTATAACCGTGGTGAAGATTACGGTGCGGATACTGACTGGTTTAAAGAAATCACAAAGACCGGTGTGTCGCACAGTCACACACTATCAATCTCCGGTGGAACGTCGCGCACTAATTACCGAGCTACGGTCGACTATAAGGATACAGAGGGCATAGATCTTCGTGCCCACAAACGTCAGTTGGGTGCGCGTATGACTCTAAACCACACGGGTAAAGACGATCTATATAAGATTATCCTCAATGTGGCTCCCCGAAATGTTAAATACGATAACTCTGACTACGATGCTTTCCGTGAGGCTCTTATGATTAACCCGACCATTCCCGTCATGAACAGCGAAGTACCGGGTAAGTACACCTATATAACTGCATACGCTACAAATAATCCTGTCGAACGTCTGAAACTTGAAAAGAATGGAGGCGAACGTACCTATTTGAACTGGGACGGTACTTTTAAACTCAATCTGTTCCCTGCGCTGTGTAAGGACGAGCGACACAGCCTCAGCACACAGATCACATTGGCACAACAGGTGATTCAAAATGACTATTCATGGTTCCGGCCCTCTACTTCTACCGTCGCAGAAGAGTCTGGCTTTGACGGTGAGGCAAGCCGTTCATACGACAAAAACAAGCAAGAATCACTCGAATGGCTCATAAACTACGGATTTAAGAACGATAAGCATAATCTTACGCTTATGGCAGGATATTCTTACCAATATTCTGTCAACGACGGTATCGGTGCTGAAAACAAGGACTTCGCTTCAGACATACTTGGTGCTGATAATCTCGGGGCAGGCTCGTATATGGGTGCGTCGGCCGGACGTACCGGCATGTCGTCTTATAAGAATGACTCAAAATTGATAGCATACTTCGGACGATTTACATACAACTTCCTTGATCGTTATTTCGTCACGGCTTCACTGCGCCATGAAGGCTCTTCTAAATTTGGTGCCAATAACAAGTGGGGTAATTTCCCTGCCGTATCTGCAGGTTGGCGCATCAGCCAGGAAGGTTTTATGCGTAATATCAGTTGGATTAACGACTTAAAAATTCGTGGTGACTATGGCGAGACCGGCAATCAGGATTTTTCAAGCTATCAATCGCTTGCCACTATGGCTTCATACGACCTGATACTTTATAAGGGTAATCTTATCCAAGGATGGGGTATCAATACCAATCCGAATCTGGATCTGAAGTGGGAAAAGGGTAAGAATTGGAATGTAGGTGTCGACTTCAGCTTATTCAACTACACTTTGGAGGGCTCAATAAACTATTATAACCGCAAGCAGAGCGACCTGCTTGGATCATACAGTGTTCCGGTTCCGCCGAATGTAATAGCAAGTTCGTATGTTAACGTGGGCACAATGCAGAACACGGGTGTGGAAGTCGAGCTCCGTTGGAATGCCGTAAGAACCAAAGACTTTGACTATACGGTAAGCTTCATCGGCTCAACTTCCGACAACAAGTTCGTATCTTTCTCCAATCAGATGTATGAAGGTCAAAAATTTTATTGGATGAGCAGTTTCCCCTCATATCCGGGCAATCCGGGTGCAGTGCAACGCATCGAGGAAGGAGAGCGCGTGGGCAACTTCTATACCTTCAAATATGCAGGAGTAGATGATGGCGGCAATTGGCTTATATATAATAAGGACGGCGAAAAGATTCCTGTTGCTGAGGGTACCGACGACGATAAGCGTGTAGTCGGCAACGGTTTGCCAAAATTTACAGCGTCGTTGACTAATACGTTTCGTTACCGAAATTTTGACCTTACACTATACTTCCGCGGTGCTTTTGGGTACCAGATTTATGATGCGCAGGATTTGTATTATGGCGTGATGGGTGCGGCTCCCGGAACCAATGTTCTTAAGTCGGCATATAAAGAGAATGCCGCTATAACAGAAGGTAAAAACGTACACAGCAGTTATTTTGTCCATGACGGTGACTTTGTGAAACTTGATGTGGCCACTTTGGGATATACTTGGAAGATAAACAGATACATAGAACGAATCAGGCTCTATATGACCGGCCGCAATCTGTTTACTGTCCGCAGTTATAACCGCGGGCTTGATCCTGATTCTTATTGTGTCAACGGACTCGAACCAGGTATTCCTACAAGCAAGACCGGCTACTATCCATCCTCGCGCCAATATCTATTTGGAGTGCAAATCGACTTTTAATATTTACGTGTTAAAAACAACATCAGCATGAAAACGCTTAAATTACGCAATATAATCGCTTCGGTTGCAGTTGCTCTTTCTACAATTGGCTGTACCGACCTCGATGAAACTACATACGACATCATACCACAAGATGGATTCTATCGCACTAAAGAAAATGTGATTCAAGGCTTCCTGCGTCCTTTTGGCCACGCTTACTGGCTGAATACTCAAGGGCTTTATTGGGTGGGAGAGCTTTCTGCCGACCACTATATGACGGTACAGCGCGAAGAGCACTGGTATAACGGAGGTGAATATTGCCGTTATCATTACCATACATGGACTATCGACGACGGCTTTGTCCAATGGACGTGGGACGACACATATCGTGGTATAGGATTATGCAATTCCAGTATCGCCGACCTTAGCAAATTGAATCCGGAAGACTTTGGCATGACCCAGCAAGAAATTGACGACTTTATAGCCCAAAGCCGTGTGCTTCGCGCGTGGATGTATATGACTATATTTGACCTATATCATAATATCCCCGTTGTGACAGACTACCCTGCCGTAGGTTTGCCGTCACAGTCTACTCCGCAGGAGACATTCGCTTTTCTTGAAAAAGAGCTCCTTGAGGCATTGCCTAAACTGAATGCCAAAGAGGGGGCCAATGGAAACGGCATCGACCAAGGCCTATGGACCAAAGGCGGTTGCGCCGCTTTGCTCGCGCGTTTGTATATGAATGCAAGTTGGTGGATCGATGAAAATATGGAATCGGAGGCCGCAAAATATTGTGAAGCCATACTTAATGGCGACTATGGCTATTACGCGCCCGATTCGCGTTGGGACGCTCCTTTTGATTGGGATAATGTCAACTCTAACGAAGTGCTGTATGGATTCCCGTCGTCCTACGGGGGTATGCACTGGGTATACGGAACTGAGATGTTTTGGCAAGTGGCTCCGTTCCTGTCTCCTAAGTATTTCGGTTTTACCGACTGGGGCAACTGTAATCCGAAGTATGCTCTCCAGCCCGGGCTCGACCTCGAGGGAAATGAATATACATTTGACCTTGGCAAGCCCGTGCGCAAATTTATGAACTACCCCGACGACGTGCGTTTAAAAAAGTATCGTAATCTTGGCAACAGCCAGCGCGAAGGATTATTCTTGTTTGGATATCTCCCATACGAGGAGAACGGCGAGACAAAATATGTCACTTCCGACAATGGGGCATACGACCTTTATATTCGCGACCAAGTCGGTATATTCCGTGATACTGACCCTTCAAGCCCATCGCCTAATCCGTCAAACGGTGCGGTAACTACAGAGTCAAAGATGACTACCGGCGACCAAAATTCCGGATGGTGCATAATCAAATATCCGTTTTATCCGTCGGATGATCCCAATAAGATAGAGTCAGACTATGCAATGTTGCGTCTGCCGGAAATCATATATTATTTGGCTGAAATACGGTTTAACCAAGGCAATAAAGCCGAGGCTGAGCGTCTGCTGAACACGGTACGTAAACGTAATTATCCCGAAGGTTCTCCGAGTCTGTACCCTGAGGACGGTAGCGTCATTACGAAGCAGGAACTGCTCGATGAATGGGGTAGAGAGTTCTTGGCAGAAGGGTTACGCCGACAGCAATTGTGCCGTTTCGGTGTCTACAATACCGGACGTTGGTGGGATAAGGAACCGGATGCCGACGACCATACCAAATGGCTTCCGCTGTCGCGTACAACGCTCAACACTAATCCTAATTTAAAACAGAATCCGGGTTATCCCGGCATTTAAACTGGTAATTAGGTGAAAAACAAGTTTTAGGTTTTAGAGGAGGAGGGTGTTGTCGAGTGTTGCAGCACCCTCAACTTTACGTGACGAGGATAAACGCTTCTTTATTGGCTTAATTGAAGGATAATAGTTAAATTTGTAGCATTAAAGTCGCTTATTTTGGACGTGTTCCATTTTTAGTAACAATCATTCGTAAACAGTAATATAGACAATATATAAATATATGAGGAATTTATGTTTAATGGCGTTGGCTATGTCGTTTCCGTTGGTTGCCATGGCTCAGAAGGTCAATGTGGTTAAGTCAACCGAGGGAAATTATTGGCAGACGGATTCGGTAAAGTTAAGCAACCGCCCTGTCCGGGAGCCGGATCTATCGGTCGGCACACAGGCTGACGGAGTGAGGTTTAAATCGTGGGGCATGACGTTCAACGAACTTGATTGGGACGCGCTGTGTCTGCTTGAGCGTTCTGAACAGGATGAAATTCTCAGTCGGATGTTTTCCCCTAACGGAGAACTCCGATTCAACCGTGGCCGTATATCTCCGGGTGCTAACGACTATGCTCGTTCATGGTTTAGCTGTGACGAAGTGGAGGGTGACTTTGAACTCAGACATTTTAACATTGACCGCGACAAGCAGGCCATTATACCGTTTATTCGTGCCGCTCAGCGGTACAATCCCGATCTGACTTTTTGGATCTCGCCTTGGAGTCCGCCTTCATGGATGAAGATTAACGGTGACTATCCAGTAGTCAGCAGTAAGTTCAACAATATGCCCGAAAAGCTGAACTACCTGCTGTTTAGTGGTGTAGGTGGTGAGGTGGATGAAGATGAAATGAAGCTTACCGGGCCACGTGACGGTAAGTTTCCACGTCAACTTGCCACGATTGATTATATGATTCAGGATCCCCGATACTTGCAGACGTATGCCGACTATTTCTGCAAATTCATTGATGCTTACAAAGATCAGGGAATACCTATTGATATGGTAATATATCAGAACGAGGCTTACAGTTATACTCCTTATCCGGGGTGCGCATGGACAGCCGCCGGTACAATCCGGTTCAATAAGGAATATCTTGCTCCTACGCTTAAACGCCATCATCCGGATGTCAAGCTTTATTTAGGCACTTTAAACACCAATCGGCAGGATCACGTAGAGCAAATACTTTCTGACAACGGACTTTGCGAGGCTATAAGCGGAGTGGCATTTCAGTGGGAAGGGCGAGAGATACTTCCTGCCATCCGCGACCAGCATCCGGATTGGAGCTATATATGTTCGGAAAGTGAGTGCGGCTGGGGTTCATTTGATTGGGGAGCGGCTGAGCATACTTTTGAGTTAATCAACCACTACCTTGGAAACGGATGCGATGAATATAATATCTGGAACTGCATACTTGCCGACAATGGCGAAAGTCCTTGGGGTTGGAAGCAAAACGCGCTCGTGCGTGTCGACTCTAAGTCGCGTACTTTCACATATACCCCTGAATATTATGCCGTCAGACACTATTCTAATTTTATCCCTAAAGGGTCGGTCGTAGTAGGCTATCAAGGGGCGCAGGAGAGCCAGACTCCGATACTTGCGGTCGTCACTCCGGAAGGGCGTCGGGTTGTGATGGCCGGCAACTTCAACGACTCATCCCGTCAGCTCACTGTAGAAATCTCAGGGAAATATCTTAACTTGGACATGGAACCTCATTCGATTCTTACGGCGGAGATCATTTGATGATTTTTTCTCGAGCCATTCCGCGCGGTTGCATATATGGGGTAAAATACCTAATTTTGCAAAACAATTAGCCAGCTTATAGGGTTGGCTAATTGTTTTTATGAAAAAAGATATGGACGCAAAAAGAGATGACTTAAATGGTGGCCGGCTTTTGATTTTGGTCACTAACGATGACGGAATTGATGCGCCGGGTCTGCGCGAACTCGTTTCGTGTGTATCGGCTTTTGGCGATGTGGTGGCTGTAGCTCCTGACGGTGCTTGCTCTGGACAATCGTCGGCTATATCGGTCAACAAAGTGCTTAGCGTGACCGCTCATCCCGACTATATGGGGGCGAAGATGTATTCTGTTAACGGTACGCCGGTTGATTGCGTGAAATTGGCGCTTCACGCTCTTGTTGACAGAAGGCCTGACATGATTCTCTCAGGCATAAACCACGGTTCAAACTCCGGAAACAATGTAATATACTCAGGCACTATGGGGGCTGTGCTTGAAGGCTGTATGGCAGGAATACCTTCGATAGGTTATTCTTATCACAGCCATAACCAACAGAGGAGTCTTGCCTCGTGCCGGCAGGTGATTGATCGCGTTACTCGCTATGTGCTGTCGTCAGGCTTACCGGAAGACATCTGTTTGAACGTTAACATTCCGAAGGGCGATACATGTAAGGGCATTAAGGTGACACGCGCCGCCAAAGGTTTTTGGACGGAAGAGTATGCCGATTACCTTGATCCGAACGGACGGCCGTTTTATTGGTTGACCGGACATTTCCACAACGAGGAGCCGGATAATCCTGAGACAGACCTTTATTGGACCGATCGCGGATATGCTTCAGTGGTGCCTGTACGTCCTGACCAATCGGCCGTCGACTATATAGCCTCTCTAAGTGCGCTTTCTACTGATGACTTAACTTAAGTCATTACACACCTTATCCTTGCATTGGATAAAATTTAGCATATTTAATCTTATTTAACAAATAGTGGCCATGGATTTGTTGTTTCCATTGCATAGTACAATCAGAAATATTATTTATGAGAAAACTTTTAGCAAGGATGTCTTTGGCGGCATGTGTGATGACGGCGACATCGCCGGCTCAAGTTTCTGCCATTGACGGCCTTCGTTACAGAGGAGAAGCGCAAGTTAGTTTCAGCAGCGGCGAGAATACGCCGTTCTGGCTTGTTAGCAATAAGATGGGGCTTTCATCGATAGAGAAAAACAATGGATATCTCCGAGTGGGGGTATTCCGTGATCTGGAAGCCGACAAGCAATTTACCTGGGGAGCCGGTGTCGACCTTGTCGGGGCATACAATTATACTTCATCGTTTATAATACAGCAGCTTTACGGTGAGGTCAAATATCGGTGTCTTGGAGCCATGATTGGAAGCAAGGAGATATACGGAGAATTTAACAATCCGAGGTTGAGTAGTGGCAACTTGTTGTATTCAGGTAATGCTCGCCCCATCCCGCAGGTGAGGGTAGGAATACCGGAATTTACCATTGTGCCATATACCCGCAACTGGCTTGCCGTCAAAGGCTATGTGGCATACGGAATGTTTACCGACGACGGTTGGCAGCGCGATTTTGCCGGGATAAATAAGCATACCGAGCATGTGCTTTACCACTCCAAAGGTCTTTTCTTGCGGGTGGGTGATGTTGACCGTCTTCCGTGGTCGGTTGAGGGCGGTCTCGAGATGGCGGCGCAGTTTGGCGGCCGTTCCATAACCGGCAATGAAGTGACAAATATGCCTCATAAAATTAAAGATTGGTTGAAGGTGTTTTTTCCACAAGGTGGCGACAGCGACACTCCTACGGGCGAACAGACCAACATTTATGGGAACCATGTCGGTAGCTGGAGTCTTGGCGCTACATACAATCCTACACCCGACTGGGGATTCAAAGCATATTATCAGCACTATTTTGACGATCATTCGCAGATGTTTTTCGACTACGAATGGAAAGATGGATTTTGGGGTATAGAAGTATCTGTGCCTAAAAATCCGGTGATTAGCCGGTTTGTGTACGAATTTCTGTACACAAAAGATCAGTCAGGAGCCGTCTATAACGACACTTCGGCCGCAATACCGGAGCAAGTCAGCGGTGTCGACAACTATTATAACCACGGAATTTACACCGGATGGCAACATTGGGGTATGGGCATAGGCAATCCGTTAATCATATCTCCGATATATAACGCCGATGGCCAAATATACTTTCGCAGCAATCGCCTTATTGGCCACCATTTAGGATTTGAGGGACAGCCTATTGAAGAATTGGGCTATAGGGTGCTCGTCTCCTTTACCCGTAACTGGGGCACCTACGGCAAACCTTTTCCCGATGTCGAAAACTTTTACAGTGGTCTGCTGGAAGTCACATATACTCCTAAATGGCTTGAAGGCACATCCGGTATTATATCTATCGGGGCTGACCACGGAGCTCTTTTGGGCAACAGCTTCGGTATAATGTTCACATTTAGAAAAAGCGGAGTATTATGAAATCGATTAAGATAGTGGCTTTAGTGGTGGTAGCTTTGTTACTGTCGACGCTTGCGGGATGCCGAAAGCACTACATTAACGGCGACCTCGATGGTCAATGGCAAATTTTGACCATCGAATATAAATCCGACGGCACGGTAAATAATGTTAAGGCTAATCAGGTCTATTTTTGCTTCAATCTTCATACGGTGAATTTGCGTCAGGTTAAGAACTCCCCCGAAAAAGTTGCCGGTAATATGAAGTATGACAAAAAGACCATCAATTTGGAGTTTCCGCTTGTTGGGAATCCAGATGAATTGGAAGCTTGGGGCATGAATGCCGCCAGCACATCCTTTACAGTTATCAGCTTAAGCCATGAAAAACTAGTAATGGAGTCGGATTATGCTGTTATAAGTTGTAGGAAATTCTGAAAAAAAGTTTTATATGAGCCTGCTACATCTTATTTTAGCTTAAATCATTGTTTTAATCCGTGCTTTTATCGTAACTTCGTGGAAAAAAAGAAATAATACATAAGACAATCTCTGACAAAAAGATATGAAAGTTCTGAAATTTGGCGGCACATCAGTCGGTACGGTCGAGAGTCTGCATAATGTCAAAGCCATCGTTGAGGCTTGTGAAGAGCCTGTAATCGTTGTGGTCTCGGCATTAGGGGGCATCACTGACCAGCTGATAAATACGGCAAAACTGGCGGCCAAGGGCGATATATCGCATCTTGAAAACTACGCTCGTATAGTCGATCGCCATCGAAAAGTGATAGAGGGCATCGTGCCCGCTTCCGAACAGCTTGAAGTGCTCTCGATAGTGAATCCGTTACTGGAGGAGCTGGGCAACATTTACCGTGGGGTCAGCCTTATCAAAGATCTCAGTGACCGTACGCTCGACATAGTAGTCAGTTACGGTGAGCGCATCTCGTCTGTGATCGTGTCCCATATCATTGAAGGTGCTGTCCACTTTGACAGCCGGGCATTTATAAAGACCGTTAAGAAGTGGGACAAGCATATCCTTGACAATGACGCGACACAACCCTTGATACATTCTACTTTTGACCATCTTGAAGCAAAAGTCACTGTTGTTCCCGGATTCATTTCAAGTGATGCTGAAGGCAACATAACCAATCTGGGCAGAGGCGGTTCGGACTACACTGCGGCAATTTTGGCCGCGGCTCTCGACGCGCATGTCCTTGAGATTTGGACTGATGTCGACGGATTTATGACCGCCGACCCGAGAGTGATTAGCGGAGCGTTAGTCATTGATCAGCTGTCGTTTACCGAAGCTATGGAGCTGTGCAACTTCGGCGCCAAGGTTATCTATCCGCCTACGATTTACCCCGTATTCCATAAAAACATTCCTATTCTTATAAAAAATACGTTTAACCCTGAGGCTCCTGGAACATTGATTACCGATGAACCTCAGAATTCTGAGGATAAAGCCATTAAAGGCATATCGTCGATAAACGACACTTGCCTGATTACTGTGGTAGGCCTCGGTATGGTAGGCGTAATAGGAATCAACTCGCGAATATTCAATGCTTTGGCAAAGAATGGAATATCCGTGTTTATGGTCAGTCAGGCCGCAAGCGAAAACAATACTTCGTTTGCTGTGCGCAATGTCGATGCGCCTCATGCCATCGATGTGCTTAACGAAGAGTTCGCGGCCGAACTTTTAGCGGGAACTCTCACCGACATTATCGCCGAGCCGGATCTCGCAACGGTGGCAATCGTTGGCGAAAACATGAAACATGCCACCGGAATTGCCGGTAAGCTGTTTAATACGTTGGGCCGCAATGGTATCAGCGTAATAGCTTGTGCTCAAGGTGCTTCTGAAACGAATATATCCTTTGTCATCAAGCATAAGGACTTGCGCAAGGCTCTGAATGTAATTCACGACAGTTTTTTCTTATCTGACACGCAGATCTTAAACCTGTTTGTCGTCGGACTTGGAAATGTGGGTCGCCGTCTTTTGGCTCAGATCCACTCCCAGCAGGGAAAACTGTTGGAGAACAAAGCTTTGAAGTTAAGGTTGGTAGGACTTGCCAACTCCCGCAAGTGTGTCTTTGACCGCGAAGGCATAGACTTCAACGAATATGCCGAACGTTTGGAGACATCGGCCGTTGAGGCTACACCCGAAAATATCCGTAAGGGGGTACTCGGAATGAATATATATAATTCGGTGTTTGTCGACTGTACTGCGAGCCAAGAAGTGGCATCGTTGTACTACGACATGCTAAGCCACAATGTAAATGTCGTGGCGGCAAATAAGATTGCGGCATCCGGAGTCTATTCCGATTATGCAAGCCTGAAGCGTGTGGCTCACAAAAAAGATGTGAAGTTTCTATTCGAGACAAATGTCGGAGCAGGTCTGCCTATAATCAACACCATTAATAATCTGATAAATTCGGGCGACCGCATTTTAAAGATAGAGGCTGTGCTTAGCGGCACATTGAATTACATCTTCAATGTGCTAAGCTCTGATGTGCCAATGAGCCGTGCCATACGTATGGCACAGGAAGCAGGCTACAGTGAGCCGGATCCGCGTAATGACTTAAGCGGTAAGGATGTCATTCGCAAAATCGTGATTTTGGCACGTGAAGCCGGTTACCAAATAGAGCAGTCTGAGGTTAAAACCGATCTGTTTTTGCCTGAGGAGTGTTTTGATGGAACAATAGACTCATTTTTTGAGAAAGTAAAAAAACTTGACGGACATTTTGAAAAGTTGCGTCTCGACGCTGAGGCTGCCGGACAGCATTTCAGGTTCGTTGCCACGCTTGACAACGGAGAGGTCAGTGTGGGGCTTCGCCAAGTAGATTCCGCCCATCCGTTTTTTAATTTGGAAGGAAGCAATAATGTGATTCTGATCACGACTGAGCGTTATAAGGAATTCCCTATGGCTATTAAAGGATATGGAGCCGGTGCCGAAGTGACGGCGGCCGGTGTGTTCTCCGACATTATTGGCATTGCCAACATTCGATGAATTATTTGGAATAACCTATTATCTTCATTGGAAAGTAATATGAAATACATCATAGTATTAGGCGACGGGATGGCCGATAAGCCGGTAGCTTCGCTTGGGGGCAAAACCCCGATTGAGGCCGCCCATACTCCCGTCATGGATCGTCTGGCCCGCGAAGGTCGTTCGGGGCTGTTCAAGACGGTCGCCGACGGTATGCATCCGGGTAGCGAAGTGGCTAATATGGCCGTTTTAGGTTACGATGTACCCAAAGTGTATGAAGGCCGCGGAGTTCTCGAAGCCGCCAGTATGGGAATTGATGTGCCTGACGGATGGATGGCCATGCGGTGCAATCTGATTACGATAGAAGACGGAATTATCAAAAATCACTCCGGCGGACATATCAGTACCGACGAGGCATCTGAGCTTATCGATTCGCTTAACAGAGAATTGGGAAACGATTACGTTAGGTTTCATACCGGAGTCTCTTATCGCTGTCTGCTTCTGATAAAAGGTGGAGACAAGCGTATTGACTGTACGCCTCCTCATGACATTCCTGGTGTACAATTTGCAGGCAGGCTTGTCAAGGCTGAAGTGCCTGAAGCAGAGCCTACCGCTGACCTTGTTAATGATCTTATTATTAAGTCGCAAGGCATATTGGACAATCATCCTGTCAACGTTAAACGTCGAGCCGAGGGTAAACAACCTGCCAACAGCATTTGGCCTTGGTCGCCCGGATATAGACCGAAAATGACTCCTATGGGCGATTTATATCCAGTCAATTCGGGTGTCGTCATTTCTGCCGTCGACCTAATATTCGGCATCGGTGTTTATGCAGGATTGAAGGTTGTAAAAGTGCCGGGAGCCACCGGATTGTATGACACGAACTATGAAGGTAAAGTCCAGGCTGCCCTCGACGCCCTGCGTAATGGTGCCGACTTTGTATTTCTCCACATCGAGGCGAGCGATGAGGCCGGTCACGACGGTGATGTCGCACTAAAAGTGCGCACTATAGAGAATCTTGACAATCGTGTGCTTCGCCCGTTAATGGAAGCCGTTGACGGTTGGAGTGAAGAAGTTTCGGTCGCCTTGTTGCCTGACCACCCGACACCGTGTGAGTTGCGAACCCATACGTCCGATCCGGTTCCGTTTGTGATTTGGCGGAAAGATGCGGTTCCGGATTCCGTCATGCACTTTTCCGAGCGGGAGGCCGCTCGCGGAGTCTACGGTTTGATTGAGGGCGACAGTTTTATTAAAGAATTTCTGAAAACTTGAAATAAGAACATAAATAAGCAGATGAAATATTACAGCACTAACCATAATTCAGATAAGGCATCTCTTAAAGAGGCTATCATAAGAGGACTTGCGCCTGACAAGGGGTTGTATATGCCGGAGCGAATCCCGGCCATACCTTCGGCATTTTTCCGCCACATTGGTGAAATGACATTGCATGATATTGCTTACGTCGTGGCTAACACTCTATTTGGCGATGATATGGAGTCGGAGGCTCTTAAGAACTTGCTAAAGGATGCTCTTAACTTCGATATTCCATTGGTAAAAGTCGACGAGGGAAAATACTCTCTTGAGCTGTTCCATGGACCCACTCTCGCGTTTAAGGATGTCGGAGCAAGATTTATGGCGCGTATGCTTGCGTATTTCAGTGGTGAAGGTTCTCAACAGAAGACTATTCACGTGCTTGTGGCCACTTCAGGCGACACCGGCGGTGCCGTGGCAAACGGATTCCTAAATGTGCCCGGTGTCCATGTGCATGTTCTTTACCCCAAGGGTAAAGTCAGTCCGCTTCAGGAGGCTCAGTTCACTACGTTGGGCAACAATATTACAGCCATTGAGGTTGAAGGCTCGTTTGACGACTGTCAAGCAATGGTAAAAGCGGCCTTTTCAGACACCGACGTGACCGACAGGCTGTTTTTGACCTCGGCAAATTCGATTAACGTGGCTCGATTCCTGCCTCAGATGTTCTATTACTATCATGCATACGCCAGATTGATGAACGAAGGAGTGGACATGACAAACATCGTGGTGTCAGTCCCGAGCGGCAACTTCGGTAATGTTTGCTCTGCTTTGATAGCCAAGCGAATGGGCCTTCCTATAAAGCGTATTATTGCCGCCAACAACCGTAATGACGTGTTCTTGCAGTATCTTCTGACCGGAAAATATTGTCCTCGCCCTTCAATTACAACAATAGCAAATGCCATGGATGTTGGCGACCCGTCCAATTTTGCAAGGATTTTGGACTTATACGGCGGCTCGCATGACGACATTTGTGTCGACGTGTCAGGGTGCAGCTACGATGACGACTCTATACGTCAGACGATTAAGGCTGAATATGATAGGTCGGGCTATCTTCTTGATCCTCATGGAGCGGTTGCATATCGAGCTTTGTGCGAACACCTTCGTCCGGGCGAGACCGGTATATTTCTGGAGACCGCGCATCCGGCTAAGTTTAAGGAGATAGTCGAGGGCGTCATTGGAACAAATGTGTCTGTTCCAAAGCGTCTGTCAGCTTTCCTTAACGGCGAAAAACAAACCATAAAAATGTTGCCGCTTTATCCGGTGTTCAAGAAGTATCTGGCAGCACTTGACTGACGGATTTGTGTTCTTGATGACTTTGGCACGAGGTTTGTTATAAGGACTTTTACAATATAGTAACAGATGAGCAATTCAAACACAGAAACCCACAAGATTATCTCATTAGGTCAGATTGACTTGACCGCTAACCGTTTAACGGCAACTCCCGACTATAACGCGTTGCCAATATTGCCTACACGCAATCTCGTGCTGTTTCCAGGCACTACCATACCAATTTCATTAGTGCGGATCAATTCTCAGCTTACTGCTCAGAAAGCATCTGATAATCAGGTGCCTATCGGAGTGGTTTGTCAAGTTGACTCTGAAGATGATAATCCCACGCTCGAACGGCTGTATGAATATGGCGTTGTGGCGGATGTGCTGAAGGTGTTTGATTTGCCGGATGGAAGCCATACGGCTATCGTCCGTGCCAGGGACAAGTTCCTTATCGAAGGTCCGTCTGATTACGATGAGGCTAACAGCTCGTACCCGCTTGTGGCTAAAGTAGCCCCGATTAAGGAGTCGAAACCGCGGAAGAACGATAAAAATTTTCATGGTGTTCTGACAGCCATACGTGATTTAACCGTCAAATTGGCCGAGGGCGTTGATATAGCCCAGGACTTTTTGATGAATATAAAAAATTTCCCCTTGACGGCGGATTTGGTTAATTTTATCTGCACCCAATCCCCTTTCCCTGTCGAGATTAAAATGTCGCTTTTGGTCGAGAACCAGATGAAGATTCGCGCCAATAGGCTTCTGGAGCAGCTGACTGAGCAGGAGCAGATGATGAAGGTGGCAGAGGAGATTCAGTCAAGTGCCAGAAGGAATTTTGAGCAAAATCAGCGTCAGGCTTTTCTTCAGGGGCAAATGGAGGCAATTAAGAACGAACTTTATGGCGATGACCAGGACGAGGTCGAGGCTTTGCGCAAACGTGGCGAATCGGTCAGCTTTACCGAAGCGGCGAGAAAGGTGTTTGACAAGGAGGTCGACAAACTTAGCAGGCTAAATCCGCAAAGTCCTGAATATGCTGTGCAATATTCCTATCTTGAGACTCTGCTTGATCTGCCATGGCAAACATATTCAGACCTGAATTCTGACTTTGGACTGGCTCGAGAGGTGCTTGATTCGGCACATTATGGGCTGAAAAAAGTAAAACAGCGTATTCTGGAGCAGATCGCTTTGCTAATGAACAACCCCGACGGAAAATCGCCGATATTGTGTCTTGTTGGCCCTCCGGGAGTCGGAAAGACTTCTCTTGGACGTTCGGTGGCAGATGCTCTCGGACGTAAATATCAAAGGGTATCTTTGGGCGGATTACACGACGAGGCAGAAATCAGAGGACATCGGCGCACCTATATAGGAGCCATGCCGGGTCGCATTATAGATGCAGTGAAGCGGGCCGGGACATCAAATCCAGTGCTTCTTCTTGATGAAGTCGATAAGATCGGTTCTGATTTTAAGGGCGATCCGTCGGCTGCTTTGCTCGAAGTGCTCGATCCGGAGCAAAATTGCCGTTTCCACGATAATTATATCGACATTGACTATGACCTGTCGAAAGTGTTGTTCATAGCCACGGCTAATACCTTGTCGACATTGTCACAGCCTTTGCTTGACCGGATGGAGATTATAAATCTGTCAGGCTACCTTTTGGAGGAGAAAGTGCAGATTGCCGTCAGACATATCATACCGAAATTGCTTGAAGAGAACAATCTTTCCGCTGAGGAGTTCGCCGTTTCGGAAGATGCAATATCCGTAATTGTTGAAAATTACACCTCGGAAAGCGGTGTGCGTCAGCTTGAAAAAGAGCTTGCAAATCTTATCCGTAAGGCTATTTTGGCCAAGGTGCAAGGTGCGGAGTTTCCGGTTCTGATTTTGCCCGAACATCTTAAGGAGATGCTTGGGGTGGCAAAGTTCACGAAAGATAGATATGAGGGTAATCGCTTTGCCGGTGTTGTGACCGGACTTGCCTGGACCGCGGTTGGAGGTGAAATTCTTTATATCGAATCGTCGTTGTCTAAAAGCAAGGGAGATAAGTTGGCCTTGACGGGCAATTTGGGAAATGTGATGAAGGAGTCGGCCGCAATAGCCTTACAGTATATAAAGAGCCACGCTATAGAGCTTGGCATAGATGATTCGCTCTTTGAGAAATATCAGTTGCATTTGCACGTGCCCGAAGGAGCAATTCCTAAAGACGGCCCCTCCGCAGGAATTACGATGGCCACCTCTATGGTGTCGGCATTCACGCAACGAAAAGTGCGTCCGCGTCTGGCTATGACGGGTGAGATTACGTTGAGGGGAAAAGTCCTCCCTGTTGGTGGTATCAAAGAGAAAATTCTGGCCGCCAAGCGGGCCGGAATCACCCACATAGTGCTTTCTTCTGAAAATCGCAAAGACATTGAGGACATCGACTCTATTTATATCGACGGACTTACGTTCCATTATGTCGATACTGTCATGGAGGTGATTGACTATGCGCTTCTTACTGAAAAAGTAGACAATCCTATGGCGCTCTAAGCTCTGAGTGTCGCGGGTAAGGCGCGGTATATAAAAGGGGGTGTGTCACAAAACTTAATTGCGATACACCCCTACACGATTTTTTTACACAGACTGTCTATGGCTAAATCAGGGGCATAAGACTGTCTGAATATTTGCTTATTTTGTCTTAATTATTCTGCCGGTTTTTCCTGTTCGGATTTTTCAGCTTCCTCTTTCTCTTCCTCTACAAAATCGGTTATGCCGGCGGCAAGAAGAAGATTATACCATGTGAAAACTTTCTTGATGTCATTAGTATATACGCGGTCTTCATCGAAGTCTGGGAGCACTTCCTTGAAATATGCTCTAAGTGCCGCATCGTCCTCGAACGATTTCATGTCGACGGGCTGAGAACCTGTTTTTGTCTTTATGGTCTCAAATACATTACCAAGCGGAACATCCTCTTCGACGGTGTATATCGCAATGTCTCCCAGAGAGATAACTTTGTCGTGAGCGTATGCTGGGGTACGTTTTCCGGTAGCAAGCGATTCGACAATCAGCATATTTTTGCCTTGGCTAACCAATTTGAAAAGTCCAGGTTTGCCGGATATGGCCAATATGGTCTTTAACATGTCTGTTTTTATTTGATAAATGTTATACAATCCGTTAATTCGTAAATGCAAAATTACGCAATTTTGCGGAGATATTGCTAACTTTGCCTCTGTAAATTATAGGAAATGTTAAAGTACTTAGGCTATCTCATTCAGTTAATCTTATCGCCCGGGAAGGGGTGGGACGACATTGCGCTGTCGAAGCTGACTCCGAAAACGGTGGCTTCCGACGGATTTTATCCTTTGCTCGGATTGGCTTCCTGCTCTGTCTTTGTGGAATATTTTTATGATTCTGACCTAACACTTCCTGTCCTTATTGAGAATGCGGTGATTACATTTGTCAGCTACTTTATTAGCTATTTCATCGCATCCTTTATGTTTGCCGTGTTCGGCAAACGTCTGATCAAAAATGAGCCTGACGAAAAGCGGTATAATTTGTTCATATTGTTCAGCCTCTCTATTTTGGTGCTAATCGCCATTGTGAAAAATTGTCTGCCCATGAGCCTCTCTCTCGTGGAATTCTTGCCGGTGTTCGTCTTATTGGTAATGTGGACGGGTCATCGTTACCTTAACGTGATTGACGGCAAAGAGGCTTCTTTCACGGTATTTTGTGGCTTATCGATACTGATGCCGCCATTTGTGCTCGAATACTTGTTTAAACTGTTGCTTCCAAACAATTGATTAAGATGACAAATTCAAAGGATATAAATATAAAGAACCGTAGGGCCACATTTGACTATGCCATTTCGGAGACTTTTACGGCCGGTATAGTGCTTACCGGCACTGAGATTAAATCAATACGAAACGGTAAGGCAAGTCTTGTCGACACATTCTGTATAGTCATTGACGGTGAGGTCTGGGTAAAGAACATGTACATAGCCGAATATTTCTATGGCTCTTATAACAACCACAGCGAACGTCGCGACCGAAAGCTGTTGCTCAATAAAAAGGAGATTTCAAAGATAGAGAAAGCCGGTAAAGAGGCCGGATTTACGGTCGTTCCCTTAAGACTGTTTATTAACGAAAGGGGGCTGGCCAAGCTTGTTGTGGGGATAGGGCGAGGCAAAAAAGAATTTGACAAGCGTCAGTCAATAAAAGAGAGAGAAGATAAGCGTACTATGGATCGTATGTTCAAGCATTGACACGTCCTGTCACCCACCGGCTATTATCGATAGTCCTTTAGCGATTGTTGCAGACGCTGGCGAGCGAAAAATATGCGGCTTTTCACCGTTCCGAGCGGCAGATTCATTTTCTCGGCAATTTCATTGTATTTATATCCGGCGACGTGCATTGAGAACGGAATTCTATACTCGTCAGAAAATGAATCGATGGCCTGGGTGATCTCTTTCGCTGCAAATGAGCCTTCAGGGGTCTCGAAGCCAGAATCCTGCGGTAAATTGAGATGATAGAGGTCTTCAGTCTGGTCAATAACCGTAGCCGAACGAACTACTTTGCGGTAATTGTTGATGAAAATGTTTCGCATGATGGTGAATACCCATCCTTTGAAGTTGGTGTTGTCAACATATTTGTCCTCGTTGTCGAGTACCTTTAGGGTGGTGTCTTGGAGAAGGTCGTAGGCATCATCGCGGTTTGAGGTGAGGATGTAAGCAAAGTTTAACATGTTCTTTTGAAGTTCGAGAAGTTTGCTTTGGAAGTTCGAGGTTGCCATAATTGATGAGTTTTAAGTTTCGTTTAATAGTTGATCCGTTTTTGCAAATATGTTACAAAACGATTACATTGCAAACTTAAGAATTATTTATTTACGGTGCAAGTATTTTTCCAATAAATTTTCTTCGATTTTATCTGTGATTCAAGATTTAACTAGATAACAAGCACTAAATCAGTGATTTAAATAAATGTTAAAATTACAAAACTGTTACAAATGGGTTTAATTTGTTTGACTATTCCTATCTTGGCCTCGTGCTGACAGGTTGAGGAGGAGATGGCTGTGGTGTTACAAACGTGTGCGGAGAAGATGCTATGGAATAAGAAAAGTGCGATGTGTGAAGCAAATTTTCTTGATTCAGAGCCGAAGCTATCTATAAAATCATTATATTTGCATTATCTGACTAACCAAAATTACACCAGTATGAAGAAACATAATTTCTATGCAGGACCGTCGATCCTTAGTGAGTACACTATTAAGAATACGGCAGATGCAATCATAAACTTCGCAGGAACCGGCCTCTCTATTCTTGAGGTGTCGCACCGTAGCAAGGAGTTCACCGCAGTCATTGAAGAGGCGCAGCAACTTGTTAAAGAGTTGCTTGAAGTGCCTGAAGGCTATTCGGTGCTTTTCCTCGGAGGAGGTGCCTCTATGCAGTTCTGCATGGTGCCTTATAATCTTTTGAAAAAGAAAGCGGCTTATATCGACACCGGTACATGGGCATCCAACGCCATAAAAGAAGCTCGCCTGTTTGGAGAAGTTGAAGTGCTCGCGTCAAGCAAGGATAAAAACTACACATACATTCCTAAAGGATATGTAGTGCCCGACGATGTCGACTATTTCCACTATACATCTAATAATACTATTTACGGAACTGAGATTCGTCATGATCCGCAAGTGAATGTTCCCCTTGTGGCGGATATGTCGAGTGATATATTCTCGCGTCCGGTAGATGTGTCGAAGTATGACATAATATACGCAGGTGCGCAGAAGAACCTTGCGCCTGCAGGTGTCACGGTGGTTATCGTCAAGGATGATTGCCTTGGAAATGTAGACCGCGCAATACCTACAATGCTCGACTACCGCACACATATTAAGAAAGGTTCCATGTTTAATACTCCACCGGTGTTGCCGATATATAGCGCGCTTCAGACGCTGAAATATTATAAGGAACTCGGCGGCATCAAGGAGATGGAACGCCGTGACCTCGCAAAAGCTGAACTTCTTTATGAGGCCATCGATTCAAGCAAGATGTTTGTCGGTACCGTTGAGCCAGAGGATCGTTCGATTATGAATGTATGTTTCGTAATGAAACCCGAATACGACGGACTCGACAAAGAGTTTATCGATTTTGCATCGTCGAAAGGCATCGTTGGCATCAAAGGCCATCGTTCAGTAGGCGGTTTCCGCGCCTCACTTTATAATGCGCTACCGATAGAAAGTGTGAAGGTGCTTGTCGACACCATGAAAGAGTTTGAAAAGAAACATTAAAATGTCCGCTATGAAAGTATTGGTTGCAACTGAGAAGCCGTTTGCGCCGGTGGCGGTGAACGGCATAAGGAAGGTTGTTGAAGATGCCGGGTATGAGCTCGAGTTGCTTGAGAAGTATGCTTCGAAGCAAGAGCTTCTCAATGCTGTAGCTACGGCCGACGGCCTGATTATAAGAAGTGATGTTGTTGATGCAGAAGTGCTCGATGCCGCTAAAAATCTGAAAGTTGTGGTACGTGCCGGTGCGGGCTATGATAACGTGGACCTCGCCGCTGCCACAGCTCACAATGTGGTAGTTGAGAACACTCCGGGTCAGAACTCAAACGCTGTCGCAGAATTGGTGTTTGGTATGGCCGTGATGGCAGTACGTAATTCGTACAACGGAACGTCAGGAACAGAATTGAAAGGAAAACGTATGGGTCTGCAAGCTTACGGCCAAGTCGGACGTAATGTCGCCCGTATCGCCAAAGGGTTCGGTATGGAGGTGTCGGCGTTTGATCCATATTGCCCAGATGATGTTATGACTAATGACGATGTTAAACCTGTGCATTCAATTGACGATTTGTATTCAGGCAACGACATCGTTTCCATCCATATTCCGGCTACTCCCGAGACTCGTAAAAGTATCGGATACTACTTTATTACTAACATGCCGCTGAAGGGTGTGCTGATTAACACTGCCCGCAAGGAAGTCGTTGATGAGGATGGCTTGGCAAAAGCTCTGCGTGAGCGTCCCGACATAAAATATATGGCCGACGTGAAGCCAGACAATGCCGAGGCGCTTAAAGATGAGTTTGGCGACCGCGTGTTCTTCACTCCCAAAAAGATGGGGGCGCAGACTTCCGAGGCTAATATTAATGCCGGAATTGCTGCGGCGCGTCAAGTGGTGGATTATTTGCGCGACGGAATAAACAAATTCCAAGTCAACAAATAACCCTTTTACCAAGCATCAAAGTTGGCATATATTGATAATGTCGACTTAATCTGGAAGATTCGTGAAATAACCAATAGCCGGGGATAGGCTCGTTCAGCCTATCCCCGGCTTTAATTTCAACAAAAAAATTAAATTGGCTAAAGATTTAATATTGTGCCACTTTTTGGTACAGCCTTTTTGTCGTTTTGTTTTTTTAACAATATATGTCTCTTTGCCGTTTTGCGAGTTGAGGAAAAATGCCTACCTTTGCATTCACAAAAGCGATATCGCGGGATGGAGCAGTGGTAGCTCGTTGGGCTCATAACCCAAAGGTCGCAGGTTCGAGTCCTGCTCCCGCCACTTAATTTAGAGAGTTGAGGACTTAGTCCTTGACTCTCTTCGTATATAAGATGGTTAGTCGTCGCACGATGTGACTATGTTGTGGTGGGCTGCCGTGCATTCATGAATGGAATGGTCTACTATCAGATGCCGATTGGCCATGCCTGCTATGGTAGTCATTTCATGGCTGACGAGAATGACGGTTGTGTGGCGGCTGATTTCCTCGATAAGCCCGTAAAGATGATGCTCAAATCGCTTGTCGACATAGCTTAGAGGTTCGTCAAGAACAAGCACTTCCGGATTCGAAATGATGGCTCGTCCCAGCAATGCGCGTTGCATCTGACCGCCCGATAGTTGACCTATTGACGCTTCGGTATGTTCGGTCAGCCCCATTATTTCAATAGTTTTCGCTGTGCGCCGATCCTTTTCGTCGGTGTCAAGACGTTGGGAAAGTAACCCCGATCGGATTACTTCGCGCACGGTGATAGGGAAGTGGCTGTCGATCATGTTCTTTTGCGGAAGGTAGCCTATGGATATTGACGAAGTCACACTGCCATCAGGATTAAAATACTTTACATATCCTTTCGTCGGGGTGAGAAGTTTAAGAATGAGTCTTAACAGGGTGGTTTTACCCCCTCCGTTTGGCCCTGTCACAGCGATAAAGTCCCCCTTGTCGACGTGCAACGATATGTCGCGGAGTATGACTTTGTCGTCATATCTCATCCATACGTGCCCGACTTCAATTATTCGATTGTGTTGCGATTGCATTGGCGATATTTGACATTTCTGAGTACCACTCATAGCTTAGAGGCTGAATTTCGACCAGGGTAGCTCCAAGTTGCTCATTGATGCTGACAGCCTGGCGAGAATCAACGTCTTTCTGGTAAAACAGTATTTTGGCGTTTTCTTTTTTGGCCTGATCTACTGAATTTTTGATCATACTGACCGATGCCTCCTTACCTTCCGGGCTTAGGCTGATTTGATGCAGTCCATAGTCGCGTGCAAAGTAGCTGAGCGACGGATGCCATACGACAAATGCAGTCCCGCGCATGGGTCGCAAAAGCGAGTCGACATGCGTGTCGAGTGAATCAAGTTCGCGTAGGAATTTCTTTAGGTTTGCTCCGTAATAGCTCTTATTGGCCGGATCGAGGTCGATTACGGCATCGTACATATTTGACGCTATCTTTTTTGCATTTTTGATGGATGTCCACGTATGCGGGTCGATGTCCGATCCTCCATGGCTATGTGTCCCGGTGATTAACGATATGCCTTCTGAGTTGTCATACAGGAGGAGTCCGGGATTGTTGTTTTTAACTTTATTGATTATGGCGCTTTCAAACGGGATGTTGCCTATTCGGAAGTATGCTTTGCTGTTCTCGAGATTCAGCAGATGTGTCATGCCCGGGTCGAACGATTCGGGGTCGGCTGAATTGCCGAGCAGACATCTGACTTCCCATTTATCTCCAACTATTTTTTCGAGGAAGTACTTTTGCGGACGTATGCTGACTGTAATCGCTTGTTTGCCGCCGTTTGGGCGTGGTGTACAGCCTCCGAGGCATATAAATGCGGCCACTATCGCGATCAGCGACATGGAACGTTTTGTCAGTATGTGGATAAAGGCATTAGTCATATAACTTGAATTTTGTAATTCATTTAAATATGCAAATATAATTAATGTGGGGCGAATGAGCAAATTCTGTTAATCGCTTACTCCATAAACTTGACTGTGCAATGTGTCGGAAACTACTTGTGGGTCGACATTGTCCGTCGACATAAGCAGTAGACGCAACTGCGGCAATCCGGGAGAGTATGGTGGTTGAACATATTTGAAGTCCCAAATCGGCCTAAATCCGTTTCTCCGGTAAAAGTCCATGCGTCTTGCCGCGATTGGTGACGATTCGGGCATTTCGATCTCAAGTACCACCGGCTTTGAATAGTTTGATTTTATTATATTGAGCACTTTAGATCCGAGCCCCAGCCCCCTTACATGATGAGAAACTGCAAAATGCTCGATGTACAAAAAGTCGTCAAATTCCCAAAAATTGACTAATCCGACAAACTCGTCGTCTAATTTGATAGCGTTTGCTTTCATCGGGAGTGTGGTATCCATAGTCATCATTGACAATTTGTCATTGGGACGTCGTTCTGCAGAGGGGAAGGATGCTGTGTATAACGTCAAAAGTCGCGCGAAAAGTGGATTTTTGGCAGTCAAAGGGTAAATTTTTAGTTTCATAATGCAAAAATAGTCTAAAAATGGGGTTACTCGGTGAAATTTCTTGGGCAAAAATGAAAATGTTAACAAATAAATGTTTAATTTTGCTTTAGAAACGAAACAACCTTAAAATTTTAAAAGATAAACAAATTAAAAAAATAATAAGTTTATGGCAAGAGCACAGTTAGATTCTCTGGATTACAGGATTTTACAGACCCTTTCAGGAAATGGGCGCAAGCCTTATCTTGAAATTGCCCGCGAATGTGGTGTTTCAGGTGCAGCAATACATCAGCGTATCCAAAAGCTTATGGCAATGGGTGTGCTTAAAGGCACCGAATGTTTGATTGATCCGGTCTCTGTCGGTTACGAGACATGCGCTTACATCGGATTCTTCTTGAAAGATCCTGCTAAATTTGATGAAGTTGTCGAGCAGCTTCGGGCTATACCCGAAGTGGTGGAAGTTCATTATACCACCGGACAATATGACTTGTTCATTAAACTGTTTGCCCGCAACAACGATCATCTTCTCCACATTATCCATGAACGTCTGCAGCGTCTGGGATTGGCACGCACTGAATCATTGATCTCTTTGAAGGAAGTGTTCCGTCGTCAGCTCCCGATTATCGACCGTCGCGACCAGCAACTTCCCCAGTAATCGGTTGCGTGACGCTTTGTCGGCGTGGAATTAATTCCGGCCGACGCGACAAACTTTAATGATAGACATAAGGCTTCCCCCCCTCGGGGCGGTCTTATGTCTATGACTTTTTAAACACACTATTAATAATAGCACGTGAAAAATATGAACACTGAATACTCTTCCATGTTACTTAATGCGCTTTCGTGGGCTCGGGAAGCCGGAGCTATACACAAGCGCTATTTCAGAGGAAACGAACTTGACATAAAGGCAAAACTTAATGAAAGCGACATAGTGACTGCAGCCGACAAGGCGGCCGAAAAATTGCTCATTAGTCATATACGTGACACGTATCCTGAACATTCGATATTGTCAGAAGAGTCGGGCGAGCAGGATCATGCCCCGGAGTATAGGTGGGTGATTGATCCCCTCGACGGTACTACAAATTTCAGCCAGGGGCTGCCTATGTTTTGTGTGTCAATCGGATTAGAACATAATGGCACTACCGTTCTCGGAGTCGTGTATGCCGCGTATCTCGACGAATTGTTTCATGCCATAAAGGGTGAAGGCGCTTTTTTGAACGGACAGCCTATTAAGGCATCCACCAAATGCGACTTGGGCCGATGTGTAGTCGCCACTGGATTTCCTGTCGATAAGGATGTCAATCCCGACAATAATATGGATAATGTAGGGCGCGTGTTGCCTCATGTCAGAGGAATGCGAAGGCTTGGCTCGGCAGCTATGGATCTTTGTTATGTGGCCGCTGGTTTTCTTGACGGATATTGGGAGCTTAACCTCCATGAATGGGATGTCAGCGCCGGGCTGCTGATTCTATCTGAGGCGGGAGCAGAGTACACGCATTTCCGCTCCGATAGAAATATATCCGTAATGGCTTCATCGAAGGGTGTCCATGAGCAATTGTTGTCGATGCTTTCTCCCGAACCGTTTCGACCATAAAGGACGTTTTTCGTAACATACTGAGGCTTTCCGTTGATGGGTTTAACGGTTAATTGACGAAAATGTAGTATTTTTGCGTTTAAATTAGAGAAAGATATGAAAGAGACTGTTTTAAGCGGTATACGTCCTACCGGCAATTTGCACTTAGGCAATTATTTCGGAGCGTTGTCCAAGTTTGTGCGTATGCAAGATGACTATAACTGCATGTATTTTTTAGCGGATCTGCATGCGCTGACCACGCACCCTGATCCAAAGATGTTGCATCAAAATGTTAAGAATATACTTGCGGAATATCTCGCCGCGGGACTTGACCCCGAAAAGGTGACGCTTTTCGTGCAGAGCGACGTGCCTGAAATTCCGGAACTTTACCTGTTGCTGAACATGCATGTGGGTATCGGCGAGCTAATGCGCACCGCTTCCTTTAAGGATAAGGCCCGCAAAGCACTCGGTATCAGTAAGACAGACAACGAAAGCGAAGAAGATATTGAGAAGCAGATCATCGGTAATGAGACCAATAAGCGCGTTAATGCCGGTTTGCTTACTTATCCGACCCTGATGGCCGTGGATATTTTGATACAAAAGGCCCATAAGGTGCCGGTTGGCAAGGATCAAGAGCAACATCTCGAACTTACGCGTCGGTTTGCCCGTCGGTTTAACTCCTTCTATGGTGTCGATTTATTCCCCGAACCCGAAAACTTCAATTTTACAGGTCATTCTATAAAAGTGCCCGGACTCGACGGCTCTGGTAAGATGGGCAAGAGCGAAGGCAACTGCATATATCTTATCGACGACGAAAAGACGCTCCGTAAGAAAGTGATGCGTGCCGTGACTGACGAAGGCCCGAAAGTGCCCAATTCGCCGGTGAGCGTTCCGGTGCAGAATCTGTTCGACCTTATGGAGTTGACCTCCACCCCCGACACGCTCCAACACTTCAAGGATGCATACGCCGATTGCTCAATCCGCTACGGCGACCTAAAAAAGCAGCTTGCTGAAGATATTCTCAAGATAACCCTGCCTATCCGTGAGCGCATTATGGATGTGCGCAACGACGACGCTCTCATGGGGCGTGTCCTTAAGGAGGGTGCCGAGAAAGCTCGTGCAAACGCTGTAAAGACCCTTGCTGAAGTTCGCGAAGTAATGGGCATTCACAAGTTCTATTAAACAAAAAATCTGCATTTTACGTTAAGCAAATGAGAATGTTGCGAGTTTATAGCCTCTGCAACACTCTCATTTGGCATTTATTTTACCGTTGCGAAATGGATAGAAACAAGTACTATAAGATGCGCGGTATGATGAGCGTTGTTGTGGGTATAATCGCATCAATACTGCTTTTCGTAGGGCTATATTTTGTGGTGTCCGGCAAAGTTTATATGTCGAATCCTCTAAGCGAGGTTTTGCTGTTGCTGTTTATATTCATGTTAGGCCCGGTGGTCATGATGATTCGTTTTTCTCCATTTTCGGATGACAAACTAACGCTTCGTTACATGGTGCTCAACATCATTGAAGCCCTCTTTGTCGGTTTTGCCGGATTTCAAATGTTGACCGGTGTGCTTCCCAAGAGCGGTCTGTTGACGGCTATCTCTGCTGTCATAGCACTATATAATGTTTATTTCCTGATATTCCAGATTGGTGCATTTCGCAGGTTAGATTTAAAGTCATAGAGTTAAAATCTGATTGTTGCTGAAGAATCTGGATATTCGTAAAAAATGATAGCCGTGGATTGGCGCGCCAATCCACGGCTATCATTTTTTACTGTCCGGTTCGGACAGATGATATAAATTAATGTATTCCCTTTCTTATGGAATTAGGTTGTGTGCGCGGAACACTTTCTGGATTTTTTCAAGAGCCGTGGTCACCTGTTCCTTTGTATGTGTGGCCATTAGGCTGAATCGAATCAGTGTGTCATGCGGTGCAACCGCCGGCGACACTACCGGGTTGACGAAGATGCCTTCGTTCTGGAGGTCGCGTGTGATGGCAAATGTCTTATAGTTGTCGCGAATGAACAGCGGGATAATCGGAGTGGAGGTGTTGCCGATTTCGCAACCCATGTTACGGAATCCTTCAAGCGCATAGTGGGTCAGTTCCCAAAGATGCTCTTGACGCTCAGGCTCGTTCTGCATGATTTCAAGAGCGGCGAGGGCGGCGGCGGTAGATGCCGGAGTGATGCTTGCCGTGAATATGTACGAGCGAGAATGGTGACGCAGATAATTCGTGATTTCCTTGTCTGTTGCAATGAAGCCTCCTAATGATGCAAATGATTTACTGAATGTGCCCATAATCACATCTACATCGTTTGAAACACCGTAGTGGTCGCAAACACCGCGTCCGCCACGTCCGAACACTCCGATGCCGTGAGCCTCGTCGACCATGACTGCCGCATTGTACTGCTTGGCCAGACGAACGATTTCCGGAAGATTAGCTACGTCGCCTTCCATCGAAAACACGCTGTCGGTGACTATCAGCTTGACTTTGTCAGGCTCGCACTTCTTAAGTTGGCTCTCAAGCGACTCCATGTCGTTGTGCTTGTATTTAAGGGCTGTGGAGAAAGACAAACGGCGACCTTCTATGATTGAAGCGTGATCTTGTTCGTCGAAGAGTATATAGTCTTCGCGTCCGGTGAGAGTCGAAACGACACCCAGATTTACTTCAAATCCGGTAGAATATATCATGGCATCTTCTTTGCCCATGTATTCGGCTAATTTCGCTTCAAGCTCCTTATGTATGTCAAGCGTACCGTTAAGAAACGGTGAGCCGGCACAACCGGTGCCGTACTTTTTTATGGCTTCGATGGCCGCTTCTTTTATTTTCGGGTGGTTGACGAGTCCGGTGTAACAATTCGAGCCGAACATCAGCACCTTCTTCCCGTTCATAACGACCTCGGGATCCTGTTCGCTGGAAATAGCGCGGAAGTATGGATAGATACCCAGGGCTTTCGCCTTTTGGGGCTCTTGATACTTGTCGAGTTTAGCTTGTAATAACTTCATATTGTTAATTAATAAGCAATTTTTTAGGGTCTAATGCGTTCAGTGAACCAATCACTAATATGCAGATTGCAAAAATAGTGATTTTTTGCGGTTATTGACTATTTTTTATAACTTTTTAGTGCCGTTTTCTCCTTTAAAAATCTTAATAGGGCTTAACAACCTGTTTTATAAGAAATATCAGCCCAGATTAAGTCGGTACATTCAATAGAAAAAGCATGGATTCGCCCGGCGAATCCATGCTTCAGATTAGTCAGTTATGACGAGGTTTATTTACTCTCCATAGCCTCTACTTCCGGGTCTACGCCCCACTGTTGCTGGGCAAGACGGCGGTAGTTGTTATAGCGCCATTGTGCATTTTCCTTTGCGGCCGCAAAGAGTTCAGCCGCTTCTGCAGGATACTGCTTCATCACTGACGAGTAGCGCACTTCTCCCTTCAAGAAGTCTTCGAAAGCATCCCAGTTAGGCTGTTTGCTGTCGAGAGTGAACGGGTTTTTACCTTCTAATTCGAGGGCGGGGTTGTAGCGCCACAGGTGCCAGTAGCCACATGCTACGGCGTTTGCCTCTTCCTGTTGTGCCTTGCCCATGCCGGCGCGGATACCGTGATTAATACATGGTGCGTATGCTATGATAATTGATGGACCGTCGTAGGCTTCTGCCTCGCGGATGGCCTTAAGGGTCTGAGCCTGGTCGGCACCCATGGCTATCTGTGCTGCATACACGTAGCCGTATGTCGTCGCAATCAGACCGAGGTCTTTCTTGCGGATTCTCTTTCCAGAAGCGGCAAACTTAGCGATTGCGCCCAGAGGTGTGGCTTTTGAGGCCTGACCGCCTGTGTTGGAGTAAACCTCAGTGTCAAGAACGAGGATATTGACATTCTTGCCTGAAGCTATCACGTGGTCAAGACCGCCGAAGCCTATGTCGTATGATGCGCCGTCGCCACCGATGATCCATTGGCTACGCTTAACAAGATAGTGCTTAAGTTCGAGCACGGTCTTGCAGGCGTCGCATCCGCAAGCCTCCATCAAAGGTATGAGCTGGTCGGCTATTTCACGGCTGCGATCTGCATGATCCTTCTCATCAAGCCATTGTGTGGCCAGCGATTTGATATCGTCCGAACAGTCGGGGCAGTCGAGCAGAGCGCGAACGGCAACATCAAGGCGGTCACGGAGCTTTTCATTTGCAATAGTCATACCCAGACCAAATTCGCAGAAGTCTTCGAAGAGCGAGTTTGCCCATGCCGGTCCGCGACCGTTTTCGTCGGTAGTGTACGGCGTAGAGGGTACTGAACCGGAATATATTGAGCTACATCCGGTGGCGTTGGCAACGATTTCGCGGTCACCGAACAATTGGGTGATAAGCTTAACGTAAGGAGTCTCACCGCAGCCTGAGCATGCGCCCGAGAACTCAAACAGAGGTGTCGCGAACTGCGAGTTCTTAACGTTGGCCTTGGTGTCGACCAAAGCGGCCTTCGACTTAACGTTCGTAACGCAGTAGTCCCAAGCCTTCTGAACGTCAAGCTGAGTCTCAAGCGGCTTCATGGCGAGAGCCTTCACGCCCTTCTTTCCGGGACAAACGTCAACACAGTTGCTACAACCGAGACAATCAAGCACGTCGACTGCCTGCAGGAAGCGCATTCCGGTGAATGTCTTTCCGATAGCCGGGATTGTTGCGTCTTCTCCGAAAGGTGCGTTGGCCATCTCCTCGGGTGTGAGTACAAACGGACGGATGGCGGCGTGAGGACAAACGTAAGCACATTTGTTACATTGGATACAGTTTTCTTCAATCCATTCGGGAACAAATGCGGCCACACCGCGCTTCTCATATTTTGCCGTACCCTGAGGCCATGTGCCGTCGGGGCAGTCGACGAATGATGATACGGGAAGGAGGTCGCCGTCCTGTGCGTTTATCGGGCGAACTATCTTATTGATAAATTCCGGATCATTGTTCTCTTCTTTCTTGTCGTCGGGGAGCTGTGCCCAAGCAGGATCTACATCAAGCTTGTGGTACTCGCCACCACGGTCAACGGCGGCATAGTTCTTGTCGACAACGTCCTGTCCCTTTTTACCGTAGCTCTTTACGATGAATTTCTTCATCTGCTCAACGGCAAGGTCTACCGGAATTACTTCGGTAATACGGAAGAACGCTGATTGAAGTATGGTGTTTGTGCGGTTGCCGAGGCCAATTTCCTGAGCTATACGGGTAGCGTTGATGTAATATACGGTGATGTTATGCTCGGCGAAGTAGCGCTTAACCTTGTTTGGAAGGTTCTTGGCAAGTTCGTCGCCCTCCCAGATAGTGTTCAGAAGGAATGTGCCTCCGTCACGCAAACCGCGTGTCACGTCATACATGTGGAGATAAGCCTGTACGTGGCAAGCTACGAAGTTAGGCGTAGTCACCAAATATGTCGAACGGATGGGCTTGTCACCAAAGCGCAAGTGCGAGCAGGTGAATCCGCCAGACTTTTTAGAGTCGTAAGCGAAATATGCCTGACAGTATTTGTTGGTGTTGTCACCGATGATTTTTACGGAATTCTTGTTTGCTCCGACAGTACCGTCGGCACCGAGGCCGAAGAACTTGGCTTCGAAAGTGCTCTTATCGCCGAGAGCGACTTCAGCCTTCATGGGGAGTGAAGTGAATGTCACGTCGTCGACAATGCCGAGTGTAAAGTGGTTCTTTGGTGTCGGGAGAGCCAGATTTTCATAAACTGCAAGAATTTGTGCCGGAGTGGTGTCCTTAGAAGCGAGACCATAGCGTCCGCCTACGATTTCAGGGGCGTTTTCTACGCCGTAGAAGCAGTCCTTTACGTCGAGATACAAAGGTTCGCCGTTGGCTCCCGGCTCCTTAGTGCGGTCGAGCACTGCAATGCGCTTTGCGGTCTTCGGAACTGCGGCCAAGAAGTGCTTTGCAGAGAACGGACGATAAAGATGCACAGATACGAGACCTACCTTTTCTCCCTTTTCGATAAGGTAATCGATGGCTTCCTGTGCCGCTTGAGTCACCGAACCCATAGCTATGATGACGCGCTCGGCATCGGGGGCGCCATAGTAGTTGAACAAGTCGTATTGACGGCCGGTAATTTCTGAGATTTGTTTCATGTAAGCCTCTACGATTTCCGGTACGGCTTCGTAGTACTTGTTTGATGCTTCACGGTGCTGGAAGAATACGTCGCCGTTTTCTGCCATACCGCGAGCCTCTGGCTGGTCGGGGTTGAGTGCGCGTGCACGGAATTCTGCCAAAGCCTTACGGTCGAGCAGGGGAGCGAGGTCATCGTTATCGAGTGCCTCGATTTTCTGTATTTCGTGCGATGTACGGAATCCGTCGAAGAAGTTCACGAAAGGTACGCGTGACTTGATTGTTGCGAGATGCGCTACGCCTGCCAGATCCATCACTTCCTGTACGGAACCTTCTGCAAGCATTGCAAAGCCAGTCTGGCGAACCGACATTACGTCCTGATGGTCGCCGAAGATGCTAAGTGCATGAGATGCAAGCGTGCGGGCCGATACGTGGAATACGCAGGGAAGAAGTTCGCCGGCAATCTTGTACATATTAGGAATCATCAACAACAGACCCTGGGATGCAGTGTATGTTGTGGTCAGTGCTCCGGCTTGGAGTGAACCATGAACGGCACCTGCCGCTCCGCCCTCTGACTGCATTTCTTGAACGAGTACCGTTTCGCCGAAAATGTTCTTTCGACCTGCGGCTGCCCATTCGTCGACATATTCTGCCATGGTCGAGGAGGGCGTGATGGGATAGATGGCGGCTACCTCCGAGAACATGTAGCTCACATGGGCAGCGGCCTGGTTGCCATCACAGGTTAAGAATTTCTTTTCTTTACTCATAACTGTATAATCTATATTATTGTAGAAAATAATTTGTCAATCTCTTCGTGAATATATACGTATAATGCCGTTCATATACTTAAATTAAAAGTGCAAATTTACTTATTAATCCGAAAAATAGCAAAATTTTAAGGGATTTACGGCTATTATTTAGATATGTTATAAATAAAATGTGGCTACTCCGATTTCGGCGTGGCCACATTTTGTCAGGTTAATACGTAGATATGCGCTATTCTGTTTCAAGCGGTACGGCTACTATCTTCAGATTATGTGAACGTATAAAGTCGACGATATTTGAGCGTATGTCGCTCGGAGTAACGTCGGTCTCGATGCGTTTGAGAGCATTGAACACTGAAGTTCCGGCCTGGTATACGTGGCGATAGCTCTTTGCAACATCGTCAATCTGCTCTGCTGTAAAGCCGTGACGATCCATAATTTTTGCATTTATGCCGTAATATGCCACGGGATTGTGGGCTACGATTATATACGGCGGAACGTTTCCTGCGATTCGGCAACCGCCTTTGACTACAACCCAGTCGCCTACGTCGCTGCGTTCGTGTAAGATGGCGGCTGATGAAAGTATGGTGCATAGTCCTACGGTACAGTCACCGGCTATCTTTACGCCGTTGCCGAGCACACATTTGCCTTTTATCTGTGAATCGTGGCCTATGTGGGTCTCAGCCATGATGAAGCAGTCGTCGCCTATGACTGTGGCTCCCGTCGAGCGGATACCTCGATTGATGATGCAGTGTTCGCGTATGACGTTGTTGTCACCGATTTTGCAATAAGTCTTTTCGCCTTTCCAACGGAAGTCCTGCGGATCGGCTCCGATTATGCTGCCTTGGTAAATCTTATTGTGGCGGCCTATGGTGGTGCCGTTCATAATGCTCACGTATGGCATAATCTCGCAGTCATCGCCAATGACAACGTCCTTGTCAATGTAGGCGAATGGATGGATGGTCACGTTGTTGCCTATTTTTGCCGAGGGGTCAACGTATGCTAATGGACTAATCATGGTGGTAAATTTTTTAAGATGTAAATATTCTGTTTAGCGACCTCCTCCGAGTGCCTGGTAGAGGTTGATGGCTGAACGGGCTCGGGTATATTCGCATGTTGCTTGCGACAATTGTGCCGACAGGAGTGTCTGCTGTGCAGTCAACACTTCCAAATAGGTCGATGAGCCGTCAAGTTCGAGCAAATCATGCGTGTATTCAACGGCCTTTTCAAGATTGGCTACTTGCTCGACGAGAAGAGCCGACTTTTCATTGCTCTTTGAGTACAGAACCATGGCATCGCTGACTTCGGCGCTTGCGCTAAGCAATGTATATTGGAAGTTGTTGAGGGCCTGTTGTTGCTGGGCTTTGGCGGCTTCGAGACCTGAGATAAGCTGTCCACGGGCAAACAGCGGTATGGCAAGCGAACCGGCGAGCGAAGCAAACCAATTGGCCGGATTGACAATCATTGTCCCGAGTGAATTGGTAAATCCTCCGGTGGCCGAAATGGTCAGTCCGGGATAGAAAGCTGCTCTTGCCTGGTTAGTTCCGTAATATGCCATTGCAAGGCTCTGCTCGGCCGCGAGTACGTCAGGTCGGGCAGCAAGTTCGCGCATCGGAACACCGTCACGGAACATTTCAGGCAATACCAGTGTGGCGTCCGGCGAGATGTCCCATGTCTGTGGTGCCGCGTTCAACAATAGCGATAGCGAATTGTAGGCTTCGTGGAGCGACACCTCCAAGTCTGTGATAGAGGCAAGAATGCTATAGTAGTTAGCTGTGCTTTGAACCACTGCGCTCTCATTTACACGTCCTGAAAGCTTGAAATTTTTCATGATTTCCACACTCTCTTTCCATGATTCTGAGGTCTGACGGCTTATCTTAAGCTGTTTTTCGAGCATGGCGATGCTATAGTAGCATGTTGCCACTCCTGCTATTAGCTGTGAACGCACGGCTTGGGCATAAGCTTCGCTTTGCAGGAGTGCGGCCTTAGCCTTGCGGTTATTGTTAAGGAGCTTCCCGAAGATGTCAACTTCCCAGCTTGCTGTCAAAGGCACCTGGTAAGTCCAGCCGAGATGGCGCATTCCGGGGTAGTCGAAATAGTTCTTTCCTCCATTCGGAGCAAGCGACAACGACGGCAGATAGCTTAAACGTGCGCCTTTAAGCTGGGCGTGTGCGATGTCTATGTTGAGTTTTGCATTTTGGAGGTTGGTGTTGTTGGCCAAAGCCATCTCTATAAGTTTGACAAGTTCGGGGTCGGTGAACACCTCCTGCCATTTCAGATTGCCGAATGTGGCTGAGTCGACAGCCTCTTCCTTTGCCTGTGCATACTCGGCAGTGAGGGCGTTGTCGGTCGGCATGTCAAACTTCTTGTAGATGTGGCAGCTCGAAAGAGCTCCCACACCGACAAGGATTACGGCTATTCTTGATATGTTGTTTAGTGACATAATTTTTCTTGAATTGGATTAATGTGCATACTGTTCGATTTCCGATTCCAGTCCGGTGTTGTCTGTGTCGTCCCACTTCAGCGGTGAAATCTTCTCCTGAATCAACTGGAACGCTACGAAGAGCGCTGGTACGATGAATATCTGCAAAATCATACCGATAAGCATACCGCCGATGGCTCCGGTTCCGAGCGCGTTGTTTGAGTTGGCGCCTACGCCGTTTGCAAACATCATAGGAAGAAGACCGATGATAAGAGCCAACGAGGTCATAAGAATCGGGCGAAGACGTGCCGACGCTCCGTCAATAGCCGCTTTGACCACTGACATGCCGGTACGGCGACGTTCGAGGGCAAACTCTACGATAAGGATGGCGTTTTTGGCCAACAGACCGATCAACATGATGAGTGCAATCTGGAGATAAATGTTGTTGGACACTCCGAAAATCTGTGCGAATATGAATGAACCCATCAGACCGAACGGAATCGAAAGGATTACCGCCCACGGAATAATATAGCTCTCGTACTGAGCTGAAAGCAGAAGGTATACGAAGAGCAGACACAGTCCGAAGATGATAGCAGTGGCGTTGCTTGACGAGCCGGCTTCTTCGCGTGTCATACCGGCGTATTCAAATCCGTATCCCTGGGGAAGATATTCCTCCGCTATTCTTTCGATGGCGGCGATGGCCTGTCCTGACGAGTAGCCCGGAGTCGGAGTACCTGTGACTGAAATTGACTGGAACATGTTGAAACGGTTGAGCAAGTCAGGACCGTAGACACGGGTCAAAGTCACGAAGTTGCTTAACGATGCCATTTCGTTGCCGTTGCGTATCTTGATTGAGTTCAGAGTCTCGGGCGATACACGTGCTTCGGGCGATGCCTGCATCATCACGCGGTAAATCTTACCGAAGCGGTTGAAGTTTGATATGTACATACCTCCGTAGTAGCCTTGCAGGGTCGACAATATGGTTGACGGGCTGATACCGGCCTGCTTTGCCTTTGCCGCGTCGATGTCGAGCATGTATTGGGGGAAGGTCGGGTTAAAGGTGGTATATGCCATCTGAATTTCCGGACACTGGTTGAGGGCGCCGAGGAAGCGTTGCACGATCTGGAAGAATTCGTTGATGTCACCGCCCGTCTTATCCTGCATCTTAAGCTCGAAACCGTTGGTGGCTGAGTAACCGGTGATCATAGGCGGAGCGAAAATCATTACGCTACCGTCTTTAATCTTCTGCCCGGTCAGCATGTAGAGCTGCTGGATTACGGCATCGGAACTTTCAGCTTTGGAGCGTTCCGACCAATCCTTCAGACGTATGATGAAAGTACCGTAGGTAGGTCCCTGACCGGCAATGAAACTGTAACCGTTAATCATAGTGCGTGAGTCAACGGCCGGGATGCTTCCGATTATGGCATCTACGTCGTCAAGAACTGCCGTGGTACGCTCCTGCGAGGTGCCCGGAGGCATGTTGAGCATTACGAATACCGTACCGGTGTCTTCGTTGGGCACAAGTCCGGAAGGCGTGATGTTCATAAGCCATACGAGGACTGCCACTGATGCGGCGACGATGCCGAACGAAGAGATTTTATGGTTGATGAAAAATGTCGTGATTTTACGGTAGTGGCCCAGCTGACGGTCGTAAGCCACATTGAAGGCTGTATGAAACCTCTGTATAAAGTTCTTTTTCCCGCTTTCGTGTTCAGCATGTGGCTTCAGGAACACGGCACAAAGCGCGGGCGACAAAGTCAAGGCGTTAAGAGCCGAAAGACCGATGGCTATGGCCATCGTAAGACCGAACTGCCTATAGAACACACCTGCCGTACCGGGCATGAACGATACCGGGATGAACACGAGCATCATTACCAAAGTGATGGAGACAATGGCCGAGCCGATTTCGCTCATGGCATCGATTGACGCTTTGCGTGAGCTCTTGTAGCCCACGTCGAGTTTGGCATGAACGGCCTCGACCACCACTATGGCATCGTCGACCACGATGGCAATCGCAAGCACGAGTGCCGACAGCGTGATGAGGTTGATGGAGAATCCGATAAGATTCAGGAAGAAGAATGTTCCTACCAACGCCACCGGTATTGCAATGGCCGGAATAATTGTCGAGCGGATGTCCTGAAGGAAGATATAAACCACAAAGAACACGAGGATGAATGCCTCGATAAGGGTCTTGATAACTTCCTCTATAGAGGCGCTCAGGAATGAGTCGACATTAAGCGGAATCTCGACGCCAAGGCCTTCGGGAAGCTCTTTCTCAAGATTTTTTACGAACGCCAAACAGTCGTTGATGATTTCGCGGGCGTTAGAGCCTGCCGTCTGGAACACCATGGCGGTTACGGCAGGATAGCCGTTCATCTTGTTGTGGAATCCGTAGGTCACACGGCCCAATTCAATGTCGGCAACGTCCTTAAGATAAAGCGTTTCGCCGTTTTGGTCAGCGCGGATAACAATGTCTCCGAACTGTTCCGGGGTGGTCAGACGTCCGCGGTATTTTATGGTATATTGGAAGCTTTGGTTGCCCTGTTCGCCGAATGAACCGGGGGCGGCTTCAATATTTTGTTCGGCAAGTGCCTGCGAAATGTCGGACGGCATCAGGTGATACTGTGCCATGACATCGGGCTTGAGCCATATACGCATTGAATAGTCGGCACCCATGACCATTACGTCGCCCACGCCGGAGATACGTTGCATCTGAGGGACGATGTTGATCTTCATGTAGTTTTCGATGAAGTTCTCGGGATAGTTGCCCGATTTGTCGTATAGGGTCACGCCGACAAGCATTGAAGTCTGGCGTTTTTGGGTGATGACGCCCACTTGGGTTACTTCCGAAGGCAGGAGGTTTTGAGCCTTGGCCACGCGATTCTGAACGTCGACGGCAGCCATGTCGGGGTCAAATCCCTGCTTGAAATATACGTTGATGGTTGCGCTTCCGGTGTTGGTCGCGGTCGACTCCATATAGGTCATGCCTTCGGCACCGTTTATTGACTCTTCAAGAGGCGCGATTACTGAGTTAAGCACGGCCTGGGCATTGGCGCCGGTGTAAGTCGTGCTTACCGAGATGGTCGGAGGAGCGATGTTCGGGTACTGGGTGATTGGCAGGGAAACAAGCCCGATTATACCCAGCAGGACAATAAATATTGATATAACCGTGGATAGCACCGGACGGTTAATAAAAGTATCAAGTTTCATGTCTTAACGCTAATGTTAATGATTGATTATCGGAGAGGAGCATGATTGGTTTGTCTGGCTGAGCTTGTTTATTGCTGAGGTGCCTGTGCTGCGGCTGCGTCGGTCGGCACGATTGTCATGCCATCCTTAAGTTTGGTGCCGACACCTTCTACGGCTATGCGGTCGCCAGGTTTAAGGCCTGAAGTTATTACGAATGTCTGGCCGTCGGAGAGCGAGCTTACGGTCACAGGCACTGACTTAACGGTGTTGGAACCGTTAACGACGTAAACGAATCGACGGTCCTGAAGCTCATAAGTGGCTTTCTGAGGAATTACCAGTGCGCTGTCAGAGTGTACGGGTATCAATACTTGTCCGGTGCTTCCGCTGCGGAGCATACCGTTCTTGTTATCGAAGAGAGCCCTTACTGATGCCGAACCGGTAGTGCTTCCGATAACTCCGGAGACGGTTGCCACTTTTCCTTTATAAGGATACATTTCGCCGTTTGCAAGTCGGAGTGACACTTCCGGCATCTTGCTTACGCTTGAGTTGAGCGATACGGATCCTCCGTTTGTCAGATTCAATATGTCTTTTTCGTTAAGCGAGAAGTAAGCATACACTTCTGAGTTGTCGCTGACCGTGGTGAGCGGCTGTGTTGAAGAAGGCGATGCCAATGAGCCTTCGCGGTTGGGAATCGAGCCGATCACGCCGTCGCTGGGCGAAGTGACAAGCGTGTAAGCGAGATTCTTCTGAGCCGAAATCAACTGAGCCTGGGCCGATGCCAATTGTGCTTGAGCCGATTTAAGATTGTTGTCGGCCATCTGCCATTCATATTCGCTGATGATGTTTTTGTCATATAGTTTGCGTTTGTTGGCTTCAGTCAGTTTTGCTGTTCCGACAGCGCTTTCAGCTACACGGATAGCGGCTTGGGCGGCATCGACGGCAGCTTGATATTGAACTTGGTCGATTGTGAACAGAAGTTGTCCCTTCTTGACCTGCTGGCCTTCGTCGACATGTACTTTAGTGATGAATCCGGTCACTTGCGGACGAATGTCGATGTCGGTACGGCCTTTGATGGTGACAGGATATGCGCTCTCGAGGTCTGATGTCGAGTAGCCCAACGTCATTGTGGCTATCTGAGGTGCTTGAGCTTGAGTTTGCTGTTGCTGGCCTCCGCCGCAAGATGTGAAACACAGGATAGCTGCAGTAGATAGTAGAGTTCCCGCAGTCTTCATTGCTTTTAAGTTCATAACTGTATTTGTTTTTTGTCCCTATTGAAATTTCTATACTTGATTGATTTTGATGTCAGACTTTTCCCAATGATTGGATATGCAAGTGCTGATTTTTCGTGCAAAGTTAGAAAGTAAGATTGAAATAAAGATGGATGTAAATAACATTTTACAGTTAATTTAGGTAAAAAACTCCAAATTGGGCATAATTTTGGTAAATATGGCAAATCTTGAGCCTTTATTGCCGCTTATTGCCGAGGCGTGTACTTCTCCTAACGTCACCATCATCTTGCGCTTCTTTCGGGTCGGCTTGATTTGCAAGTTTCGGAATGTTGCGGGAAATAATTAAAATGAGTATTTTTGTGGGTAAATTTGAAAATCTTTTAAATTTTGGAAGCCGCATGTGTCTGCTGAAAGTGACTTTGCCATTGGTGACTGATCCGGTGCTGATATTCTTTATCGTGCTGGTAATAATCTTGTTGGCTCCAATATTGCTAAACCGACTGAAAATACCGCATATAATCGGGATGATTGTAGCCGGTATCGTAATAGGCCCTTACGGCATAGGTCTATTGAGCCGCGACGCTTCGTTTGAGATTTTCGGACAGGTCGGCATACTGTATCTAATGTTTCTTGCAGGAATAGAGATCGACATGTACCACCTGAAGAAGAATCTGAAGAAAGGACTCGGATTCGGTATTTACACTTTTATGGTTCCGATGGTGCTTGGAACATTGACATCTGTGTGGCTACTTGGCTTTAACTGGCTGACTTCCGTGCTATTGGCGTCGATGTATGCTTCCCATACTCTGATAGCCTATCCCATAGTATCGCGTTTTGGGCTGAGCAAGTCTCCGGCGGTAATAATCACGATTGCAGGAACGATAGTCACCGTGCTCGGCGCACTTATAGTCCTTGCGGGAGTGGTGGGTATATACCGCGACGGGGCGTTCAGCATAGGGGAAATTTTGATGTTGTTGGTCAGGTTGGTGATTTATTGCCTGGTTATAGTCTATGCTTTTCCTCGTCTGACGCGTTGGTTCTTCAAGAAATATAACGACAATATCACACAGTTCATCTATGTTCTGGCAATGGTATTTCTCGCGAGCTATTCGGCAAAGATGATAGGCCTCGAAAGTGTGCTTGGAGCCTTCTATGCCGGCTTGGTTCTGAACCGTTATATACCCAACGCTTCTGCATTGATGAATAGGATTGAGTTTGTCGGCAATGCCATATTCATACCGTATTTTCTTATTGGTGTGGGCATGTTGATAAATGTCAATATTGTTGTGTCGAGTTGGGATACGGTTTACGTTGCCACGGTGATGTCTGTCGTGGCAACTGTCTGTAAGTGGCTTGCGGCGTGGTTCACGCAATTGTCGTATAAGATGCGCCCTATGGACCGAAGCATGATGTTCGGCCTGTCTAACGCGCAGGCTGCGGCGACTTTGGCCGCAGTGATGATTGGCTATAATATAGGTATATTCAATGAGGCTGTGCTTAACGGCACTATCGTAATGATATTGGTCACTTGCGCCATCTCGTCGATTATCACAGAACGCGCGGCGGCTAAAATTAAGTTGTCGATTCTGAAGGACGAAACACCTGACGAAGAGGAGGCCTCACGCCGTCAATCCAATACGCTGATCTCCATAGCTAATCCGGTGACGGCCGCTGCCCTTGTAGAGTTTGCCGTTCTGATGCGTAAGCCGTCGGGCCGAGGGGGCAAGATGTATGCGTTGCACGTCAGAAACGACAATTCTTCCGGTTCGAGGGCCATCGGGCGCAATTCGCTCGACGTAGCCGAGCAGGCGGCAGCGAGTGTCGACATGAAGCTTACCGCTATCGAACGTTACGACCTGAACGTGGTCACTGGTCTTGTCAATACGATAGAGGAACGCGACATTTCGGAAGTGATTATCGGGCTACACCGCAAAACCACGGTTGTCGATTCATTCTTCGGCACCAAGATTGAACAGTTACTGAAAGCCACTAATAAGATGATTGTCATTACCCGTTGCTTTATACCGGTAGGCACAGTGACGCGCATTGTGGTCTATGTGCCGGAAAAGGCTCAGTTTGAGACAGGTTTCAGGCAGTGGGTGACTGCGATAGCCAATCTTACAGTCCAGGTAGGATGTCGGGTGATATTCTGTTGTCATCCAGAAACCCGTTCTTACATAAGGGCAGTGCTGAAATGCGACCGCTACGATATACGCCATGAGTATCGCGACGTGGAAGAGTGGGACGATTTCCTTCTGCTGGCAAACCGCATACTTGACGATGATCTGTTCATAGTGGTTAGTTCGCGAAGGGCATCAGTTTCGTTCAGCTCCACTATGGATGAATTGCCGGGATTTCTACAGAAATATTTTTCGCGCAATAATCTTGTTGTGCTCTATCCTGGTCAGTTTGGAGAAGAAGCCCCGGTACCTTCTGTAATGGATCCCTTGTCAAGCGACATCGTGGCCACTCCAAGTTCGCTCTGGGTAACGTTGGCAGGCTATTATCGGCGCCTGATATTATTCAGAAAACGGTTCACCCAGCGCAAACGTCGCAGGAAAATCGACCTGTAATTAAAAGGTTAAACTATCGCAAATATAATACGTGTTTTTGCGGTTGATACTGCAAAATTGGGTGAAATTTTCAAAACTCGCTTAACCACCTCAGAGGTATGGATTTAACGATTTTTCGCGGCCGATGGTTGTCGGGTTTCCATGTCCGGGGAAAACGATTGTGGAGTCCGGCAGGTTCAAGAGTTTTTTGCGGATGCTTTCGATAAGGAGTTTATGGTTGCCGGCAACGAGGTCGGTGCGTCCGATACTGCCTTCAAACAGCACGTCGCCGGTAATGACCCACCCCGAAACAGGGAAATATAGAACAAGGCTTCCGGGTGAATGTCCGGGCACGGAAAATACCTTTACTTCCTCCCCACCTATATTAATAATATCTCCGTCCTTCAACGGTTCGTCGATAGTGACCGGTTGCGGATTTAACGGCAGACTGAACATCCGAGCTTGCGCCGGCGACTGTTTGCCGAGAAATTCGTCGTCGACTGATGCCTTTACCTTAACACCATATTTGTCGGCCACCCATTTATCGCCTAAAATATGGTCGAGATGCATGTGGGTGTTTATCAACTGGGTCACTTTAAGTCCGTTGTCGGTTATGAATGCGTCGATTTGGTTCTCTTCGCAGATGTTGACCATCCCCGGGTCGATTATAGTCGCCTCTTTAGTTGTGGGATTCCATACGACGTATGTATTGACTCCAAACATATTAAAGGTGAAATTCCGAATTTCTAACATGGCTGATTGCTTTTTATCTTATTTGTACATAGACGAGCTTTTTCGTATCGAAGAAAGGCTCGTCGAAATATGTTTCGAGAGACTCTGTCAATGTCGGAAATTTTATGCCGTGCATCTCACTGTCCAGATTACCTCCCTTCAGGCATATTAACCCGTTGGGAATGGCATTGTTCGATTTTGGTGATATATTTTTTCTGATTAGCGGAATCAGTTCGTCAAGACGCATGACGGCACGGCTGACTACGAAGTCGAATTTTTGGCGGCATTCTCCAATGTCGCCATGCTGGAACGTCACATTTTTGAGGCCTATCTGTGACGCTATATCTGTGGCCACCTTAATCTTCTTTCCGATTCTGTCGATTAGATGGATTCGGCATTGGGGCCACATAATGGCCAGCGGGATTCCTGGAAATCCTCCTCCGGTGCCCATGTCAAGAATTGTGGTACCATCGACCGGATTAATGAATCGGGCTATGGCAAGCGAATGCAGAATATGGTTCACGTAAAGATTGTCGATGTCTTTGCGCGAAATTACGTTGATTTTTTCATTCCACTCGGGATAAAGCGTCCCGAGCAACTTGTACTGCTCCGACTGTGCGGGAGTAAGGTTGAAGTATTTTGGGATAATATTTTCCATTAATCTGAATTTTCGGTCATTGAATTACGGTTATAAAACAAAAAATCGCAACCAATTCCGAAGAACTAATTGCGATTTCTTGTGTCCGAGATGAGATTCGAACTCACACAGCCGAACGGCCACTACCCCCTCAAAG
>CAZIXM010000023.1:0-45544 GCA_964543345.1 uncultured Muribaculum sp. | reverse complement strand
CACTGGCTACACAGCTCACGCATCTTTCAGATGCGATCTTGCATCCTCTCCCTGGTCACTGGCTACACAGCTCACGCATCTTTCAGATGCGATCTTGCATCCTCTCCCTGGCCACTCGCTACTCAGCTCACGCGTCTTTCAGATGCGATCTTGCATCCATTCCCTGGTCACTGGCTACACAGCTCACGTATCTTTCAGATGCGATCTTGCATCCTCTCCCTGGCCACTCGCTACACAATTTGGGCTTCTTTCAGAAGCTTATGCGTCGTATCTTTAGGATTGGTGGGTGGGGCGTAGGAGGTCGTTGACGGTTTTGACGGGGTTGAACGTGGCGATGGGAACCTCGACGAAGATTGTGTTCCAGTCGCTCATGGCTCCGTTCCAGAGACCGGGGAGTTCGAGAGCGCGCAATTCGCGTCCGTTTTTCGACTTTGACGAGATGAAGCCGGTGTCGGGGTCAACATAGTCGGGCAGGTTAAACTTGTTTCCGGCAATATCCTTCAGATAGCAGACGAGATCCACCGGATTAAAGTGCGTGGCTTTAGAAACCATCTCCTTATACTGAGGATTTGCGGGGTCAATCTGAGTGCTTTCGAGAATCTGCGGGGATGTTGAGCCGTCGGGATTGTAGGCAATGAACGGGCCACCACCGGGCTCGCCTTCGTTGCGCACCATACCGCAAACTCGCACCGGACGGTTGAGCTTGTCCTTGATATACAGCACGAGGTCAACGTCTTCGAGCTGCTTCATCTTTTCGTCGCGGATATTCAACGTGTCGTGCATGAATGCTATCATCGCTCTGACATCTTCGATGGTGTAGTCGCCGGCTTCGATCATGCGCAGATATTGCTCGATGCGGTCGTGAGCCAGGATGAGGCTGCCGGCAAGCACTTTCTTATATTCGACAGTGGCGTCGCGCTGCGCGTCGGGCACCACATTGTCGATGTTTTTAATGAACACCACAGCCGCGTCAATGTCGTTGAGATTTTCGATCAGCGCGCCATGTCCGCCGGGGCGGAAGAGCAGTTTGCCGTCTTCACGGAATGGAGTGTTGTCGGGGTTAACGGCCACAGTGTCGGTCGACTTCTTTTGTTCGGAGAGCGAAATCTCGTATTTAACGCCGAGTTTCTTTTCGAGCGCAGGGACAGCTTCGGCAATCTTAGCCTCGAACAGAGGGCGATGTTCCGGAGAAACGGTGAAGTGGAGATGCACCACGCCGTTGCGGTCGGTTGCGGTCTGCGCGCCTTCGACAAGATGTTCTTCGAGGGGAGTGCGGGCGCCGTCGGGATAGGAGTGGAACTTCAGCAGACCTTTGGGCAGATTGCCGTAGTTAAGCCCTTCCGGATGAAGCAGCGCGGCCACGATGTCCTTATATCGGCCGTCCTCGGTCAGCGCGTTAATGTCTTTGTCGTAGAGTTTGCGGCAGGCGCTGTCGAGCTCGGCGTAGAAAGCGAATTTAGGCAGCCCCTCGATGAAAGCGGACACGTCGCTTCCGGGCTTGGGTTCGTTGGCTTCGCCTTCGAGAAAACTGAACAGCGACTTGAACATGCGTGAGGCGGCACCTGAAGCGGGGACGAATTTAAACACTTCGCCTCCGTGTGACAAGTACTCGTCCCAGCGGTCGGCGGCGGCTTTGCGGTCGGCATCACCGAGTGCGATGATTCCATTGCCCACGCGGGCCGAGTCAAGAATCTTCAGATAGGGAAATCCGGTGCGGAACCGGTCGATTTGTGCTTGGAAAGTTTCGGGGGAAATGCCCTTCTCTTCAAGCGTCTTTACATCTTCTGGTAGCATAGATAAATACTTTATAATGGTTATGTTAAGAGTCGGTTATTCCTCGGCGTTGTCCGGGGTTGTCAAAAAGTCTTTGAGAAATTTGGCCAGCGAAGCCGAATAAGTCTCGTTCATCTCCTTTGGATAGCGTACGTCGGCATAGACTTGGGCCAATGTCTGCTTGGCATTCTCTTTGATAAACCGTGCGCTTTCTTCAAGTGCTTCCTTTTCGGCGTAAATGCGCTTGATGTCGGCATCGGAGTATTGTCGGTAAGAACCACGGTGACGGATTGCGTCGAGCGGCAGTCGGTCGGACAATTGAGGCTCGCCTTCCGGGTAGCCAACGGTGATGGTAGAGAGTGGGATGACACGCGGAGGCAGATTCAGAGCCTTGGCTATTTCGGGGGCGGTGAAAGTCGTAGTGCCGAGATAGCAACATCCCAGCCCGTGGGCTTCGGCGAGAGTGTTGAACTGTTGTGCAAACAGAGCCGTGTCGAGAATGCCGTAAAGCAGAGCCTGCAGATTGTCGAAGCCCGGCTTAGCGTCGTTGACCTCGCACCAGCGGACAAATCGGTTGATGTCGACGCAGAAAGTCAGTACGGCGGAGCAGCTTTCTACCTGTGGCTGATTGAAGTGCAGCGGCGCGAGCGTCTTCTTGCCTTCGGCGTCGCGTGTTACGATTACGGAGTAAAGTTGCATGTTTCCGGTGGTGGGTGCATGTGAGGCCTCCTCGATAAGGCGGTCGAGCAGTTCGTCGGGAATTTCTTTGGAGGAGTATTGGCGCACAGTGCGGCGACACAATGCGTATGTGTCAATGTCGAATGGTCGGTTGTCGAATGGCAGTGTCATGTCTGTCGGATAGTTAAGTAGTTTATTTTACGAATTTACAATTAATAGTTTTAAATGCAAAATTTTATTTGCGGGCGATGACTTGCATAAATGGAAACTTTCAACATCGGCTATTTATGTAAATGTCTGATAAACAGTGATTGTTCGGATTTTTCGGAAAACTTATCTACATTTATGAATAAAAAAGGTGTCGGATTTTGCGGACTGAAAATAAATTGCCTACTTTGCATCGTAATTCTTTTTGCAACCTATCCGTGGCCGAGCCTGTCTCGGAAAGAGTCATATCGGTCTCTTAATCTAATTTGAAACACCGTTAATAGTAATCGAATTCAACCTCTCAAAATTAAAAACGTTGTGAACAACAAAATCTACACATTTGATGAAGCTCAGTCGGCCACTCTCGAGTATTTCGGGGGTGACGAGCTTGCATCGCGAGTATGGGTTACAAAATATGCCCTAAAAGATTCTTTCGGACATATATACGAGAAGACTCCCGACGATATGCATCGTCGTATAGCCTCTGAGATAGCGCGAATCGAGAATAAGTATGCCAATCCGATGAGCGAAGACGAGGTGTTCGGACTGCTTAAGGATTTCCGTTATGTGGTGCCTCAGGGGAGCCCCATGACCGGAATAGGCAATAATTATCAGGTCGGGTCGCTGAGCAACTGCTTCGTCATCGGACTCGACGGCGGTCCGGACTCGTACGGCGGCATAATGCGCATCGATGAGGAGCAGGTGCAGCTGATGAAGCGTCGCGGAGGCGTGGGGCATGACTTGAGCCATCTGCGCCCTAAAGGTATGCCTGTTAAGAACTCCGCGCTTACATCGACCGGGTTGGTGCCTTTTATGGAGCGATATTCCAACTCGACCCGCGAGGTGGCTCAGGACGGCCGCCGCGGGGCGTTGATGATGACGGTCAGCATCAAGCATCCTGACAGCGAGGCATTTATCGATGCGAAAATGGTCGATGGAAAAGTGACCGGTGCCAACGTGTCGGTGCGCATAGACGATGAGTTTATGCAGGCCGCAGTGGATCGCAAGCCATACGTACAGCAGTTTCCGGTCGACGCGGCGGAGCCGGCGGTAAGCAAGGAGGTCGATGCGGCTGCTATCTGGGGAAAGATAGTGCATAACGCATGGAAGTCGGCCGAACCTGGAGTGCTGTTCTGGGATACTATCACCCGCGAGTCGGTGCCTGACTGTTATGCCGACCTCGGATTCCGTACGATTTCTACTAACCCATGCGGCGAGATACCTCTCTGCCCTTACGACAGCTGCCGTCTGTTGGCCATAAACCTATACAGCTATGTTAAGAATCCGTTTACGCCGCAGGCAGAGTTTGACTTTGACCTTTTCCGCGACCATGTGGCAAAGGCGCAGCGCATAATGGATGACATAATTGACCTTGAGATGGAGAAAATCGACACCATAATCGAAAAGATAGATGCCGATCCGGAAATGAAGGAGGTCAAGTCGACTGAACGCCACTTGTGGGAGAAGATAAAGTCAAAGACTTTGAAGGGACGGCGCACCGGAGTGGGGACTACAGCCGAAGGTGATATGATAGCGGCCATGGGTCTGCAGTATGGAACGTCGGAGGCAACTGACTTTTCGGAGCGTGTGCACCGCGAGCTCGCATTGGCGGCCTACGGCGCATCGGTGCAGTTGGCATCGGAGCGCGGAGCATTTGAGATTTATGATTCGGAGCGTGAAAAGGGGAATCCGTTCATCAACCGACTTAGGGAAGCATCGCCCGAGCTTTACGATAAGATGATGAAGTCGGGCCGCCGAAACATAGCTTGCTTGACGATAGCCCCTACCGGCACGACGAGCCTTATGACCCGCACAACTTCAGGCATAGAGCCGGTGTTTATGCCGGTTTATAAGCGTCGGCGCAAGGTTAACCCAAACGACCCTGACGCGCGCGTAGACTACGTAGACGACACCGGCGACGCATTTGAGGAGTACATAGTCTATCATCCGAAATTCATCACTTGGATGGAGGTCAACGGCATCGAGCGTAAAGACAATTATACGCAGGAGGAGCTTGACGAGCTTGTGGCAAAGTCGCCTTACAATAAGGCTACGGCCAACGACATCGACTGGATGGAGAAGGTAAAGATGCAGGGCCGCATCCAGAAGTGGGTTGACCATTCGATAAGCGTCACTATCAATCTGCCGTCGGACGTGAGCGAGGAACTTGTCAATCGGCTTTATGTCGAGGCTTGGCGCAGCGGATGCAAAGGTTGCACGGTGTACCGCGACGGGTCGCGTTCGGGCGTACTTGTCGCAGTGGAAAAGAAGGCGCAGCCACAGATACCGACCGTCAACGTCGTGGCTCCTCACGTCGCCAAACGTCCGATAGAGCTTGAGGCTGATGTGGTACGCTTCCAAAACAATAAGGAAAAGTGGATAGCGTTTGTCGGGCTTGTCGACGGCCGTCCTTACGAGATATTCACCGGTCTTGCCGATGATGAAGACGGCATCTTCTGTCCCAAGAGTGTTACCAAAGGTAAAATTATCAAGGCAGTCGGTGAGGACGGCACCAAGAGGTATGACTTCCAATTCATCAATAAGCGTGGCTATAAGACTACGATCGAGGGCTTGTCAGACAAGTTTAATCCTGAGTATTGGAACTATGCCAAGCTGATTTCCGGAGTGCTCCGCTATGGAATGCCTATTGACCAGGTGCTTAAGCTTGTCAGTGGACTTGAACTTGACAGCCAGTCGATCAACACGTGGAAAATGGGTGTCGAGCGCGCGCTGAAGAAGTATCTGCCAAACGGCACGCAGGCAAGCGGCCAGAAGTGCCCTAACTGCGGCAACGAAACGCTCATCTATCAGGAGGGATGTCTGATATGCACCTCGTGCGGCACGTCAAAGTGCGGATAAGTCAGCCGCTTTAGTGCGCATGTATCGCGACTATGTGAAAAAATATGGTCTATGGAGTGAAAAAAAACGCCATAGACCATAAATTTTTTATAATTCTGACTAACTTTACGGCCATGACATACATTATTAATAATAGGGAGTTTTTGGCTCGAGGCCGATAGCTTCCAGTGATTCTAAAGGATAACTAAAATTCAATAATATCTATTTGACATGAAGATAAGCTTTAATATCGACTATCGCACCCAGTGGGGTGAGTCAGTGTATATCTTAGGCGATATACCTCAGTTGGGCTATGGCGATGAATCGAGGGCTCTGAAGATGGAGCTTGACGGTGTTGGAGTGTGGTCGCTGACCATTGAGGCTCCCGACCATACGGAGTCGTTTAACTACCGTTATATAGTCAGGAGCGACAACGGATATGAACGCCGCGAGTGGGGCGAACCGCACAGGCTCAATGTAGGGTTCGACATACCAAGCTATGAGATTTATGATCGATGGCAAGACATGCCATACGACAAGCCTTACTATTCGTCGGTGTTTGTCAACTGCATCAATCGGCGTGACCACCGTGCATTGCCGGTGGAGATGCATGGACAGTCGATTACTTTGCGGGTGATGGCTCCGATGGTAGGGAAGGATGAGGAGCTTGCTGTCAGTGGCGACTGCGAGGTTCTCGGCAACTGGCAGCCTGAGCGGGCACTGACGTTAAACGACAGCAATTTTCCGGAGTGGAGCATAACCATAGACCTTAAGGAGGTCGACATACCGTTCCGCTACAAGTTTATCATCGTCAAGAAGGAGACGGGCGATGTGCTTGCCTGGGAAGGCGGCGATAATCGCGTTATGAACATTGTTCCGGAGCATAAGAGCTCGGCATTGATAATTTCGGGTCTTCGCTTCAATAATTCGCGTCCGGCATGGCACGGCGCGGGTGTTGCCATTCCGGTGTTCTCTGTCAGAAGCGACGAGGACTTCGGCGTAGGTGACTTCTTTGACTTGAAGAAGATGGTCGACTGGGCTGTTCGCACAGGACAGAAGTTCTTGCAGATTCTTCCGATTAACGATACGACTATGACCCATACGTGGACCGACTCGTATCCTTATAATGCAAATTCGACATTTGCGCTACATCCGATGTATTTGCGGCTTAGTGAGCTGGGGCTTCTTAACGATGAAGGCCGTCGCCGCTACTATGAAGACTTAAGGCATGAACTTAACGCTCTGCCGACTGTCGACTATGAGCGAGTGAATAATGCGAAGAATGAGTACACGCGCGAGATTTTTGCCCAAGAAGGTCAGAAGACGCTCGATTTGCCGGAATTTAAGGAGTTTGTGGAGAAGAACGGCAAGTGGCTTACGCCATACGCTGCATTCTGCGTTTTGCGAGACTTGAACGGAACTCCGGAGTTCGGAAAGTGGGGTGAATATGCTGTTTACGATGAAGATAAAGTGGCTGACTTTATCGAGAAGAACCGCGATGCGATAAACTATGTGTATTATTTACAGTATCACCTCGACAAGCAAATGCGTGAGGTGCATGAGTATGCGGGTGAACACGGTGTAGCATTTAAGGGTGACATTCCTATCGGCATATCGCGCGACAGTGTTGATGCATGGATTGATCCTCGTCTGTTTAATATGGATTGCCAGGCCGGCGCCCCGCCGGACGATTTCTCCGTATTGGGTCAGAATTGGGGTTTCCCGACTTACAATTGGGAGGAGATGGCCAAGGACGGATTTGCATGGTGGAAGGCGCGTTTCCGCAAGATGGCGGAGTATTTCGACGCTTACCGTATCGACCATGTGCTTGGGTTCTTCCGTATATGGCAGATACCAATGAATGCCGTACACGGCCTGTTGGGTGTGTTTAATCCGGCGTTGCCGTATTCGCCAGAGGAGCTTAAGTCAAACTATGACTTTTGGATTGACGTGGATCTGCAGACCACTCCGTTTGTTATGGACTATTTCCTTTATGACTTTTTCGGGGAATACACCGAAGAGGCTAAACGGCGGTTCTTAATCAGTGTGGGCTACGGCCGATATAAGATGCGTCCGGAATTTGACACTCAGCGAAAGATAGTCGATTACTTTGCCGGCGAGGAGAACGACGAGAAGAATTCGCGTCTGTGCAATGCGTTGCTTGGGCTTATCGACGAGGTTCTGTTCATTGAGGATCCTTACGAGAAGGGTAAGTATCATCCGCGAATCGCAGGACAGATGACATATATCTACCGTTCGCTGAATGACTATGAGAAGTGGTGCTATAACCGTCTATATAATGACTTTTATTATCACCGGCATAATGACTTCTGGTATGGGAAGGCGATGTGGAAGTTACCGCCTCTGCTCGACGCGACGTCGATGTTGACTTGTGCTGAGGATTTGGGCATGATACCTGACTGCGTTCCGGCAGTGATGAGCCAGCTTCAGATGCTTGCTCTTGAAATTCAGCGTATGCCTAAGGATCCAAAGGCTAAGTTCGGCAACACGTGGTCGTATCCGTATTTGTCAGTGTGCACTACTTCGACTCACGACATGGGCGGTATTCGTCAGTGGTGGGAGGAGAATCGCGATGTGACGCAGCGTTATTTTAACGAGGTGCTTCACGAAGGCGGTGCCGCTCCTCACTATGCGGAGCCGTGGATTTGCGATAAGATATTGACTTTGAACTTACATGCGCCTTCTATGTTGGCTATTTTCCCGCTTCAGGATTGGCTTTCGGCGAGTGGTGCGCTTCGTCGTGAAGACCCGCGCGAGGAGCTGATTAATATTCCGGCAAATCCGCGCCATTATTGGCGTTATAGGATGCACCTGACGGTTGATGAGCTGCTTGATGCCGGTGAGTTTAATGATTACCTTAGGGATAAGATCCGGAATTCGGGCCGGTGAGGGCGTTAAGGGCGTTAAGGGCTTTAGGGTCATTAAGGTCATTGATGATATGTGAGGAGGGGATGCGCGGTTGGCGCATCCCCTCCTTTTTGATTGCGGAGAAGCGTGGATGTCGGAGCTTCTCCGCGGGAATAAAAACAATCTAAGCTACCTCAGAAAAATGTATCATCAAACAATTTTTAGGAAAACGCTTATCAAGTTTTGTGGGGTTAAGGGCCTTAAGGCGGACGCACGAGCCGTGCGTCCCTACGTTTGGGTGATTAAGTCCCTACTTTGGCCTTTAAGGTCGATTGTCGCCCGGGTTGGGGGCGACAATCGGGGAGGGTTATTTCATCATGTTGACTTCGTAGCCACCTTCAGCGTCGGGATTCTGGTAGACGCGGATGTAGTCGACGAAGTATTCAAATGGAGTCGATGCATCGTCGATGGTGCCGCCGTTGTCGCCGCCCAAAGCGAGGTTGAGGAATATCTGCTGGTAGCAGGGGTTCCAATCGTGGTCGGTGAACGGGTTACGCCATGCTCCGGAGTTCCATGCTTCGCTCCACCATGAACCGCTACCATTCCAGGTGTTGGAAAGGTCGATTGTGTTGATGAGCTGATCGTCGCAGTAGAGCTTGATGTAACTCATATCCCAATCCATGCGCCATACGTGGTACTTGTAGTCCCAGTCGAGTTCATCGAAGCTGTCGGTAGGAACGTTCATCGAATCCCAGTTACCGGACCAACGGGTGTCGCTACCCCAGCATACGTTAGCGTGGATTGAGGGTAGACCTGTAGAGTGGTTGGGATAGTACTCCATGATGTCGATTTCACCGCCGTAAGGCCATTCCCAAGCGCCGCTGGGCCAGCCACTGTAGTAACCGGTGGTCCAGATAGCGGGCCATGTACCTGACTTGCAAGGAAGTTTTGCACGGCAGATGAGTGTACCGCGGTTGAAGCAGAAGTTAGACACGAGAGAAGCAGAGGTGTACTCGGCATACTCGCGGTTAAGCTTCCAGTCGGAAGAACCTGCATTGTAGTTAGTGTTGGCTTTGCGCTCTTTTTTTGCAGTGATTACGAGTGCGCCGTCCTTAACCTCGGCATTTTCGCCCTGATACCACTGAGCTTCGTTGTTGCGGCAGAAACCGTTTTCGGGAACCCACATAGATGCGTCGTAAGAGCCAGTGGTGTTGAATTCGTCAGACCAAACGAGCGAACGACCATTGTCGAGGGTCTGCGGAGCTGCAGAGGGGTCAACTTTAGTGTCGTCGCCATCGAGGTTGATGATGGTGACATTGTACATTACGGTAGCCTTCTCGGTGTTGGTCAAATCGTTGGCCGACTTGATGGTGATCGGGAGGACGTAGCGAGCAGATTGACCGCTTGACTTAACAGTTGCGGCGAGGTCGCCGTACTTGAGTGTCAGCTTCACGGGTTCGGTAGAGAGCTTGTTGGAAGCAAGAGCGTAGTACTGCGAGGGGAGCAGTTCTGCGTGGCGGAAAGCTGAGAAGTTGTCGTCGCTATAAGCCTTTGCTATTGCATTGTTGAGTGAGTCGGTGTCAACGATAATGTCAAATTCGGCATCTGAGCTGACGCGCTGTCCTGAGGGGAGAGCGAGAGTCAGATAAGTGTCGTAGTTTTGAGCATTGTCAGAGGTTACAACCTGACGAAGGTCAGTTCCATCGGCTTCAGCGATGTAGTATTCCTTGTTGTTGTAGCCAACTTGGTAGATGTACATCATAGTACCAAGTACAGAGTTTACCTTGTACTGAGAAGACTTCATTGAAACGGGAAGCACGAATGTGCCTGTTGTACGGTTCTGGGCTACGTAGTCGATAAGAGCCTGACGCTTCACAGTCACGGATGCGGGCGAGCCGGCAGAGATGGTAGAAGCGGATAGAGTGTAGAACTGCGAGGGCAGAATCTGCGCTCCGCTATAGATGGTGTAGGTGTTACCTTCGTCGGTCAGTGCATTTTGGATTGCCTGATTGAGTGTGTCTGTGTTGACCACGAGGTCGAGCGTTACACCAGCTTCGGGAGTTTTCTCCTGATACATTGCAAGTGTGAGGGTCATAGTAGTGTCCTGCACACCTTCAGTGTCGGAGTCGTAAGTGCAAACGACATTGACGTCAGAGCCTTTCCAAATGTCTTTGGCTTCCTTGAACTGATATTGAGTCAGGTTAACTCCGGCGTTGTTGAAGTCAATGTCCTCCTGGCAGGCGGTGAACCCGGCTGCCAGAAGAATTGAAGATGCTATAAATAATGATTTTTTCATTGTTCAAAAAAATGTGATTGAAGTGGTTATTCAACTTCTTCTTCGTCGGTCTCGGGGTTGAAGATGTTCAGGACAACGTCATAAATGTCGAGACATGACATGTGGAAGTAGTTAGAGCCAGTTGACGCGGCGGTAACGAGGAAGCGGAACTTGTCGAAGGGCTCTTCAGAGTAGAAGAAGTCGGATTCGTACCAAGTCTTTCTTACTGTAGGAAGGTCGCTGAGATATGCGAGGTCAACCCATTCGCCGGATTCGATGAGCTGAACCTGGATGGTAACAGCTGTGGGGAAACCGTCGGAGTTGCCGACATCGCGTGTGCAGTACCAGAGCTGGAATGCATTCATTGACTCCTCAAAGTCAACTTGCACATACTGTGGCAGAGGTATTTGTGTCCCTGACCAGCGAGTGTGGAAGAATGTGCCTGTGTTGTTGTCGTTGAGGTTTTTGATGGGGCCTTCGTTCGGCTCTTGGTTGTCGGTGCTGAACTGGTCGTCGCGGAGAGTGTGGCGAGAACGCTGGCTGGGATCTTCCACGATAGTTGTGGGAGCAGCGTCAGAGTGAGCTACAATGTCAACGACTTGACCACCCTGGTGAGCATCGTTGAATGCCTGGAAGTGGATGGTATAGTTGCCGTAGCGGGCGCGTGTTTCGTCAAGGATAAGTTCGCTTGTACCGAGCTGGCTTGGGCTTACGAGCTTAACGACATCTTCACCGGTGCGGGGGTCGTGGTACCATATCTTAAGATACTCGTATTTTGCGTTAGAGTCGTCCCAAGTGAGCTTGATCTGTCCGGGGAGGGCTTCAGTAGTGACGTTGGCTACTGTCTCGGGAGTTCCGGAGTAAGAGCCTCCCGCAGGCTCGAACACTTCGAGCTTGCTGTCGCAGGCAGTCGCCGCGAAAGCGACTGCCAGAGAAGCAATAATATAGTTAAGTTTCATAATTTAAATAATCGTTTTAGAGATTAAATTACCAACCTGAGTTCTGAGTAAGATTGCCGTTCTTAAGTCTCTCGGACTGCGGGATGGGGAAAAGGTTCATCTTTTCTTCCCAAGCGGGGCGACCGAGCGAAACGGGGTTGTAGGTAACGATACCGTTGCTGAGAGTAATGTCCATGGCTTTGACATTAGAGCCCTGTGTTTGGGCACCGATTTTCCAGCGACGAACATCCCAGAAGCGGTGACCTTCGAATGCGAGCTCGACCATACGCTCGTTCTGATACTTGGTGCGGAAAGCATCCTGGCTGAGACCTGCGGGGAAGTCGGGCATACCGGCGCGGTCGCGGATCATGTTGACGGCATCAGTAGCGGTCATGTCGAGGTTGCCGTCGCCGGCAGTTGAAGGGCCGTAAGCCTCGTTCATACATTCAGCGTAGTTGAGGATGAATTCGCCGAGACGGTATGTGATCCAAGTATGACGGCGGGCAGATGTCGGGTTAAGGTCAGTGATGGTTATTGTACCGTCGAGCCACTTCTTCAGATAGTAACCGGTGGTTGTACCTCCGGCAGTCGGGAGCGCGTTAACGCCACCGTAGTAAGTCTGAAGTGCAGTGTCGTAGGAAGTAGGCCAAACGTCGCCATTGTAAGCGATGGTTGCATAGAAGCGCGGGTCGCGGCCGGTGTAGGGATCCTGAGCCTTGTAGCCGGAACCGGATTCGTTTATGCCGAGACCGGTAGCCTGCATTTCGTAAGCGTCAACCATGCTCTGAGTGGGGCAGTTACCTCCAGAGGCGTTTTCAAGGCCGATGGGGTAGTTGACATACTCGTAGTCGTTAGTGGCGCTGAGACGACGGCAGAAGATCATTTCGCTGTTGGTCCAGTTACCGTCGGTACCTACTGCCCAAAGATTTGAGTAGCTTGACGAAAGAGTGATGCCGATAGACTCGCAAAGGTCGATGAGGTCTTTGTTGGCCTGAGCAGCTTGTTTCCAGCGGTTAGAGCCGTTGTTGAACAATGGGCTTGCCCAGTAGGTCAAAGTGCGTGCCTTAAGAGCCATGACAGCCTGCTTTGTTACACGTCCGCCTTCAACGGTGCTCATAGTAGAAGCGTCGTTTGAAAGTGATGAGTAGTCAGTGGGAAGGAGGTCAGCGGCAAGGATTGCGTCGCATTCGTCCACGATGAACTGGAACACTTCGTCGGCGGGAGTGCGGGTGAGGGAGTTAGCCTCGGCATCGGTCATCACAGTGGTAACCAATGGAATGTCGCCGTAAGCGCGGACGAGGTTGAAGTGGAAATAAGCGCGGAGGAAGCGTACTTCCCACTGGTAGCGGTTGAAACGCTTGATGTAGGCATCGTAGTCCTTGTCGAGTTCGAGCTCGGAGAAGTCGGCGAGAGCCTCGTCCTCAAGGTAGATGTTGGCTGCGCGGATACCCTTGTACATGCTTGAGAGGTAGCTGGGGGTATTAGCGGCCGACCAAGAACCGTTGACGTAGACTTTAGATGAGCCGTTGGCCCAAGAGTAGTCAGCTTCGTCGCAGCCGGAGCAAGTAGCACCGTTACCAGGCAGGTCAGTGTCAAGGAACGAGTAGACGTTGGTCACGACACCGTCGACGCGAGAGAATTCGGTGTAGATGTCAGACTTTTCGTAGATGCTGTATTCCTTGTAGTCGAGGTCGGCGCACGCTGTAAACACAGCGGCGCAACCTACGGCGAGAAATATTTTGTTAGCTTTCATTGTGAATTTCATTATCATGTTATTAACTTGATTAGAAGCCTACCTGCAGACCAATGTTTATAGACTTGTTGGTCGGGATGCATGAAGATAAAGATTCGATGTCGATCTCCTTCACGTGGTCCCAGCAGTAGAGATCCACACCGCGAACGTATAGTTTGGCGCGAGTCATGCCGATGTGGCTGAGCAGAGCGCGCGGGAAGTTGTAGTAAACTTCAGCATTGCGGAGTTTGAGGTAAGCGCCGTTTTGTAGCCAAACCGAGCTTGTCTGAGTGTTGTTAGTAGATTCAACAGTAGAGAGGCGCGGATAGCGTGCGGTGGCGGCTGTCTCGGGAGTCCAACGATTGTTGTAGTAGTAGTTGGAGATTGTAGCACCGTTGACCATCGGGCGATAAAGACCGGTAGTAGTGGTGTAAACGGTGTAGTGGTCAACACCCTGGAAAGCGACGTTGAAGCCGAATCCCTTCCACTCGAGGCCGAAGTTGAAGCCGTAGTAGATTTCAGGGATAGTGGTGTAGCCCATCGGCACGAAGTCGTTTTCATCGATGATGTTGTCGCCGTTCTGATCCTTGTACTTGATGTCACCGGCAGCAACTGTACCGAAGCTCTGGTAGGGGCTTGTTGCGATGTCGTTGTCGTCAGTGTAGAAGCCTACGGCCTGGAGGGCCCAGATCTGATTAACGCGACGGCCTGTCTGCTTGAGGTATTCTTCAGAGCGGGGCTGTTCCATCATCTCCTTGATCTCGTTGGTAGCGAAAGAGTAAGTACCACCGAGGGTCATACGGAATCCTGCACCGAGATCCTGATACCAGTTAAGACCGATTTCGTAACCCTTGCTGTCAACGCGGCCGGCGTTAGCGTAAGAAGAAGTAGCACCGAGGATGGCTGAGTTACCGTAGGTAGAGTTCACCCAGAGGTCCTTGCGCTGTTCCATCCAAGCGTCGGCGGTCAAGTTAAGGCAGTTGAAGAGTGTAGCGTCGATACCGACATTATACTTATGGGCTTTTTCAACAGTGGCGTTGAATGAAGGCATTGTAGCTTCGCCCCAAGAGCTGTTGTTCTGACCCCAAGAGTCGTTCAGAGGATAACCGCTACCACCGCCCATCTGGTCGTACCAGTAGCCCTGGTAAGGCACGTAGCTGGTGTTGATTATACCGGCAGAAGCGCGGATCTTGAAGAGGTTAACGGCGTGAGAGCCGGCCATGAATCCTTCGCGGGCGAGGTTCCAAGCCACACCGACAGTGGGTGAGAGGTGCCAGCGGTCGCTCGGGTCGATAAGGTTGGAAGTAGATGCCACGAGAGCGAGGTCGATGAAGAAGCGTTCGTCGAAGCCGTAGTGAACGTAACCTGACCAGTCGACATACATGTAAGTAGAGTTAACGGCGGCGTTAGAGTTGTACTTATATTTGTACATGGCTAAAGCGCTGACTTTGCTCTTGCCGAAGCGGCGGTTGTAGTCGAGATAGGCCTGGAAGTTGAACGAGCGGTACTGCCAATCGAGCTGGCTTGAACCAGAAAGCTCAGAGTCTTCACCACCGGTGAAGGTTGATCCGGCGATAGGCTCACCGTTTTCATCCCAGCTTCCGGATGCGGTAGTGCTACCGTAAGCGAACGAGCGGGTGTGGTTTTCCCAATATGAAGCGTAGTTGTCGTAGCCGATGCGGAGACCTGCGCCGAGACCGGGGGTAATGGCAGAAAGATCCTGCTTAAGGGTAGCGTCGGCCCACAGACCGAGACCATGTCCCTTAGAGTAAGCGCGGCCTTGAGCAAGAGCAACGGGGTTGTACATACCGTCCCAAGTTGAGTTACCTCCCCAGAGGCCGTCTTCCGTCTTGATGGGGAAGGCGTTAGCCGGAGTGGTGTAGAGCTTGGTGTAGAGGTTGTCGCTTGTCAAACCGGGATAGCTGAACTCTTCGAGCATACCCATGATGTTAACCTGGAGTTGAGTGGTCGGGGTGATCACGATGTCGAGGTTGCTGCGGAGATTAGCCTTAGAATACTTGTCCTGGGTAGAGTAACCGTCGGGGTTGTTGGTGTTCTTGAAGAAACCACGTGCATTCTGAAGGTTCATCATGGTGTAGTAGCGGAGCTTCTGGCCGCCTCCACGGAATGTAAGGTTGGCGATGTCGGTGTTGCCTTGGTTGCGGAACACTTCTTTCCACCAGTTTACATTGGGATAGAGGTAGGGATATTTGCCCGACTTGTAGGCAGCGAGATCCTTTGCGGAGTAGGCAGCTGAGCGGCCGTCGTTAGCAAGGGCTTCATTGTAGGCCATGGCGTAAGTGTAAGCGTTGGCCATATCGGGAGTGCGGCTCTGCGAAAGGAAGCCGTGGTCATAGCTGAAGCTGATCTCGCGAGAGTTGTACTTACCGCGCTTAGTCACGATGTTAAGCACACCGTTAACACCCTTCATACCGTAGAGAGCGATTGCGGCGGCATCCTTGAGGACGCTTACCGACTCAACTTCTTCGGGAGTCATGTATTTAAGCACTTCATAAGCGTCGTCGCGTTCAAGACCGTCGACAACGACGAGGATACCAGCGTTGTTGAACGTCTGGATACCGCGGATCTGCATAGAGGGGATTATGTCCCAGATCTTGCCGGTGGTCTGCATAGTGGTCAGACCGGCGGCGTTGCCGTACATCGAGTTGCCGAGAGTGAAGCTCGAGCGGTTTTCGATGTTGTTAGAGGTCACGATTGACACCGCACCTGTCGATTCAGCAACAGTCTGCTGAGTCGGGAAGCCATAGTTGATGGCGAAGGTGGATGGATCCATGATTATGTACAGGTCATTGCCGTCTTCGGCGTTGACTATTTTCTGTGAGCCGTCGCCCAACTGGATGACGATAGCCTTCTCGCCACCGGTAACGATGGAGAACTTACCGTCCTTGTCGGTAGAGTTAGTGGCTTCGAGCTTGGCGCTTCCGAGCACCGACACCTTGGCACCTTCCACAGGATTGCCCTGCTGGTCAACAACGGTACCGGTGACGCTGTTGGAGTTTTGCGCAACGATGCTTCCGACGCCGGCGGCGGCCATCATTGCCAAAGCTATTATATTATGTTTCATTGTATTCATTAATTACTATATTTCCTTAATGTAGACACGATTATCACCATCCGGGGTTCTGGATAAGACCATATCCCTTGTTGACTTCGTTCGGCGGGAAGGCCGACAGATACCACTTCGGATCGAAGCCTGAATCCCACCAGTAGCGGCGCGGATTAGAGAGTGTGAACACTTCGTAGTTAAATTCGCGAGGATAGTCGATGACACCACTTGTCTCGCTCCATTCGCCTGAGCCACCGTCGGCGCGGGTGATTCGGAGACCGTGAAGTTCCTTCTCGAATCTTGATTTGAGCTTGTAGCGGGCCATGTCGAAGAAACGTGTGTCTTCGAAGCCGAGCTCACAAGCGCGTTCGCGGAGAAGTTCGTTGATCATCACGTCCTTGTCATTGTAGTTTTTACCGGGGTTACCTTCCTTAAGGCCGGGGAGTCCGACGCGGGCGCGAACGATGTTAATTTGTTCGATAGCTTTGTCGTATTGGCCGGTCTGAATAAGAGCCTCTGCATAGAGAAGGTACATTTCAGCGAGTCGGAGGTAAGGCCACTGGCGCTGAACGCCTGCCATTGAGCTTGAACCGTTCTGATAGAACTTGTAGAGCATGAAGCCTGTAGCCAAGCAACCTGACTCGATACGGGTGTAGTTGACGTTGTCACGGCCACCTTCCCAATACTGCATTGCGCGACCGCCTACATTCTGACCGTTAACACGCATTGTCTCATACAGACGCGGGTCGCGGGTAGGATAGTTGTAGGGTTGGTTTGTCTCCTGGTTGAGGTCGAAGAATACTTTCTTCTCTGCGACAGCCTTGTCGAAGTCGAAGTCAGAACCGTCGGCATTTGGGAACATTTCCATGAATTCGTAGGTCGGAGTATATGCTGACATACGGTCGTCATATTCAAAGAAGATGTAAGCCCAACCATCCCAAGAGTTCATTTGGCCTCCGTAACCCCAACCGCGGCGACGGTTAGAGATAAGGATTTCATTGTTGTTCTGGGAGTTGAAGTAAGCCTTGGCGAATGCACTGCGGTAACCGGCAGTGGTCGCGGTAGAGGACTGCTCGAGAGCGTAAGTGCCCTGTGAGCTGAGAGTCGTGAAGAATTGAGTACAAGCGTTGAGAGCCTGTGTCCAAAGTTCAGACTTGTAGCCACCGTACCAAACGCAGAGGTTATCGACAGCTTCGGAGCTACCGGTGTAGTAGGGCTGAGCGTCATTGAATAGAGGTGAAGCGGCGTGAACGAGCACTTTAGCCTTAAGAGCCATAGCTGCACCCTTGGTGTAACGGCCGTTCCAAGTGTTGAGCTCTGAAGAAGAAAGAGCCCAGGGAAGGTCGGAGCAGTCGATAGCTTCGTCGAGAAGGCCGGTGATGAAGTTAACGGTCTCTTCAACAGTAGCGCGAGGGATGTCGTAAGAAGCCTCAGCGGCGTAGTCTTCCTTAACCAAGGGCACACCACCGAAGTGACGGAGAAGGTCGAAGTAGCGTTCAGCGATGATACACTTAGCTTCGGCTTTCAGACGAGACTTTTCAGCTTCTTCCATGTCGGGCACTTCGTCGACAGTGTTGATGAAGATCCAGCACTGGCGAACGCATTCCCAAACGAGCTCGTTGTTGTAGCTGAACTTAGTCTGGCTACCGTTTTCGGTAGATGCGTTGTAGACACCGGGGTAGTAGTAACGACGAACGTTAGTCCAGTCGACGTGGTCCTGATAGCAGTCAGAGAGAGTCTCGAACATACCGGTGTTCATGCGAACGCATACACCGCCGTCCCAGATTGTGGGGAGGCCGAAGTACTTCTGACCGTATGCAGTCCATAAGAACTCGCGGGCGTACTCAGCTTTAGCGAAGATGGTATCCTTGGTGATGTCGACACCAGGGGCCTTCTCCAGGAAAGCATCGCCGAATTTTATTTCGTCAACGCAGGAGGTCGTGGCCATAGTGAAAAGGCCTAACGCGGCTGCAATTTTAACAAGATATTTCATATAAATACTGTGTTTTTGATCAGATGATTAGAAACCGACTTTAAGACCGAAGTTGAACGTACGGATAAGCGGGTAGTTCGGACGGTCGCTCTGACGAGACTCGGGGTCGCCCCACATAAAGTCAGTGATTGTAAATAGGTTATAAGCACTGCAGTAGAGGCGCAGGTTCTGCATCTGAATCTTCTTCATCCAGGGGAAGTTGAAGGTGTAGCCAAGTTCCATAGACTTGAGTCGCAGATAGCTTGCGTCGTAGAGGAAGAGGGTGCTCATCTTAGTGTTGTTAGCTGCAGATACAGTAGATATACGCGGGAACTTAGCAGACTGAGAGTCGGCAGAGCTGCGCCATGTATGGTCGTACTGATACTTCAAGAGACCCTTGTTGGTGGTGTCACCGAGGGGCTGACGGAACTCAGATAGAGCGCGGTCAACGTTCCAAGCACCGGTGAACTGGAGTGTAAGGTCGAAGCCCTTCCACTGGAATCCGATGTTAAGACCGGCAGTCCATTCGGGAGCGTCGGTGTAAGCGAGGTCGCGGCTTGCGTCGTCACCGTCGATAACGCCGTCGCCGTTAAGGTCGACATACACAGCGTCGCCGGGGTAGAGGGTAGAACCGTGGTCGGCGATGTCCTGGCCATATTCAGCGCGGTAGCGTTCGTTGGCAGTCTCGTCGAAGAATCCCCAGAACTTGTAGAGAGAGCGAGCGCCGATAGGACGGCCAGTCTGCTGCATCCACTCTTCGTTCTGCTTAACCTCGTTCATGTATTTGATTTTGTTGCGGGCATAAGAGATGTTGAAGTTAGCCCAATAGCGGAATCCGTTGCCGATAAGGTCGGTCCACTTGAGGGTAAGCTCGAATCCCTTGTTTTCGGTTTCGCCGACGTTCATAACGGGGAGCGACATACCGAGCAGACCGGGCATGTAGTCAGGAGTAGAAAGGATGTCCCAGCGGTCTTCGCGGAAAACGTCGAGGGTCATGTTCAAGCGGCTCTTGAGGACGGTAAGGTCGATACCGTAGTTCTGTTTGCGGGCCTTTTCCCAGGTTACATCGGGGTTAGACTTGGTGTTTTCTTTGGCACCTGAGATGTACTGGTTGTGACCGAAGTAGTTACCGTCGGTGAATCCGTAAGAGTCGGGGATGTAGAGGAATCGGCTGCTGCCCATCTTGTCGTTACCGACGAGACCGAGAGAAGCACGAACCTTCAAGTAGTCGATGTAGGGGGTTAGTTTTTCGAAGAATTTCTCCTTAGAGATAACCCAACCGAGAGAACCTGAGGGGAAGAAACCGTAACGCTTGCCGGGGGCAAAGTTTTCAGATCCGTTGTAACCGACGTTGAACTCGGCCATGTATGTGGTGTTGTAGTTGTAAGCGATACGACCTACGAGACCAACATAACCGGAGGGGATGTCAGAGTAAGATGACGGATAGTAAGTCTTAGACTGGTTGTAGAGGGCGAGGGCAGTTACTTCGTGACGGCCGAAAGAGCGCTGATAGTCAAAAGCTGCTTCCATGTACCAGTCACGTGCCTTGCCTTGAGAGTTGTAAGAGTAAGAAGTCTTAGACACGGAGCCGTTCTTACGGTAGCCGATGGTTCCGTCTTCCTGATATACCGGAGTATAGTAGGGGAGTGAAGAACCTGCGTGCTTACCGGTGTAAGAGCTTGTGTTGTAAGAACCCTTAACGCGGAAAGTCAAGCCCTTAGTCAGTGCATCGAGCTTCTGCTGAAGTTCGAGGTCGACGTTGAGGACGTTGGTAGTGGTCTGGTTGAAACCGTTTCCGTAGTAAGAGCTAAGACCGTCGACACCTGTGAAGGGGAGGTAGTCGGTGTTAGAAACGACGCGCTTACCGTCAACGATACCGGCGCCGGCGAAAGGCACTGCCCAGTAGAGCTTACGGAAGAGCTGGTTCTGATCCTCACCGGATTCGGGGGTACGCTTAACTTCGACACGGCCGCCGAGGTTCAACTTGATGAGCGTAGACTTGCTGGCATCGAAGTCGAGGTTGGCACGGTAGTTGTAACGGTTGTAGTTGAAGTTGAAGTCGTTGGTAGAACCGAGTTTCTTGAACATACCTTCCTGGGTGAACATACCTGCAGAAACGAAGTAACGCATACGCTCAGTACCGCCGGAGATGTTGACGTTGTGCTGAGTCTGTATCGAAGTCTTTTTCATACAGTAGTCGATCCAGTTGATGTCGGGGTAAACAATGGGGTCGCTGTGATCCTTGAACTTCTGGAGCTGCTCATCAGTGAATGTGGGAGTACCACCGTCGTTGATGTTCATCATATTATAGTATGATGCATACTCGTAAGAGTTGGCGAAGTCGAGGGTCTTCGTGCGGAAGTTGACGCCGACAGAAGTAGAGAATTGAACGTTGGTCTTACCCTCTTTACCGCGGCGGGTGGTGATAAGGATAACACCGTTAGCACCGCGAACACCGAACACTGCGGTAGCGGAAGCGTCCTTAAGTACGGTGATGCTCTCGATTTCGTTAGCGTCGATCTGCGAGAAGTCACGTTCAACACCGTCGACCTGGATGAGCGGCGTTGCGTCGTTCCAAGTAGCCTGACCGCGGACGTAGATGTCGGCTGCGTCGGCACCGGGCTCACCTGAATACTGTACGGAAGATACACCGGAGATTTGACCGGCGAGGGCGTTGTTAAGAGAAGCGACCGGAGTCTTTAGAAGCTCGGAACCCTGGATGCCGGAGATAGCACCTGTCACAGTTACTTTCTTCTGGGCACCGTAAGCGACCACCTGTACCTCTTCGAGTACTTGGGTGTTCTCTTCAAGGGTGATTTTGAGGTCGTTCTCGCCTGCTTTCACGGTAAAGATTTGTTCTTTGTAACCGATGTAGCTGACACGAACCCGGCTGCCCACAGGGGCTTTCAGGTTGAAGTTACCGTCGAGGTCGGTAGAGGCACCCAATGTAGTGCCGAGTACAACCACGGACGCACCAATTACAGGGTCGCCAAGCTGGTCGTAAACCGTACCCTTAACCGTCACTTGCTGGGCGGCAGCCGCGGGATTGGCGGCGAGCATCGCCATTGGCGGCGACATGAGGGTGCTTGACACTCTAATTGGTGAACCTTGCGCACTCGCTGTTAACGAGGCTGACAAGAGCAATCCGGAAAGTGCGGTGAAATACCCCCACCTTTGGATTACTGTAAATACACTTTTTTTCATGTACCAAACAATTTTTAGGTTATAGTTTAATTACTTACACTTCAATAAGATATTTGGCGGTATAAAAACGTCTTCGAATAACAAAGCTTCATGGCGGATCGGCCTTAAATCGCACGGTTGTCCGGCTAATCCGATGCAAAATTATGCAAAAAAGTAATAGCAAAAGCATAAAAAAACATGTTATAAAACATATAAATAAGTGTTGTTTTTACACTTTTAAGGGAGTGGATTTAGGGGCTTTAAGGAGGTTAATGTCTTTAAGGTCAGCGATTTGGGCGGATTTAGGGGCAGAGCAGAGCTCGGATTTTTATTGGCGTGAGGTTGGTTTAACAGTGTTAAAAATTAGAGTTAAAGTGTTGGGGTTAAGAAAATGGCATGGAAATCGTGGATTTGTTTTTGAGGTTAGGGGGGAAGGGGGGTAAGGGCTTTAGGGGCTTTAGGGTCATTAGGGGGGCAGGGTTGATTGGTGGACGCACGGGCCGTGCGTCCCTACATTGTGGTTAGGGGGCAGGGTTGATTGGTTAGGCAGTGTCATAAAGGAGCCAAGTCAATAATATTTCTGTTTCAATCATAAGGGAATGGATGAAAAATCGCATCTGAAAGATGCGTGAGCTGAGTAGCCGGGTAAAGCGACCGTTAGGTCGATTTGCCCGGGAATCCGTCGATAAGTAGGTAAAATCTGTAAAGATTTCACAATTAGTACGTTACAATATAAAATCTTTGCAGATTTTTTGTCTGTATCAACCGTGAACCGGAGATAGGCGCTTCGCGCCAATCCCCGGCTACACAATTTTTTGCATCTTCCAGATGCAATAATTCCATTTTGACACAGCCTCCTACATTGTGGTTAGGGGGCAAGGTTGATTATTGGTGGACGCACGGGCCGTGCGTCCCTACATTGTGGTTAGGGGGGGGCAGGGTTGATTGGTGGACGCACGGGTCGTGCGTCCCTACATTGTGGTTATGGGGATAGGGTTGATTGGTGGACGCACGGGCCGTGCGTCCCTACATTGTGGTTAGGGTGATAGGGTTGATTGGTGGCCGTGCGTCCCTACATTGTGGTTAGGGGAGGTGGGTTTTGATTTATTTGCTATCTTTGTGGGTTATTTTGTGAAATGGATATGTCACGAGGAAATGTTTGCTGGCGCCTGTTCTTGACGTTCATGAAGATCGGGGCGTTTACTTTCGGCGGCGGATGGGCCATGATTTCGCTTATTGAGCGAGAGGTAGTCGATAAGAACCGCTGGATTGACCGGAATGAGTTTCTGGACCTGTTGGCCATCTCGCAGTCGCTGCCCGGCATCTTGGCGGTGAATATCTCGGTGTCGGTGGGCGATAAACTGAGGGGTTTCAGAGGGAGTCTGTCGGCGGCTTTGGGGACGATATTGCCGTCGTTTCTGATTATCCTGCTGATAGCCATGTTTTTGACTCCGGACATCATCAAGGAGAACCGCGTGGTGTCGAGCATCTTTATGGGCATCCGTCCGTGTGTGGTCGCGCTTATCGTCGCTCCTGTCATCACTTCTGCCCGGGCGGCCAAAATCGGCTGGCGTACGGTGTGGATTCCGATAGTGGTGGCGGCCTTGATCTATATCGGGTGTAATCCGATAGTGTTTATCATAGCGGGTGCCGTCGGGGGGTATCTTTGGCTTCGCCGTCAGCACCGCGCACTTGGCGACAGAAAGGAGGGGGATGACTGATGGGCGTATATCTGAAAATCATCTGGGCCTATCTGAAGATCGGCTTGTTCGGGTTCGGCGGTGGCTATGCGATGCTTGCGCTTATAGAGCGTGAGGTCGTCAGCCCGGGGTGGATCACGGAGCAGATGTTCACCGACATAGTGGCCATCTCGCAGATGACCCCGGGGCCGATCGGGATAAACAGCGCGACTTATATAGGATATGTGGTGACGGGCAATGTGTTCGGCTCGATTTTGGCCACGGTGACGGTGATGTTGCCGTCGTTCCTGTTGGTGCTTTATGCAAGCCACTTTATCCGCCGGCATAAGGATTCGGCTGTGATAAAGGGTGCGTTCGCGGGGCTGAGGCCGGTGGTGATCGGGCTTATAGCTTCTGCGGCGTTGTTGCTGATGAACCGGCAAAACTTTCCGGACAATACGTTCAGCATCCTGATAGGTGTGCTGTCGTTCGTGGGGGTTTATTTTACGAAGTGCCACCCGATAATCATAATTTGTCTGGCTGGACTGGCCGGGTTCATTATATATTATTAATGTGTAAAAGCGGATGCACGAACCGTGCGTCGCTACTATCCGTGAATGTTATGGATTACCAAGAATCGATAGACTTTTTATATAAGCAACTACCGTCGTTTGAGCGCGACGGGGCATCGTATAAGCCGGGACTCGACACCACACTGGCTTTGGCCGGGAGGTTCGGACATCCGGAGCGCCGGCTTCGGACGGTGCATGTGGCCGGAACAAACGGCAAAGGCTCGACATCGCACACTCTGGCCGCGGTGCTGATGAGCGCGGGATATAAGACGGGACTTTACACTTCGCCTCATCTGTTTGACTTCCGCGAGCGGATACGTGTGGACGGAAGGATGATAAGCGAGGCTGAAGTGGCCGACTTTGTGGAGCGTTACCTTGCCGAATGCGAGGGATTTGACCATAAGCCTACTTTTTTTGAGCTTACTACGGTGATGGCATTCGAGCATTTTGCGCGCGAAGAGGTCGATGTGGCCGTCGTGGAGGTCGGTCTTGGGGGCCGGCTCGACAGCACGAACATCATAGTGCCGGAACTGAGCGTAATCACCAACATTTCAAAGGACCATACGCAGTTTTTGGGGAATACACTTGAGGAAATAGCGGCCGAGAAAGCCGGAATAATGAAGCCGGGAGTGCCTGCCGTGATTGGCGAGGCGCGCGGACTGCGCGGGCGATTTACGGAGCTTGCGGCGGAGCATGGATCGCCATTGACGTTCGCCGAAGATAAAGTCGAAGAGTTTGATGCGGAGATGCTCAGCCTTAAGGGGGAACATCAGCTGAAAAACGCGCGGACGATACTGTGCGCGGTCGATGTGCTTCGAGCGCGCGGCTGGCGGCTGGCAGACGATGCCGTAAGACGCGGATTCATGGAAGTGTGCGCTCTAACGGGGCTTATGGGCCGGTGGACAGTGTTGCGGCAGCGACCGTTAACGGTGTGCGACACGGGCCACAACGCCGGGGCGTGGGAGTATCTCCCGGGGGAGATTGCAGGGATGCCCGGTAGGGTGCATATAGTGATAGGCTTCGTGGCCGACAAGGATGTGGAGTCGATATTGGCCAAGATGCCACGCGATGCGAAGTATTATTTTACGCAGGCCACAACTCCGAGGGCGCTAAAGTCGGCGACTTTGGCCGAAATGGGTGCGCGATACGGACTTAATGGCGCGACTTTTGCCGACGTGGAGTCGGCATGTCGGGCCGCTCTCGGCGATGCCGGAGAAGATGATTCGGTGTTTATCGGGGGGAGCAATTATGTGGTGTCGGAGATTCCTTCGGAGCTTCGTCGGAATCAGGCCGGTGTATCAACCGAGAACCGGAGATAGGCGCTCCGCGCCAATCCCCGGCTATTCAATTTTGTGCATCTTTCAGATGCGATAATTCTATTTTACACAGCCTCACATTTGTCAGATGGCGTCGTCCTCGACATTCTCAATTGCTTCGGCGGGGGCAACTGGTGCCGGCTCGTCGGAAGTGGCTGCTTCGAGCTTCTTCATGATCGAGAAGATGAAGATGGCCGAGATGAGGCAGATGACGATGAGTATGCACCAAAGAGTCCATACCGGAATCTTGCCCCACAGCAGCATGGGGATTGAGACGAGGTAGTTACCTATGGCCGTTGCGGCAAACCAACCACCCATCATCGAGCCTTTCAACTTCGGAGGTGCAACCTTGCTGACGAACGAGATGCCCATCGGCGAGAGGAGCAGTTCGGCGAATGTCAGAAGCAAGTAGGTTGAAATGAGCCAATTGGGAGAAACGCTCGCGGAGGTACCTGCGATAGCAAACGAACCGATCATCATCACTGCGTAAGCGATGGCTGCCATGAACATTCCGTAGCCGATCTTACGCGGGGCGGAGGGTTCCTGCTTTTTCTTGGCAAGCCATCCGAACAGGGCCAGCGAAACCGGGGTAAGCGCTACGACATAGAATGGGTTGAATTGCTGATATTGCTGTGGCTGAATGCCGGTAAGCGGATCTTCAGTGATGCTGTAGAAGTACCAGATGGCTATGCCGGCAGCCACGAGTATGGCTACAGAGACGATGCGGCTCGTGGTGCCTTTTGACTGGAAGAGATTGAAGAGCGCATATACACCTACTGCTACAGAAAGGAGTGCCCAAACGTTGAATCCGATGCGGGTCCAACCGCCAGCCTCGGGCGAAGTGCAGCTCTTGGCAAATTCGGTGAGCGTGGCGCCATTCTGGTGGAATACCATCCAGAAGAAAATAACTACGGCAAATACGAGAAGAAGTGCGACGACGCGCTGTTTGGTCTGCGCCGGGGTAAGCTCGGGACCCACTGCGGCGTTAGCCGACGCCTTGGAGCTCTTCTTGTCGGTGATGATGTGGGAGAATGTGCGCCTGCCGAGGAAGTAGATGAGGAAGCTGACGATTAGCGATACGCAGGCAACGCCGAAAGCGTAGCTGTAGCCGGTGGAGAGGGTGGTGATGTACTGCGAAGCAAAAGCTGCGACATCTCCGCCGACGGCCATGCCGTTTTCGGTGGCCACCTGGGCTATTTCGGCCGCGTTACCGGTGTCGTCAAGATATGCGTTGCAGAGCGCGGGCAAAGAGGCAACGTAGGTGAGGCCCTGGGACTTCATGGCCATGTTGCACATGGCGGTTGCGGTCATAGGGGCGAACATTGAGCCGACGTTGATGGCCATGTAGAAGAGCGAGAATGCGGCATCGCGCTGATTGGCATACTTAGGAGCGTTGTATAGGTCGCCTACCATCACTTGCAGATTGCCCTTGAAGAGGCCGGTGCCGATGGCTATCAATACGAGAGCCGCGATGAGAAGGCAGAGCGACGAAGTGGAGCGAATGTCGGTGGGCACAGCCATGACGAGATAGCCTAAGAACATGACACAGATACCCGTGACCACGCATTTAGAAAAACTCCATTTGTCGGCAACCCAACCGCCGACGAGCGGCATGAAATAGACTAACGCGAGGAATCCGGCATATATCTGACCCGAAACGGTGGAGTCGAAGCCGAATTTCGCCTGCAAGAAGAGCAGGAAGATGGCGAGCATGGTGTAGTAGCCGAAACGTTCGCCGGTGTTGGCAAGCGACAGCACGTACAATCCCGCAGGTTGATTTTTAAACATAGCTTTATAATGAATTGGTTTTAAAAATTGTCTTAAGTCGATGACTTATTGTTGTGCGGCCTCTTGCGCGGCCTTGTAGGCGATGGCGTAAAGCTTCATCTGCTTAACAAGTGCGGCGAGTCCGTTACTGCGTGTCGGCGACAGATTTTCGGCCAGACCGATTTTGTCGATAAAATACAGTTCGGCATCCGCAATCTCGGCAGGGGAGTGTCCGCTTAGCACCTTAAGGAGCATACTTATGATGCCTTTAACGATGATAGCGTCGCTGTCGGCTTTAAATACGACGTTTCCCTCGGGGTCAAGTTCGGCGTGCAGCCAAGCCCTGCTTTGGCACCCCTCGATAAGATATTGGGGCGTCTTATATTCTTCGGGCATCGGGTCGAGCGCATTACCCATGTCAATTATGTAGGAGTATCGGTCCATCCAGTCGTCGATGTCATTGAACTCCTCTATCAGTTCGTCTTGTGTCTCGTTGATAGTCATATATAATAATGTGTGGATTATTGTCGTTCGTTGTAAATCACATTTGCGACGGTCTGTCCGACGGCCTTAAGCGTTGCCGGGTCGATGTGATCCATGTCGTCGTTGACAGTGTGCCATGTTGAAGGGAATGAGCCTGTCGATTCATTGGCGCACTCGATTATGTCGATGCATGGAATGCCGGCCCGGTTGATGAACATGTGGTCGTCGACCACCCCTCCGGCTTGACGGTTGACGAAGCGGTCACCGTAGCCTGAAGCGTTAGCCATGGCCCAAACTCGGTCGTTGACCGAAGAGGCATACCGGTCGGAAATGTATTCGCGGGTGAATTTGGCATTTCGGCCGCCTACCATGTCGAGCAGAATTGCGTAGACAGGCCTGTCAGATGCGCGGTAAGGCATCAGGCTGATCCATTGCTGTGTGCCAAGGCACCAGCTTAAGTCCTGCGATTCGGCACCGGAGTCTTCACCGTCGACGAACAGAAGGTCGACACCGATGTCCGGTCGAGTTTGTCCGAACTGGCGGGCAAGTTCAAGAAGCACTCCGGCTCCGCTGGCACCGTCGTTGGCGCCGGGTACCGGTTTTGCATGGTTTGCCGGATCGGGGTCGTTGTCGGCCCATGGACGAGTGTCCCAATGCGCGAGCAGAAGCACTCTGCGTGATGCATCTGGATTGTAGCGCGCCATAATGTTGTTGATTGGCATAGCCTCGCCTTTGAAGTTGGTTGCAGTCGAACGATACTCGATTACAGTGTCGGCATCGGCCGCTTTCAGTCGCCCTATTATGTAGTCGGCGCAAAGTTCATGCCCTTTACTGCCGGGTATTCGTGGTCCGCAGCCGACTTGCGCCTTCACGAATGCATACGCGCTGTCGGCGTTGAATTCGACCTTTTGTCGGGTATTAGCCACAGTCTGTTCGGCAACGGCATTTGACTTATTGCTGTTGCACGACACGAGTGTCATTAATATAAAAGCTAAACGCAGTCGTAGCATAATGCGGTGTGAAAAATATATATGTCATTCAAAATTACGAAATTCTGTGCGACTTGCGGTAACAAACCAATACTGCAGTGCGCGATTATACATTTTTTAACGGTTTTAAGTCGAAATTGTGGTCTGATGTATGCCTAAAACGTCGATTTTCGCTGCAAAAAATGGCCATGTCGGGGGAAATGATTAATTTTGCGTTTCAATAAACAGACATAAATATGAATTTTGTAGAAGAATTGCGATGGCGCGGTATGCTCCACGACATGATGCCCGGTACGGAAGAGCTTCTTTCAAAGGAGAAAGTGACAGCATACATAGGTTTCGACCCGACAGCCGACTCGCTCCACATAGGCCATCTTTGCAGTGTTATGATACTGCGTCATTTTCAGCGTTGCGGACATAAACCCCTTGCATTAATAGGGGGCGCTACCGGCATGATAGGCGACCCCTCCGGAAAGTCGGCAGAACGAAATCTGCTTAACGAGGAGACTCTGCAACGAAATATCGCCGGGATGAAGAAGCAACTCAGTAAATTCCTTGACTTTGAGTCGGACGCGCCCAATAAGGCAGAGCTCGTCAACAACTACGATTGGATGAAGGATTATACTTTCCTTGACTTCGCCCGTGAAATAGGCAAGCACATCACGGTTAACTATATGATGGCCAAGGATTCGGTAAAGAAACGTCTTAACGGTGAGGCCCGCGACGGACTTTCATTCACCGAATTCACCTATCAGCTTCTTCAGGGCTACGACTTCCTGCACCTGTACGAAACCAAAGGCTGTAAGCTGCAGATGGGCGGTTCGGACCAATGGGGTAACATCACTACCGGCTCGGAGCTTATCCGACGCACCAACGGAGGTGAAGCATACGCGCTTACATGTCCGCTTATCACTAAGGCCGACGGAGGCAAATTCGGAAAGACCGAGTCAGGCAATGTTTGGCTAAATCCTGAATACACTTCGCCCTACAAGTTCTACCAGTTCTGGATGAACGTAAGCGACGCCGATGCCGAACGCTATATAAAGATATTTACCGACATACCTCGCGAAGAAATCGAAGCTTTGATTGAAGAGCAACGTAAGGATCCGGGTTTGCGTCCTATCCAGAAGCGTCTTGCCAAGGAGGTGACAACGATGGTACACTCTGCGGAAGCATACGAGGCCGCCGTTGAGGCATCGCAGATTCTGTTCAGCAAGAATGCCGCCGAGCAGCTCCGTAAAGTTGACGAGACCACTCTTCTTGACATTTTTGAAGGTGTCGACCGCTACTCTGTGCCTCGCGCCGCTCTTGACGGCTCGGTTAAGCTTATCGATCTTTTGACGGAAACTGCGCCTGTATTTCCCAGTAAGGGAGAATTGCGTAAGCTTGCTCAGCAGAACGGTTTGTCGATAAATAAAGAGAAAGTGACAGATGTAAATGCTCCTGCCACTGAAGCACTGCTCCTTGCCGGCAAATATATTTTGGTGCAGAAGGGCAAGAAGCAGTATTATCTGCTGTTGGCGGAGTAGTTAGGTGTAAATATCTGTCGGAATGTGAGTTATATACGAGTGTGTTCGTGTGGTGGTGGTCATTTCGACAAAAAATAACGAAGTTTATTGCACAACTCAAAAAAAGTGCATAACTTTGCAACGCTTTAGGCCGTAAGGCTTGGGCAATAAGGATTGTCTTATGGTGTAATGGTAGCACTGCAGTTTTTGGTTCTGCCTGTCTTGGTTCGAATCCAGGTAAGACAACAAAATCCGGAGAGTTGAGTTGGTACTCAACTCTCCGGATTTTTTGCGTTCAGTCAATAAAGATTTGTGTAAAAAGCTTAGCGGTTTGGGGTGAAACGGAGCTGTTTTTTCTGTTGCCCCTGGTCATTAATAATCTTTACATCGATGGCTCCGTCGCCGGCATGAATGTCGAGAATCTCCATGTTGGAATTGATCAGAAGCGGAAAGTTGAAGCCTGAAGATTCCTTAGGGTAGAAATGGTGTTGGTGTAGATGGCCACTAATTACCAGGTCAACGCCCGAACTGTTGAGGATGGGTATGAATTTTTCATTGACTTCGAGCTGACCATGCCAGGGGCGGCCGCCGGGGGGCACGTGAATAAATACGATGCGTAGCGGAGCCGATGTATACATTTCTGACTTCATCGTTTCTGCAAGCCAGTTAGCCTCATCGGTACGATATTGGTCAAACGCGGCAAGATCGTTGTACTCAATGTCTGAGTCCGGCTTGTCTTCACCGGCATCAAGAACTACGAAGCAAACGTCGCCACGACGGATGGCGTAATATGGCAGTCCGGTAGGAGTGGAGTATAAATCCATATAACGTTGCGACTTTGTGCCTCGGGTTTCATGGTTTCCGCGAACCATGTAAAACGGCATCGATGTGGCAAACAGACGCGATGATGCGTTAAGAAATCCGTCAAAAGGCTGTTCGATTGTGTTCATGTTGTTCACCATGTCGCCGTTCAGCACCATGAAGTCGAGCGATGCGGAGTCGACTTGCTGGAACAGTCGCTTGTAGCGCGGAGCGTCCTCGTGGATGTCGTTGACTACAGCAAAGTGGAGCGACTTTTCGTCAGGGTTCATCGTGCGGAATCGGAACGGCACTCCTCGGTATACGTCGTTGGCTATGATGCGTCCGTATCGAGTGTCCATGTCGGCATTTTTAGTCACCTCTTTTGAATAAACCCTATAGCGGTAAGCGGTGTTGGGCTTAAGTCCGGAAATAGTGATTCGGTGCATTGTGCCGATGTCTTTCTTACCGAGAGTTGTGCTGAAATATTTTGGGCGCTCGGTGGCGTAAAAGTGAGTGTCGTCGTCGGGAGCAATTTCTACCCATGACACAGCGTCGCGGTCTGTGGCCCAAATTATAGTGGCTTCGTCCGTAGAGACATTTTGCAGATAGGGAAGACATGTAAAGTGCATTGGCTTCTCGCCGTCAGCTTTAGCCTCGGTTGAACAGACTATGACTGTTAATAATGTGAAGATGGTTAGCGCAAGGTGTTTCATAATGAAATGGATAATTATTATATGCAAAAGTACATAAAAATGATTAGATTTAAATATTGTTATGGATGTTTAATTATGTTAAACGTTGAGTGCGTGTCAGCAGATGTGCGTAAATTTGTGGAAACAAGCGCAAATGCCGTTATGAAACACAGTGTTTTACCAATATCCATGATGCTCGGCCTGGGAATGTGGGCCGGAGCCGCGACAGTCGACGTTACCTCTTTCAAGTACGCCGGTCCGTATCCTCTGATGTCGCCTTACGAGATAGACAGTATCGACAATTCAACTAAACCATTCGACCGAGTGTCGCTTCTCGACACTCCGATATCGATTGATCTTGCCCGTTCCGGACGTCTGTTTGCCGGAGCCACGCTTGACTCCATTGACGGATGTGCGTTGCATCTGTTGTCGTTCACCCTCGACAATAGCCGCTATGCATCCGCCACGCTTAAAGTCGACGGAATAAAGAACTATCGCATTTTTGTCGATGGGAAGAAAGTTGACTCAGGCGATTTGAAGCTCAAACCGTCGACACGCGAGATTGTTCTGAAGTGTCTGACTGACTCCGCATCGGCCGATTCCATAAAAGTTGCTCTTGAGACGGAACGCCCTGAATTGTTCACTGTAAATCCTGTAACCGGCCGTCGATATACCACAAAGGATATATTCACAGGCAAGTTCTTGCGCTCGGTCGACGTGTCGCCGAGCGGAAAGTATCTTTATACGGGTTACTATTATAATAATGAGGACGGTACGTCCGCGTCGGAATATCGACTGACCGACGTTACCGGGAAAAAACTCATCCAGACCCGTCAGGAGCAGATGACGTGGATGCCAAAGAGCGACAAACTTTATTTCACGCGAGTGCGTGACAACAAGACACAACTTGTCACTCTCGACCCGGCGTCAGGTGAGGAGGTGGTCGTGGTACGCGATCTTCCGGAGAAATATTTCGAAATGTCGCCGACAGAGGACTTCCTTGTTTACCGCAAAGTCGACGAGGGCCCAAAAGAGAAGAGCGAGTCACTATACGAAATAGTCAATCCGGAGGACCGTCAGCCCGGTTGGCGCGAGCGCGGACAGCTCATGAAGTATGACTTAGCCACCGGCTTGTCGCAACCTCTTACGTTCGGACATAAGTACGTGTCACTTTGCGGAATATCTGACGATGGCGGCAAACTCCTCTTCACTTATTCCGATCTTAATCTAACCAAACGACCCACCACTTTGTATTCGCTTTACCTACTTGATCTGTCTACTATGAAGGCTGAATGCCTCGTTGACCGCGACGGGTTTATGGCGGCCGCTTCACTGTCGCCCGACGGACGTAAGGTGGCTCTGATGGGTTCGCCTGAGGCGTTCGACGGAGTAGGGAAGAATGTCGATGAGGGGCTGACTCCGAGCATGTATGACTATCAGCTATATGTGATGGATATTTCTTCGCGGAAGGTGCTTCCGCTGACGCGCGACTTTAATCCGTCGGTTGAGGCAATGGAGTGGAGCCGTGAAGACGGTCGCATTTATTTTACCGCTCTTGACGGCGATGCACGTCCTATCTACCGTGCCGATCCTAACACCGGAAAAGTCGAAAACCTTAATGCACCGGAGACGTATGTGAAAAGTTTCGCGGTATCTTCCGCCTCTCCCGTAGGAGCTTATTATGGGCAAAGCCCCGATAATTCATACCGACTTTACACATTCAACACAAAAAGCCTAAAGCCGACGCTTGTAGACGATATCAGTGCCGAACGGACCGACGGAATCAACCTTGACAAGACTTACCGCTGGAATTATGTAACTTCGCGCGGCGACACTATCCAGGCGAGCTATAATCTGCCTCCGGACTTCGACTCGACTAAGAGCTATCCGATGATTGTGTATTATTATGGAGGATGCAGCCCTACAAGCCGTATTCTCGACACCACATATAATCCGCACCTTTTTGCCGCCAACGGTTACGTGGCGCTCGTGATTAATCCCAGCGGAGCCGCCGGTTTTGGGCAAAATTTCTCTGCTCGCCATGTAGCCACTGCCGGCGACGGCGTTGCTCAGGACATAATTGAAGGTGTGCGGCAGTTCACTTCGGAACACCCTTACGTCAACGCGTCGAAAATAGGCTGTTGCGGAGCTTCGTACGGAGGCTTTATGACTCAATATTTGCAGATCCAGACCGATATATTCGCCGCGGCTGTTTCACATGCCGGCATCAGCGACCATACGAGCTACTGGGGCGAGGGCTATTGGGGATATTCTTACAGCGAGGTCAGCATGGCGCATAAATATCCCTGGTCAGACAGTGACTTGTACGTTTCACACAGCCCGCTTTATAACGCCGATAAGGTCAACACTCCGATTCTGTTTCTGCACGGCGATGCCGACACCAACGTTCCTGTCGGAGAGAGTATCCAGATGTTTACCGCGCTGAAGCTCCTCGGCAAAGAGACAGCAATGGTCGCAGTGAAGGGTGAAAACCATCACATTCTTGAATTTGGCAAGCGCGAAGAGTGGATGAACACTATATTTGCGTGGTTTGCAAAATATCTTCAGGATGATCCGGATTGGTGGAACGAAATGTACCCGCCAAAGAGCCTGTAACCGTATTGCCGGAAGATATATTTGTCTATTTTAATGTCCTTTATGTCCGCAAAAGAATAATTTTTGTGGACATAAAGGACAAAAATGTTGCACAATTGGCCAAAAACACTTACCTTTGCACCGCTTTTAGTCAAAAGCTTAATGGAACTTTATTGGAATAGTTAATCGGAATAAAAAATTTTACTAACCTATTAACTTTTTTTGTGTTTAAAACGTTTAATAATTGTTTTTCGTGATTCACAGTTCTTGAAGCCTTACCGCTCCGCCCTCATAACCGGTGGTTCAACGGCAAAAAGACGAACCTAACGAATGGAATTTTTTTGAAGTAATTATATCATTTAGTTTTTTAATTATTCGTATGAAAAAGCTGTTTCTATTTCTTGTAGCAGTCATTACATTCTGCTTGTCAGCTTCAGCGCAGTCGCGCACCGTCAGCGGTGTCGTGTATAGCGCCCAGGACAATGAGCCGCTTGTCGGAGCCACAGTGCTCGGAGTCGGCAGCGAGGTCGGCACCGTAACCGATGCCGATGGAAGGTTCACTTTCTCGGTTCCCGACAAAGTGAAGAAGATTAGGGTGTCATACGTTGGTATGACCACTAAAGAAGTCGCTATCACTGACGGAGAGATGTCTATCGGTCTTGACAACTCCAATGTGCTCGACGAAGTTATTGCCGTAGCCTATGGTTCGGCAAAGCGTTCGGCCTTTACCGGTTCGGCCGCCGTGCTCGACGCTTCGCAGATAGAAGCTGTGCAGGTGACTAACCCTCTTGACGCTCTTAAGGGTCGTGTTGCCGGCGTTCAGATGAACACCGCTTCCGGTCAGCCCGGTGACCACGAAACCAAAATTCTTATCCGTGGTATTTCTTCAATTAATGCAGGCACAGAGCCACTTATCGTGCTCGACGGCACTCCGTATGCCGGCGACATTAACAACATCAGTTCGCAAGACATCGAGTCAATGACCGTACTTAAGGATGCCGCTTCCAATGCGCTTTATGGTGCGCGCGGTGCCAACGGTGTCATCTTAATAACCACCAAAAAAGGTAAGTCCGGTGAGGCAAGAGTAACCCTTGATGCAAAGTGGGGTAGTAACTCTCGCGCTACTAAAGACTATGACGTAATCACATCTCCCGGACAATATTACGAATTGATCGGTCAGGCTCTCGGCAACTATGGCACCGCAAACGGCGTTGCTGACGCTCTCGCATTTGCCAACCGTAATCTTATCGGTGTGCTTGGTTACCAAGCATTTACTATTCCTTCTGGAGAGAATATGCTTGTCGACGGATTTAAGCTTAACCCCAATGCTACGCTCGGTTATATGCACACTAACGCCTCTACGGGCGAACAGTTCTGGATCACACCTGATAAATGGGTCGACCACGCATATAAGCATAGCCTCCGCCAGGAATACAACGTCAGCGTGTCGCAGGCCACTGACAAGAGCAACTTCTACGCTTCTTTCAGCTACCTTAATAACGAGGGTATTGTAGATAACTCAGGCTATGAGCGTCTGACCGGCCGTCTGACCGCTGATGTGCAGGCTAAGCCTTGGCTTAAAGTGGGAGGTAACATGTCGTATACTCACTTTGAGGCAAAAACTCTCACTTATGACGGTAGCGACAATTCGTCGGGCAACCTTTTCGCCATCGCCAATCAGGTGGCTCCGATTTATCCGCTGTTTATCCGCGATTCCAATAAGCAGATTATGACGGATGCATACGGCAACACTATGTATGACTATGGTGATGCATACGATGTTTTGGGCCTTTCTCGTCCGGTTTTCGGTAATTCAAACGCGCTTTCTCAGGCAATTCTCGACAAAGACAAGTCGGAAGGAAATGCATTTACAGCTACGGGTTACTTTGAAGTGCGCTTCTTGAAGGACTTCAAGTTCACGAGCAACAATACCGTAAATGTCAACGAGGTGCGCAGCACTAATGTCACTAACCCCTTCTACGGACAATATGCTTCGTCTAACGGTATAGTTTATAAATATCATACACGCACTATGGACTATGCTTTCCAGCAGTTGTTGACCTGGACACGTTCATTTGGCGTTCACGATTTGAATGTTCTATTGGGACATGAAAATTATTGGAATAAATATTCTTATCTCTATGGCAGCCGCACCAACATGCTTCTGCCCGGCAATGAGGAGCTCAACGGAGCCATCATTGACAACGGTACCGGCTCGTATGTGACTAACTACAACAACGAAGGTTGGTTCGGACGCGTTAACTACGACTACGACTCAAAGTATTTCGGTAGCGTATCATTCCGCCGCGATGCCTCTTCGCGCTTCCATCCCAAGCACCGTTGGGGTAGCTTCTGGTCGCTCGGCGGCGCATGGCTCATCAGCAAGGAGGAATGGTTCCAGGCTCCCTGGGTCAACACTCTTAAGATTAAGGCATCTTACGGTGAGCAGGGTAACGACAATATCGGTAACTTCCGCTACGTGAATATGTACGACATCGTAAATGCCGGTGGTTATCCGGGTGTTATCCCCTCGACAATGGGTAATCCCGACATCACTTGGGAAAAGGGCGGCAACTTCAATGCCGGTGTGGAATTCTCTCTGTTTGAGGATCGTCTTTCAGGTTCTTTCGAAGGATTTATCCGTAAGACCACTGACATGCTCTTCTCGTTCCCACTCCCCGGATCTTACGGCTACACCTCTTACTATGACAATATCGGTAATATGGTCAACCGTGGTTTTGAAATCGACCTTACCGGCCGCATCCTTACCCTTAAGGACTTTACTTGGGATGCAAGCCTCAACTTGACTTGGTATAAGAACAAGATTACGTATCTTCCCGAGGAGCGCAAGACTCTTGAGCGCGACGGATATTACGGCTATTCTTCAGGCAACTACTTCTATGGCGAGGATCTTCCTCTTTACACTTGGCACATGCGTAAATATGCCGGCGTTGATCCTGAAACCGGTGCTTCTTTGTGGTACCGTAATGAGCTTGACGACGAAGGCAACGTAATCGGACGCACCACTACTAGCGTTTATAACGATGCTGACTACTATCTTTGCGGAACCGCACTTCCCCATACTTACGGTGGATTTGGAACAAGCGCAACTTACTTGGGCTTTGACTTCTCGATCGACTTCAACTTCCAGCTTGGCGGTAAAGTGTTTGACTCTGACTACGCCTCTTTGATGAGCTCGCCGACCGGCAGCACAATGGGTCGCGCTCTTCACAAGGACATCCTTAAGGCTTGGTCATCTGACAATACCGGCTCCGACGTACCGCGTTTCCAATATGGCGACCTTTACACCGGCAGCGCATCTGACCGCTTCCTTATCAGCGCGTCTTACCTGAGCCTTTCCAACATTAACTTTGGCTACACTCTTCCGGAAAACATCGTCCGTAAGGCGTTCCTTGAAAAAGTGCGCGTTTATCTGACTGCCGACAATGTGGCTCTTTGGTCGAAACGCAAAGGTCTTGACCCGCGACAGTCCATTTCCGGAGCGTCAACCAATGCTTACTATGCTCCTATACGCACTATCTCTGGAGGTATCAATATCGTATTCTAACATTATTCTGAATTATCAATATGAAAAATATATTTAAATCAGTCCTTGTCGGCGCTTTGTCGACTGTGGCTCTTACCGGATGTATTGATGAGGTAGTGCCTACTAACGGGGTCGACCAGGATCAGATCGACAGCAATGAAAAAGCCGCTGTTTCAAAAATTTGGGCCATGCCCGGATATATGGTGCAGTTTAACTCGCTCGGGCGCACCGACGAATGGCACGGTGACTGCGGATATGCTTCGCTGATGCATATACGCGACTTTATGACCGGCGACATGTGCCTTACAGGTCCGATGCTTACTTACGACCAGTATTATTATTTCTCCATCGCAGGAATCGGTCCGAATAGTGCTTACACCCAGTTCCTCTGGCAATATTACTATAAGCTGATACAGACCGCCAATATCGCGGCCGCTCAGTTTACCGCCGATTCTGAGGAAGAGATTCATCAGGGCTACCATGCCGTGGCGTTGGCTTATCGTGCTCTGGGCTATCTCGAGTTGGGCCAGTGGTTTGATTTCTTGCCCAATGACAAGACTTCAAATATTAATGTTAACGGAAAGGATGTGCTGAATCTGACTGTGCCTATTGTCACAGAAAAGACCACTGAGGATGAGGCTCGCAAAAATCCACGAGTTTCCAAGGACGACCTTGTGGCGTTTATCCTTGAAGATTTGGATTATGCCGAACAGAATATCGACAAGTCGGACCTCCGCTCTAAGATTCTTCCCGACTTATCGTGCGTGTATGGTTTGAAGGCCCGCTTATACTTGTGGACGGAAAATTATGCTAAAGCCGAGGAGTATGCCAATCTTGCCATCGCCGAAAGCGGATGTGACTATCTTACCGAAAGCGAATGGGTTAGCCCGACCACAGGCTTCAACACTCTCGACAATAATTCGTGGATGTGGGGTCTGGTGTCGAAGGCTGAGGATGACAACGTGCAGACCGGTATCTGTAACTGGACTTCATTTATGAGCCTTGAGGCTGACTACGGTTATGCCGGCGCAGGTTGCGCTCCTGCGGTAGATGCTTCGATGTATGAGCGTATACCCGACACGGACTTCCGCAAGCTGTCATGGCTTCCTGAAAGCATGTCAAATCCGCTGTTGTATGATATTTCCTTGAATGAGCCTGACTATCTCTATTACTTCTGCTACTATTTCCCTTACGGAACCATTAAATTCCGCCCGGGATTCGGCAATGTAGCCGACTATACCGTCGGATCGGCCACGGCAGTTCCCGTTATGCGCGTCGAGGAGATGAAGTTTATCGCTATGGAGGCCGCTGCGCATCAGAGCGCGGCTCAGGGCAAGCAGGATTTGGTTGAATTTATGACCACATATCGCGACCCTGATTATTCATGCGACGTTACGTCGACCGACGATGTTGTTGAGGAGATTGTTTTCCAGAAGCGCGTTGAGCTTTGGGGCGAGGGTCTTGCCCTTTGGGACATCAAGCGTCTGAATTACTCCGTGACCCGCAGCTATGTCGGCTCTAACTGGGAAGAGGATAAGGCCTTTAACACCGACGGACGTCCGGCTTGGATGAATATGATTATGGTAATCTACGAGGAGAACAACAATGAAGGTGTGCGCGATTGGAACAATCCTAACTTTGCGCAGGTCTACACCGCAATACCTATTCCTGATGACGACGATGTAGAGCCCGAGGAAGTAATGTCGCGTGCCGGCGGATACGGGCCGATTCAGCCCTTGCGTACCCCGAACCCGCGCTTGAAGAAATATCGCCCGATGTGGATAAATGAATAAAGCTGATTGATATAATTCCTGTCTGACGGCCATGGCTACCAAAAGCCATGGCCGTTTTTCGCAGATAAGCGGTGCGAAATAAAGGCTTGATTTAAGGGGCGGGAAAGCAAATTTTCACGGCGTTTAAACGAAATTATGAATTGTCAAATGTTTTGCTTATCTTTGTACGATTTTTTGTATAAGAAAAAGAGATTCAAAATATTTTTATGGCACAACCAATTAAGAAAACCATCGAGCTTAGTGATGGACGTACCATCACACTTGAGACAGGAAAGCTGGCCAAGCAAGCCGATGGAGCGGTAGAACTGCGCATGGGCAATACGATGCTCTTGGCGACAGTAGTTTCGGCCAAGGAGGCCGGCGAGGGTGTCGATTTTATGCCCCTTCAAGTAGAGTATAAGGAGAAGTTTTCATCAAACGGCCGTTTCCCCGGAGGTTTCCTCAAGCGTGAAGGCCGTGCATCGGATTACGAAATCCTGACAGCACGTCTGGTGGACCGCGTACTGCGTCCGCTTTTCCCTGACAACTATCATGCCGACACGTTTGTGAACATCATCATGTTCTCAGCCGACGGCAATGACATGCCCGACGCTTTGGCCGGACTTGCGGCTTCCGCAGCCCTTGCCGTCAGCGATATCCCCTTCAATGGTCCTATCTCCGAAGTGCGCGTGGCGCGTGTGAACGGGGAGTTTGTTATTAACCCGACTTTCGAGCAGCTAAAGAATGCCGATATGGAGTTAATGGTTGGTGCCACTTATGAAAATATTATGATGGTGGAGGGTGAAATGAATGAGGTGAGCGAAGCCGACTTGTTGGCTGCCCTCAAAGCTGCCCATGAAGCCATCAAACTCCAGTGCAAGGCGCAGATGGAGCTGGCCGAAGAGGTCGGTTCTACTGTTAAGCGAGAATATTGCCATGAGGTTAATGACGAAGAATTGCGCAAGGATGTCCACGACAAGTGCTACGACAAGGCATACGCTGTGGCTAAGGCCGGAAGCGCCGACAAACATTGGCGTCAGGACTCCTTCGATGCCATCTGCGACGAATACATCGAAAGTCTCCCCGAAGAGGAGCGCGAAGAGAAAGCCCCGCTTGTTAAGCGTTACTACCATGACGTTGAGCGTGAGGCTGTGCGCCGTTGCATTCTCGACGAAGGTATCCGTCTTGACGGCCGCAAGACCACCGAGATACGTCCTATCTGGATTCAGCCCGACTACGTTCCGGGTCCCCACGGATCTGCCGTGTTCACCCGTGGCGAGACTCAGGCGCTTGCAACAGTCACCCTTGGCACTAAACTCGACGAGAAGATTCTCGACGACGTGCTTAACCAAGGCCGTGAACGCTTCCTGCTTCACTATAATTTCCCTCCGTTCTCGACAGGCGAGGCTAAGGCTCAGCGTGGCGTAGGCCGTCGTGAAGTTGGCCATGGCAATCTCGCCCACCGTGCCCTTAAGAGTATGCTTCCCGACGATTTCCCATACGTTTGCCGCATAGTAAGCGACATTCTTGAGTCTAACGGCTCGTCGTCGATGGCCACCGTGTGCGCCGGCACAGTCGCTCTTCTTGATGCCGGCGTTAAAATGAAAAAGCCCGTCAGCGGCATAGCTATGGGTCTGATTACTGACAGCGACGGGTCGAAATATGCCGTGCTCTCTGACATTCTCGGCGATGAGGACCACCTTGGCGACATGGACTTTAAGGTGACCGGTACTCGCGATGGAATCACCGCCACGCAGATGGACATTAAAGTTGACGGACTTTCTTACGAAGTGCTCGAAAAAGCGCTTCTTCAGGCTAAGGACGGACGTATGCACATTCTTGACAAGATTCAGGAGGCTATCGCCGAACCGCGTGAAGACTACAAACCTCACGTTCCGCGCATCGTGACTATGACTATTCCGAAGGATCTTATCGGTGCTGTTATCGGCCCGGGTGGAAAGGTAATTCAAGGCATTCAGGAGGCGAGCGGAGCAACCGTTTCTATCGACGAAATCGACAATGCCGGATATATCGAAGTGGCCGCCAACAACCGCGAGGCAATGGACAAGGCTCTCGATATGATCAACGCCATTGTAGCTCTTCCCGAAGAGGGAAAGGTGTATACCGGTACTGTTCGGTCGATTCTCGACTTCGGTGCGTTTGTTGAGTTCATGCCTAACCGCGACGGACTGCTCCACATATCTGAGATCAGCTGGGAGCGTCTGCAGGACATGGAAGCTTCCGGACTGAAAGAGGGCGACACCGTTGAGGTAAAGCTCATCGAAATCGACAAGAAGACCGGAAAATACCGTTTGTCAATGCGTGCTCTTCAGCCGAAACCGGAGGGATATGTTGAACCCCAACGCGCTCCGCGTGGCGATCGTGGCCCGCGTAACAACGACCGTGGCCCACGCCGTGAAGGCGGCAACCGCAATAATAACGATCGTGGCCCGCGTCGCAATAATGACCGCGGCTCTCGTCGTGAAGATTAGTTGTAGCACGAACTACAGTCGCATCTGAAAGATGCATGGAAAATGATGGGGCTATGTCAAAATTCCATAGCCTCTGAAAGAAGCCAAAAAATTGCATTCCGGGGATTGGCGCAACGCGCCAATCCCCGGCTTTTTGTGCGAATCTTTCTGGGATGATTTGTATGGCTACGCTGTAGCCATTCGAGGGTGAGGTGTCGCCTGTACCACAAGCTGCGGTCACCTACGGCGACCTTGCATGTGGCTACGCATCTGTCACGGCTCTACCGCGAGGGCTCCGGCCTTGTAAATAATGTATTCCGAATCTGGAAGATTCGTAAAGCTGTGTATCCGGGCAATGAGACCGTCAGGTCGATTTGCCCGGTAAGAGTCAATAGGCGCGGTTAAATCTGCAAAGATTTGATAATCTGACGTTACAATATTAAATCTTTGCAGATTTAATTGTTTTGTGCAATCATAAACCGGAGATAGGCGCGTTGCGCCAATCCCCGGCTACCCAATTTTGGGCTTCTTTCAGAAGCACAAATTGCATTATAACATACGATTAATGGCATCTATTGGAGGGGAAAATGAATGCGAGGCAAGATCGCATCTGAAAGATGCGTGAGCTGTGTAGCCGGGCAATGAGACCGTCAGGTCGATTTGCCCGGTAAGAGTCAATAGGTCGGTTAAATCTGCAAAGATTTGAAAATCTGACGTTACAATATTAAATCTTTGCAGATTTTATTGTTTTGCGCAATCATAAACCGGAGATAGGCGCGTTGCGCCAATCCCCGGCTACTCATTTTCTGCATCTTTCAGATGCAAAATACATTCCAATCTGACGACGCGCAATCCGAACGCACCCATCACCCACACGTAAGGCGCAGCAGGTGGCCGCAACGTGTGGTGTAATTTGACGCAATGTGTGAAAATAAGTAAGGCCGTCGATTTGACGGCCTTTGATAAAAAGTATTTTTAGTGGGGAACTTCCCAGTCTTCGCGACTGCTATGTTTGCTTCTCGGTGATTACCGTGCCCTTTTCCGTTAGAGCTGAGCTTCTACCCCTTTCTATTTACAAATATTACTATATCTTTGCAAGCTATGCTTTCACTTTGGTAATGATCGTGATAAGTTCGCTATTGGCAAGCCGTCTCATTGCGACTTCCAACGATACAAAGATAGTATCTCTATATGACAATGAAGTTACAATCAAATGCCATTTTTGATAAATTTGTCGTTTGGCTTAATCTTGCGATTGTGCCGACCATTTTACGAGTGTGAAAATGAATTCAAGTCCGTGAGGATCACGATTTTGCACACGTATGGCACCGCCTTGAACGTTGATGGTGTTTTTGACGATAGGCAGTCCGAGTCCGGTGCCTCCCATCTTCCGCGAGCGTCCTTTGTCGATACGGTAGAACCGGTCGAATAGGTGGGGAAGATGCTCTTCGCTTACGCCTGTGCCGTCGTCGTAGAATGAGAATGTATATTCGTGGTTGTTCTCACGCAACAATTTTATGCCGCACACCGTGCCGTGAGAGTGGAAGTTGGCGTTACGGATCAAGTTCATCACCATGGCATAAAGCAGATTGTAGTTGCCGTTGACAAGTATGCCGGATGGCATGTCGTATTCAAACCTCAAATCGCCAATTTTTATTGTCTCAAGTTCCGAATCAATATTGGCAACCACTTCATGGAAATCAACCATCTCTTTCATCACTCCCGACGCTCCGTCCTCAAGTCGGTTAATCGACGATAAGTCATTGAGCATATTGCACATGCGGGTCATGTGCTCCTGCGCCTTCTGGATAAATCGGGTGCGTGACGCTTCGTCCATCTCCGGATGTTCTGCGATGGTGTCCAGATATCCTTTGATGACACCCACGGGGGTTTTGAGCTCGTGGTTGATGTTGTTGGTCAGTTCTTTTGTGGTCTTAATTTTGTCTTCTGTGGCGCGTATGGCTATCTTGTGCTCGCGTTCCGACCTTTCGGTGGCCGCCATTCTTTCGCGGTAGATTTTTACTATCTCGCGCGAGATGTCGCCCAGTTCGTCGTGAGGGAATTCGTATCCGCGTCCTAAAGGCTCGCCTTTAGAAGCGCGGTTAGCGAACATGTGGAGCAACTTGATGTTTCTACCGAGGTAACGGGTTGAAAAATAGGCAATCAGAGTAGTTGCCACGAGAACTACTGCCAATACGATCCAAATCTCCTTGTCGACTGCCAGTGTCTGCTTGATGGCAGAAGTGTATGGCATGGCCGTATGCACGAATATCTTGCCGTCGGAACTTCGTCTGGCTCCGAAAAAGTAGAACGAGTTGTCTTTGTCGGTAGTGTCTCTTCGGAGTGCCGTGCCGGCCCCGTTGACGGTGGCCGCGTTAAATTCCGACGTTGCCTCACCGTCAATTTCCCTGGGTATCGGAGCGCCGATGCAGTAAAGCAGATTGCCTTCGGCATCATACACTGACATACGTATGCCGTTGAACTCCGAGTTTTCGTAATACTTTGAAATGAAGCGCATGAACGGCTCGATATTAATGTCGCTTTCATACGCCATGATTACGCGTGAGTTGATTAGGCGCAAATCGTCGTTCAGCTGCTCCGTTCTGATTTGTTTTTCAGAATGGTATCTGAAGTAGACCAATACGCCAATCGTCACCCAAAGGAGGGCAATCATCGGGAAAAACAATCGCCATTGATAGCTAATCCGTCTCTTTGAAACCATATCCAAATCCTATGCGGGTGTTAATGTTTTTGCCGTATGGTTGGATTTTATTGCGGAGTCGGGTGATATTCGTATCGATAGTTCGGTTCGACACAACGACATCGTCGCCCCATACAGCGCGTATAATCTCTTCGCGAGAATAGATTCGATTGCGGTGGGTCAAGAAAAACAGCAGGATGTCATATTCGGTCTTTGTGAGTTTGATGGGCTCGTTGCCGAGATAGCCGATTTTCTCGTCGTTGTCGAGTCGTAGGGTTTTATATGAGATGTCGGCAGTCCGGGGAGCAGGAGCCTGAACCTGTGTGGTGGTTTGGGGAAATTGGTGAGTAGCGTGAAACCGGCGCAGTACGGCGCGGACACGTGCGCGAACCTCGTTGATGACGAACGGCTTTGTTATATAGTCGTCGCCTCCCAAATTGAGTCCCATAACGGTGTCGTCTTCTCCGTCGAGGGCCGAACAGAATATTATCGGAATATTCTCCGTGTTGACATTATTCTTCAAGCGTTTTGCGAAGTCAAAGCCGCTGATTTTGTCCATCATAATGTCGAGGATGAACAGCGAGTAACTCGGAAGGTCGAGTTCAAGGGCTTCTTCGCCTGACAGTGCATAATCTACATCGTAGCCTTCGAGCTCAAGATTATATTTCAGGATGTCGCATAAAGCTTCCTCGTCGTCGACTACTAATATTTTTATTCTCATTATGGTACGGTGTTATTGAATCAATTCATTATTCGGACGCTAAATTAATGATTTTAGATGGATAAGTTGGTTAATAAAAGTTAAAATAGACTTATGCCTGAACCTTTATGCCGCCGAGATGTTCTAAAGGTATAATTACTATATTTGCACTGTGTTTTTCATGGTATTAGATTTAAGGTTAATAACAAAGGGCGAGTCGCGATGACTGGCCCTTTGTTATTTTTGCTAAATTCTACCCGAGGCTTCGAGACGGTTTGGTTTGGAGTAGACGAAATACCGTTGAATAGTTAACGGAAGTTAAATCGGAGCGCGGTTTGAACCATCTGCGATGCCGGATGTTATAAGGTTATAATTACTATATTTGCACTGTGTTTTTCATGGTATTAGATTTAAGGTTAA
>CAZIXM010000022.1:0-47274 GCA_964543345.1 uncultured Muribaculum sp. | reverse complement strand
CCCCGGCTACACAATTTTGTGCATCTTTCAGATGCGATAATTCCATTTTGACACACCGCCATTTTGACATACCACCAGGGTCAAGGGGATAGGCATAAATCTGCAAAGATTTAACAAACAACGCATTACAGCATCAAATCTTTAGATTTTCGTTTCTATTTCAGACATTAGCCGAAGATAAGCGATGCCTGCCAATCCCCGCTAAGCAATTTTTTACATCTCTCAGATGCGACTGTATTATGCTTGTGGAGGAGATTCTGCAACACGCTCTTAATTTTGTAGCATTCCGGAGGTTGTTACAGAACTTCCTTTCGGCAATACATTTTTGAGCTTCCGGCAGGACATTCTATTCTATTTTGGCACACCTCCTAAAACTTCTATTTAAAAAGTTGATGACGAATAGTCTATATGATAAGTAAGCATACCTGCTTCATTCTTTGTGAATTTTGATATACAAATAAGTTCAGGTATATCTTCCGTCCAAAATTCTACACTCATTTCCTCGCCACAATTTAATTCAATCGAATTTAATAGTTCATTGGATTTATCATTACACATGGATTGCAACGATTCAAAGTTGTCGGTTACACTGCCGACATTAATTGATAGCACTTTAGATGAGGGCTTAACGAAATCCTCCCTCTTTGCTCTACGATAAGAACTCATAAAAAATATATTTAAATTTTCAACAAAGGTAGAAACAATAAGAAACCAAACCAAAACCGAGTTAAGCTTCATTAACAAATTTGCCATATTATTCAATTGACAGGCATTGATATATTTTTATGTTTATTAATATTATTTAATATATATCCATACATAAAACAGCCATTATACAACACTAGTTAACAATATTAATAATTCCACCTTTTATAAACAGAGTATGGCATCGGTGAGGTTGCGCTTGGCGATGTCCGGGAGCATGGCTTTTGTCAACGGCATATCGGCAGGGGTTATCGCTATCACTTTAGAGAATCCGGCATTAATCAGCGACTCGGAAGCGGAGTCAGCGACTGCCCCCGACATTAAGCAGACGGGAATGACGGCATTTAGGCCGTGAGTCAATACTTGAGCCGGGACTTTGCCCATTAGCGTCTGGGCATCGGACCGTCCTTCTCCGGTTATTATTAAATCGGCTCCTTTGATAGCTTGGTCAAAACCGTATGCCCCCATAATATATTCGGCACCTGGCAATAAACGGGCATTCAGAAACTTACGCATAGCGAACCCTAACCCTCCTGCGACTCCGTCGCCGGGCGAATCGGCAGAAGAATCGCCCGCGACACGCGCAAAGTCGCGCAATCCCGCATCAAGCATTTTCACCATTTCAGGCGACGCACCTTTCTGTGGAGCAAACACAAAAGCGGCGCCTTTTGGCCCGTAAAGGGGAGCGTCTACATCGCATATCGCCGTAAAAGTCGCGCCTTTTAACTCCGGCATGGCTTCGGACTTGTCAATCGATGCAATCGACGAAAGCAACTTACCGCATAGACGAGATTCTATCAACCGGCCAGTACGGTCGATAAACTTATATCCTAATGCCTGCAACATTCCGGCACCGGCATCGTTTGTTGACGACCCACCCAAACCGATTACAAAATTGCGCAATCCTTTGCGCAACTCAGAAGCGATGGCTTGGCCAAGCGGATAAGTCGATTGCTCTGAAGGATTTCGATTGTCCTGCGACAGTTGCGCCAATCCGCACCATTCGGCGGTCTCGATAAAGGAGGGAGTACCCGGCCGTCCGGCATATATACTGTCAAGTATGCTCCTCATACCCTCTCCCCCGTCTGACATAGGCATCGAAACGATCGCCACACCCTTTCCGAACCGGGACTTTAAAGCGCGGGAGGCCACGTCGCAGAGTTCTCGGGCTGACAGGCATCCTTTATACTTATCAAATGCTAGAATTATTTTCATTGCACACCGTCGGTCATTCGCTTTAACACTAATGGCGATTCCGGCCCCATATTGAATATCAAATCAAGCACGCTAAGTCCGGGGGTAAAGCCGTAGCGAGATGACCATATCTGATAATATGGGACATCAACAACCACAGGCATCTGGCGCACTTCAATTTCGGTCGGGGGATTTGATTCTATTCCGAGCGCGTCAAGACAGAAACGGTGTATCAACGAATCGAGCCGGGTTAAAGTGCTGACTTTACCTGAAAAAGCCGGCAGCAATGCATCGGCATAATATTCAAAAAACGGTGTTCGTCCGTATGCTGACTCAATTGCTCCCCAATGGACATTCCACCATTCACCGTGTTCCGATACTTTCACGTCGGCAAGACGCGTCGAATGCCACTGCTGAGGTTTTTCCAACGGCACAGTTAGGCGTTGCACTCCGTTGGGTCCCTCGATGACACATCTATGGCATTCCTTCTCACGTTTGTTAAAGCGACGGGCGGTGTCGACAATCACACTGCCGAACATTGCCATAGCCGCGTACGCTCTGACACTTCCACAGTAAAGCGGCGGAATCACAAGCGTTGTACCGGGAAATTTAATCAATGGCGAACAGCTCACAGTATCTTCAGATTACTTGCCGTCAAATTCGACAAAAGCCTCTTTATCGGGGTTGGCATCCTTAAATATCCTATCCCATCTTATTTTCCCGCTAAACAGTCCTTTATCTTTGTCAAATGAAGCGAGCACGCGCCAAGGCTTTCCTACAATATGGTCTTCTGGTACGAACCCCCAGAATCTGGAATCGGACGAGTTGTCGCGATTGTCGCCCATCATAAAGTAGTAATCCATCTCAAAAGTATAGTCTTTAGCCGGCTTCCCGTCAATATACACCACCCCGTTATTATCGATATACGCGTCGGAATGTCCTTCGTAGTTACGGATTACACGCTCATAGCGAGGCCAAGAATTCTTATCGAGAGCTATAGTCTCACCTTTTTTAGGAATCCATAGAGGTCCATAATCGGCTATAGTCCAGCCAGAAGCCACTCCTTCGGGGAATAACGGGATAGGCAAAGTCGAAGCTTTTGCCACCATCACAACTCTCGGATCATCGTCGAGCATCGCAAGCATGGCAGGAGTCAGAGGCGAAACATATATCTTAGGAACCGATCCGTCAGGATTGACCGTAAAACCATTTGCACGTGCGGTAGCGGCATCAACATTCCAATCAAACCGGTCGTCGGAAGCTATTCCAAGTTTTTCCCAATCTGCTTCTGAGAAGCCTCCATTTACCTGAAAGAAATAGTTATGCTGCACATTTTCGGGTTGGGGAATAGCCTTTCCATCGATAAAGATAGTGTCACGTACAATCTCAATAGTCTCGCCCGGGAGCCCTATGGCTCGCTTCACATAATTCTGTCTGCGGTCGACCGGCACATATATTACATCGCCGAACACTTCCGGATTATTATTAACCGTAAAGTGTCCGTACTTTTTCACTTGGTCATAATACGTCTCGGCCGATTCCATAAACTTAGTGCACACAGTGTCGCCCTGAGGGAAGTTAAACACGACAATGTCGCCCCGTTCAACACTTCCCAATCCTTTAAGCCTGCGATATTTCCAGCTTGGCCAATCTGTATAGCTTTTAGTGTCTACAATTGGCAGCCTGTTTTGCACCAATGGAAAATGTATCGGAGTCATGGGCACTCTCGGGCCGTAAGCCATTTTGTTTACCCATAGATAGTCGCCTACAAGCAACGTCTTTTCAAGCGACGACGAGGGAATAGCATAGTTTTGCCCTATGAAAGTGAACACAAAGTACACGAGGATAAGCGCATAAACTATCGCATCCACCCAACTCATCACGGCTCTTACCGTAGCATTTTTACTCTTCTTCCACCACGTCAACGGTATATAACCGGTGATATATATGTCAAAAAGTAACGGGAGGAAAATCAGCACCCACCAACTTCCGAGCCATGCAACCCAAGCGATGAAAATAAGTGCGACTATCGCAAACCTAACCCACCGAGTAGGCTTTGTCTCACTAATGCGACGCTTGAAATCGTCTGTGGCTGAGATATTATTTTTTTTTAAATTGCTGTTCATTATCGAATTTTCTAATTAGAGTGTATCAAGAAGCTCGGGGCGTGATACGAGCGAATGCATCATTTCGTCCATAGTCAGCCATCCGGTGCGTGAAGCCGCCCATTCAGCCGCCACTACTGCACCAAGAGCAAAACCCTCACGGCTCTTAGCCCGATGTTCGATAGTCAAGGTATCGACTTCGCTGTCCCAACGGATAATGTGGGTACCCGGGACTTCACCCTCCCTGACAGCCGTCACCTTAAGCGTATCACTTTGGACATCATCGGCCTCTTTCCATGCCACTACTGCGGGATCTTCTTCAATGATGCCTTGTGCAAGGGTTATGGCAGTGCCCGACGGATGGTCAAGCTTATGTATGTGGTGAATCTCTTCCAACGACGGCGTGTACTGCGGGAAGCCGCCCATAATGGCCGCTAAATAACGGTTGACGGCAAAAAAGATGTTTACTCCGAGCGAAAAGTTTGAAGTCCAAAACAGCGTACCTGCACCGCTTTCGCACAGCGCTTTTATTTCGGGCAATTGCTTAATCCAACCGGTAGTCCCCGAAACGACCTTAACGCCACGCTGAAAGGCTTTGCGATAGTTGTCGACAGCCGTGGCAGGAGTGGAAAATTCTATGGCCACATCAGCCGATTTAAAAGCGTCGGAATCAAAGTCAGCCGTGTTGTCCGCATCAATAGTGCAGACTATCTCGTGGCCTCTTGCTACAGCAATTCGTTCAATCGCATGGCCCATTTTGCCATAACCGATAAGTGCAATTTTCATTTTTCAGTACAATTAAAGCGCAAAGATACGAAATTTTTGCAATTTTAGCGGTTCAAGTGTGATTGGACAGGCTCTTAAAGTAAAATGGCGATTTGTCACATATTTTCGCATAATTTACGGATTAAAGTTATGCCAGGGCAAATTCTCAGGCATGTTTTATAGCATGTATTCGGAGAAAATGTCGTAACTTTGTGATTGATAATGCCGCCGGCATGGCGGAATGTTGCTTTTTCGTATGCCGGGAGAATACTTTAGATAATAGACCATTTATGCTTAAACGAATTACATTATTAGCTGTCGCTTCTCTGACAGCCACAGCATCTGCCTTAGCGTGCACGAGCCTTATAGCCGCCCCGGGAGCTACTGCCGACGGCAGCTCATTAATAACTTATGCCGCCGACTCTCACAGTTTGTACGGAGAGCTCTACAGCTCTCCTGCCCAAGACTATGAAAAAGGGTCAATGCGCAAGGTTTACGATTGGGACACGAGCAAATATCTCGGAGAGATTCCTCAAGTTAGCCATACCTACGCCACTGTCGGCAACATGAACGAACATGGACTGGCAATAAGCGAAAGCACTTGGGGCGGACGAGAAGAACTCGTAGACACAACCGGAATCATCGACTACGGTTCGCTAATATATATCACCCTTGAACGCGCAAAGACCGCACGTGAAGCCATCAAAATTATGACCGACCTGGTAAAAGAGTACGGTTATGCGAGCGAGGGCGAATCATTTTCGATAGCCGACGGCAAGGAGGCCTGGATTATGGAAATGATCGGAAAAGGCGGCATCAGCAAAGGTGCAGTATGGGTGGCACGACGCATTCCCGACGGAATGATTTCGGGACATGCCAACCACGCACGTATCCACACATTCCCGCTCAACGACCCCGAGACTCTCTATTCGCCCGATGTCATTGAATTCGCCCGTTCTCAAGGCTATTTCGACGGCAAAGACGAAGACTTTGACTTTTCAAAAGCATACGCCATAACTGACTTCAGCGCTCTTCGCGGTTGCGATGCCCGCGTATGGTCGTTCTTTAAGAAACAAGGTGCCGATATCGACAAGTATCTTCCGTGGATAATGAGCGGCGACGGCGAGCCGATGCCTCTATGGGTCAAACCGGCCAAACCTCTTAGTGTACGCGACATGCAGTGGGCCATGCGCGACCATTTTGAAGACACTCCTTTCGACATGACCAATGACATTGGCGCCGGTCCGTTTAAAGTGCCTTACCGTTGGCGTCCCATGACGTTCACCGTAGACAGCGTACAATATACCCACGAGCGCGCCATAGCCACCCAACAGACAGCATTCACTTTTGTAGCTCAACTGCGCGACGAAGTACCCGCCGAGATGAAGGGAATCCTGTGGTTCGGCGTTGACGACACCAACACATGTGTCTACGTGCCCATGTATTGCTGCCTTAACGAGGTGCCCCACTGCTATGCTCCCGGCAACGGCGACATTCTTACTCTTTCATGGGATGCGGCCTTCTGGGTACATAATTATGTTGCAAACCAGGCATATAACCGCTACTCGCAAATGATTCCGGACATTCGTCGCATACAAAATTCGCTTGAAGACGGCATGGAGGCCGGAGTAAAAGAAATAGAGTCAAAGGTTCTGTCAATGAATGCCACAGACCGCAAAGATGCTCTCAGTGCTTTTTCAAGGGATTGGGCCGAACGGTCGACCAAGGAATTTAAGCAATTAGGCGACTACCTGCTTGTCAAGTATCTTGACGGAAACATCAAAAAGGAGTCTGCTCCGGGTGAATTTTTGCGTACCCCCGAAGGGGAATGCGCTTATCCCGTGTTCGGCGGTTATTCAGAAGATTATTTCCGTAGCGTGGTCAATGATGCCGGTGAACGGCTGAAAGTGACCGAGCCGACATTTAATAAGTAATAATCCGTCATTGCCATGTCAAGAATGCCTGAAGAAATGCCTGAAGTCACCCTACTGGGCAACCAAGGCACTAAATACCCCACTGAATATGCGCCCGAAGTGCTTGAGACGTTCATCAATAAGCATCCGGAAAATGAATATCTGGTGACGTTCACTTGCCCCGAATTTACCTCTTTGTGTCCAAAGACGGGGCAACCCGACTTTGCGAAAATCCTCATCAACTACATTCCACGCGAAAGGATGGTGGAGAGCAAAAGTCTCAAACTTTACCTCTTCAGCTTCCGAAACCACGGCGATTTTCACGAGGACTGCGTTAACATCATTATGAAAGATCTTGTAAAGTTGATGAATCCGAAGTATCTGGAAGTAATCGGGTTATTTACTCCCAGAGGCGGTATAAGCATATACCCTTTTGCCAATTATGGTGACGAAGAGCACCAGGATCTGGTAAAGTCGCGGCTTTTGGCGGCATTCCGCAATGACTTTTAGCCTTAATCTTTTCGGCAAACGATGAAGCGTTTAGGCATATCCCTGGCAATCTTAATGTCGGCACTTTACGCGTCGGCTACCGGAGCATTGCAATACATTGACACACGGGTAGGGACTGCCGCCAGTGAAACGCGTACAGCCGGCCTGTTCGGCAAGAGCACTGAGGAGTATGGGCAGACCCTTCCCGCCGTGCTGGAACCGAACGGCATGAACTTTTGGACACCGCAAACGCAGGACACCGAGCAAAAATGCAAAGCCCCTTACTATTATAAGCACGACAAGCTACAAGGCTTCCGCAACAGCCATTGGATTGTCGGAGGCTGTACGCAGGACTACGGTTCAATGACTTTGATGCCGCTCTTTGGCCATCTGAGATGTCAGCCGGAAGATCGAGCCACAGCATTTAACCACTCTGACGAGACAGCCTCACCGACCTATTACTCAGTCACTCTTCCGGAAGAAGGCATTACGGCCGAGATGACCGGCCGCTCACGTTCGGCCATATTCCGCTTCACATACGCCAACGACGGCGAAGCTTATCTGGTGGTAAACCCAAACAGTGACGAGGGGGAAGGTTATATAGAGGTTGATTCAGTCAACCGAAGAATAACGGGGTATAATCCTGTTCATCGTATATACCAAGGTTGGGGGCAGCCGGCCGGATTCAGCGGTTATTTTGTGATAGAAATTAACCACGAGCTGACAGAAGTCGGGACATTTAAAGACAAGGCTATATTTCCGCAGCAGACCGACATTGGGGGCACCAGGGGCATCGGTGCATACGTAAAATTTAACATCAAGGAGGGGGAAAGTGTGGAGGTGAAAGCCGCCTCGTCATTCACAGACCTCGAAGGAGCCTATACGAATCTATCCTCGGAAATACCGCATTGGGATTTCGACCTGACACGTCATCAACTCGAAGAGATATGGAGCCGACGCCTTTCGACGATAATCGTCGAATCGACCTCCAACACCGAGAAGGCTAAATTTTACGGTGCATTGTATCGAGCCTCGTTTTTGCCCCATGCGATGAATGATGTTGACGGGAGGTATCCGGCATTCGCTCATGGGACACCAATCAATACCATAGAGGCAGGAGCAACATATTATGACGACTTCAGCATGTGGGACACTTACAGGGCACTTCATCCGCTCGTCACACTACTTGAACCGACAAAGAGCGGCGACATGATGCAATCCCTCGTTCTTAAAGCAGAACAAGGCGGATGGATGCCCATATTCCCCTGTTGGAACAGCTACACCGCAGCCATGATAGGCGACCACTGCAGCGCCGCCATAGGTGACGCATACATTAAAGGAGTACGCAACTTTGACATAGAAAAGGCATATCGGTACATGCGAAAAAATGCCTTCGAGTCGCCGGCAGATTCGGCCGACTACATTAACGGCATGGGGCGCAGGGCACTTTCTTCGTATCTTAAACATGGGTACATTCCACTCGAGGACAGCGTAAAAGAGGCCTTTCATCAGCGCGAGCAAGTGTCACGGACGCTCGAATATGCTTTTGACGACTTTGTACTTTCAGAAGTCGCCGATATGTTAGGACACTACGGCGATGCCAATGAACTTAAGCGTAGATCAAAAAATTTTATTAACGTAATTGACCCACGGACAGGCTACGCACAAGGAAGATATGCCGACGGAAGATACCTTTCAGAGGACAATGCCTTTGACTTTGCAGGATTCATCACTGAGGGGGCACCATGTCACTACACTTGGTATGTACCACACGATGTCGATGGACTCATGGAAGCCATGGGTGGTCGTGAAGCGTTCGTCGCCAAACTTGACTCCATGTTCACTCAGCAACGCTATTGGCACGGAAACGAGCCATGCCACCAAGTAGCGTGGATGTTCAACTATGCCGGTCAGCCTTGGCGTACGCAGAATGAAGTTCGCAGGATTATGGAAACGGAATATTTCAACTCACCCGGGGGTCTGTCAGGCAACGACGACGCAGGTCAAATGTCGGCATGGTATATCTTTGCATCGCTCGGCTTCTATCCGGTTTGTCCTGGAACACCATACTACATGATCGGCTCTCCGACTTTCCCAAAAGCCGCAATACATCTCGAAAACGGACACGAGTTTACAATCATTGCCCACAACGCATCGCAGGAAAACGTCTACATTCAGTCGGCAACTCTCAACGGAAATGCTTATAACAAGAATTATCTCGACCACGCAGATATAATGGCCGGCGGGACGTTCGAGGTCATAATGGGCGCTGAGCCAAATTACAAATGGGGATCATCGGAATCATCCATACTACACTCTTCAACAAAACTTAACCAGCAGTAAGCCGTATGAAAAAATCAACTATAATTTCAATAATAGCACTGATTGTCGCCTTATTCGGTACTTCCTGCGTGGGCAGAAGAGACGCCAATGTTTACGACATATTAGCTTTCGGAGCCGTAGCCGGCGACTCCATAGACAATGCCGAAGCCATACAAAAAGCCATCGACAAATGCTCGGCTGAGGGGGGAGGAACAGTAATTGTCCCGGCTGGAAAAAGTTTTATGGCAGGCCCGTTTCATTTAGCTTCGTACGTTAATCTGCACCTCGAGCCTAACTCGAGGCTTTTAGCTAATCCCTCAGAAAGTGTATATAAAGAGAGTGCGTTTGGCGACAACCGGGGGGAAGGCATGATGTGGATTTCCGGACAGAATCTCAAACAAGTGTCGATAACCGGGACAGGAACTTTGGACGGAAACGGAATAGCATTTATGGGCGCCGAGCTCGACGACTCATACGAGCTGAAACCAGTGACCGATTTTGACCCGCGGCCACATCTTCTCACCCTAATAAATGTCGAACGCATGGTAATACGCGACATCACGTTACGCAATTCCGCGTATTGGACTATTCATCTGATCGGCTGCAGCGATGTCTCAATTGACGGCATTTCGCTAATTAACAACTTGAAAATCCGCAATGGAGACGGTATCGACATAGACCATTCCCGCAAAGTGCGCATCTCTGGATGTTTAATCGAAAGCGGCGATGACTGCATCTGCCTTAAAAACCGCCGGGAATGGGAACAATATGGACCCTGCCAAGACATTGTAGTCAACAACTGTATTATGACCTCTCGTTCATGCGCCGTGAAAATCGGTTCGGAGAACATGGACAGCATTGATAATGTCATGTTTAACAATTGTATTATCAAGGACAGCAACCGGGGCATTGGCATCCAGAACCGGGATGAAGGCACGGTTACCAATGTTACTTTCGCCAATATGCATGTCGACTGTCATCTATTTTCCGACGTATGGTGGGGAAAATCCGAACCGATATACGTTACGTCATATCCTCGCTCCGTCGGCAATCACAAGGATGCCGGCTGGCGTTTTCCAAAAGGAGCCACGGAAGGACGGTCAGGCAAAGTCAGCGACATACGCTTCATCAACATAACTTGCCGGAGCGAAAATGGCATATTTATCGGATGTGATACTCCCGGCAAAGTCTGCAACTTAGAATTTAAGGATGTAAATCTACGCATATCCAATCAGTCTGACTATCCCAAAGGGATATACGACAAACGTCCTTGCGCCGGAGAAGGATTTATTACCGATAAAATATACGCATTTTATATCGAAAATGCCACAGACATAGACATTGACCGTTGTTCACTGGAATGGTGTGACCTTAAGCCGGACAGCAAGGGCGGTTTTTCCAAACAAATTGATGCAACGCGAGTCAAAATAAACAATGAATCAATATCAACCATTATTAACGACTAAAAATTCACCTATATATGCGAAATATAATCTTATATGACGATCAGGACACTCGTGAAAACTTGCTCCCTATCACATTCACCCGACCGATAGCCGACATTCGTTTCGGGATATTAACCATAAGGCAAAAGTGGGAGCAGGCGTTTCCCGGACAATATTCCTACAGCACTGCCGATTATCTGTCGACAAAATTCCCGATGAAGGAAGCAAATACACTTGAAGACTATTACATAGCAGGTAATGTATGCCCTTCTGACGAGCTTGTCAGATGTCTTGAAAGATTGCCTCAGAAGACTGCCATAAAGTGTGGCGAACGTATCTTGGCAAGACATGGCAAAGAATGTGACGATTCAATCGATATTACCGACTTGCCACTTGTCATCGATTCACTGACCGACATTTTTATACATAACGAAGAGGCTCTTGTCGATGATTTCCGGACACTCACAAGAGGCAGATATTCACAACCCCTTAGCTCTACCTGCACAGTAATAGGTGACCCGCTTTTCTCAGACGGTACGCCCAAAATATTCCTCGAACCCGGAGCGACAGTAGAGGGTGCGATTTTAAACGTGTCAAAAGGGCCTGTCTATGTAGGTAAAGACGCAGAGATAATGGAGGGCTCCTGCGTGCGTGGGCCTTTGGCTCTATGCGAACACGCTTACGTCAATATGGGCACTAAAGTATATGGGGCTACGACCATCGGACCATATTGTAAAGTAGGAGGCGAACTGAACAATGTAGTTATGATCGGCTATAGCAACAAAGCGCACGACGGATTCCTCGGGAATGCAGTTATCGGCGAATGGTGCAATCTCGGGGCTAATTGTGTGGCCTCAAATCTGAAGAACGACTATTCCGAAATAAAACTGTGGAATTATCCTGCCCATCGTTTTCTGCGCACCGGGTTGCAGTTCTGCGGTCTGATTATGGGCGACCACACCAAAGCCGGTATTAACACGATGTTTAATACCGCCACGGTAGTCGGTGTAGGATGCAATATTTACGGTTCAGGATTTCCCCGAAACTTCGTTGCATCATTCAGCGAAGGCGGCGCGTCGGGATTTGATGACGTTTCGCTCAACAAATTTTTCGAAATAGCGCGCCGGGTAATGGCTCGCCGTAATGTCGAGTTGACGGAAACCGACATGAAAATATTCGAGTCCATCTATGAAATTGCCGAGACATATAAGTAATGGAAAGTAACGCTATTTTCAATATAAAAATCGAAGATTTCAACTATGACCTTCCCGACGAACGGATAGCAAAACATCCGCTCGCTGTACGTGACGAATGCAAATTGTTGGTTCGCGAATCGGGAGGAGCAATTTCAGAACATCTCTTTAAAGATGTGGCTGAAATTTTGCCGGAAGACTCAATGTTGGTATATAACGACACCCGAGTCATAAACGCACGGTTACGATTCCAAAAGGCAGGCGGAGGTGCCTCTATTGAAATATTCTGTCTTGAGCCGATCGCACCTTCAGATTATGCCCTCAATCTGTCGGCCACCGGAGCTTGCGATTGGCTATGTTTTGTTGGAAATTCCAAACGATGGAAAGATGGCCTCCTAATTCACAATGTGGAGATTAATCATCAAAATGTTACTGTTAAAGCGGAACGCGTGCGTCGCGAGGGCAACGCATCCGTGGTCCGGTTCAGCTGGGAGTCAGATGGCAACATGACATTTTCTGACATACTGCTTGCTTTGGGAGAAATTCCCATACCGCCATATCTCAATCGAGAGACTGAGCTGTCAGATACTACCGACTACCAAACAGTGTATAGCCGGCACGACGGCTCGGTAGCGGCCCCGACGGCCGGGCTCCATTTTACCGACAGCCTGCTTGATAAAATAACTCTGCGCGGAATACCGTCACGCCAGGTGACTCTTCACGTCGGAGCAGGCACATTTCAACCGGTAAAGAGCGAGCATATTGGCGAGCACGATATGCACAGCGAATTTATAGCCGTTAGTCGCGACTTTATTGAGGAACTCGCTTCTACAGAACGTAAAGTGATAGCAGTAGGCACAACTTCTGTCAGAACGCTCGAAAGCCTGTACCACATCGGGTGCCTTATAAGCCAGGGCAAATGGGATGGACAGGTGCCACAATGGTATCCCTACTCTCCGGATCATCCCCACTTAAGCACATCGGAATCCTTAGGACTCATTGTCGAGTATCTTGACCGGCAGGGCTCAAGTGCCCTCGTTGCATCCACCCGCATAATCATCGCTCCGGGCTACATTTTCAAAGTGGTCAAAGGAATGATCACCAACTTCCACCAACCACAGTCGACTCTTCTGCTTCTCGTTTCGGCATTCGTGGGGGGCGACTGGAAAACAATGTACGACTTTGCACTCTCCCACGATTTTCGGTTTTTAAGCTATGGCGACGCATCACTTATCTTTCCCGGATAACATTGCTATAAACTTATTGTAAACCGCAACCGGTTAACGAAACATTCGATTAATTAAGAATTAAGTCGATAAATAGGAATCGATTAATAGAGGCAGGATACTTTTGCAAAAAATTATCCTGCTTTATTATGTTTAACCGAAACTATCAAATGACAACACTTTGCAAAATCTTCATCGCCACGCTTGCGGCCGGCACGGGAGCCATTATGAACGCCGGGGCTACCGACCATGGCGGATATTGGAATTCAAACACACACCTTATGCCGTTACGTCTGCCTCCGGCTCCCAAAGGATTCACACCGGAATATCTCGACATTAACGGCGACGGTAAAGTCGATGCCATAAAGACTGTTACCCACAATGGCATTCCCGTACTATGGCTCGACGATGACGGCAACATGACTCGAGGCGATTTGGAAGGAGATATGGTAAATGACTGCCTGCTGATAGACCGAAATAAAGACGGAATCTTCGGTGGCCATGGCGACCTTATAATTGATTGGGTCGACGAAAATGGAGATGGGAAGGCAGACATGCAAATAGTTATCGACTATCCCGACGAAAAATCGGAGACCGGCGGCCATTACATGATAATACGCGACCTCGATAACGATAATATTTTCAATTACATTAACTTTAATACGTTCCAGCTACAATGTTGGGATCATGTGGGGCTTTCAGACTTTTACGAAGACTACAGCGGAAACACCATGTTTATGAAAGTACATGCCCCTACTTATACGCTAAACAATTTGAGCCTCAATTGGGAAAATCCATTTTTATTTTATGACCCGGACAATGACGGCCTGACAGAAATGGCCATCAGAGTTTTAGACTCATCTAAACCGGTCGGGAAAGCAAATTGGATTTCAATAGCTGTGGACTTGGACAATGACAACACCACGGGAAATGAATTTGACTTTGACATGACTATCGGATTTGAAGGCGAGGGATTTGACTATTCCGATCAAATACATCCTATAAACAATATTCAGGGACTGCCGGAGTCAGACCAATTTTTCTTGGATCCCCACTATCGCCATCTTACCGAGCTCATTTATCCTGACCACGATGCCGCCTGGGATCTAATATTCAACCGGGGGAAGTGGAATCGTGTCAATTTTGTTTATGATGAAGATGATGACAACGGACGATGGGAACGTGTCGAATTTTATGAACCGCGTGACCCGTTCAAGTCAGGATGGAAAAACGGAGGCGTGGACAATAACAAACAAAGCGATGCCTCCGGCGACCGCGGAGAATGGGATTTGGACAATTCAGGAAACGGCAAACTTTACATTAGTAAGTTTGACGGACGACTGCATCTTTACGGTGCTGAGACCGGAGTGTGGCGAATCGATCAAAACGCATCATATTACGAAGGTTGGGACAGAATGTGGATGGGACAAGAATTTTACCCAAAATCCTTTGCCACCGTATTGTACAGCGACACCGACAACAATGGATTTATCGATCATATAGAATATGACCTTGACGGAGATCAAATCACAGAGACTGTAGTCGACTTTAAGGAATTAGGTATTGACGACCGATGTGAACTGATTGACATCTCACAGTTTAAATATAGTGATTTTAACCGATTGGCCACAAAAATGGCTGATGGAATTTGGGCAAACGCATCCAACGCAGTACGAATAGCCCGACAATATGGCCTTAATCCTAACTGGTATGCCAAATGGATGACCGCGCGGACAACACGCGAAAAATATTCTAACGGATATTGGCTTGCATTCTATATTTATAAGGATTTAGAAAATCTGTTTATAAACAACGACGATTCAGACAATCTTAAACTATTGAACCGGGCATATTATGGAGGAGATTGGAATGAACTGAGCAAGAAAGGCGAGCTGGGATTCTACTTTATTTCTCCGGAGGAAATTGCCCAAATACGCGCTTCTGCCAAGACTTCATGGGGCAAAAAGATAGTCAAGCGGATGCAACGCGACGTTGCCGAACGCAGAAAACACGAACTTGAAGTACCGGACATTCCCGGTGGGCACTTCCATGACTACTTTTGTCCGATACACAATCAGCTGTTTACATTCCGATGGGATTATCCATTGTCACACTTATGCACTGCCTGCGACAAAGCTTGGGAAGGCAACGACCGTTTTGATTGGGCCTGGATACTTCAAGTCCATTCACTCAACCGCGACTATATGTATAACTGCATGTACTTGTATTATGCAACAGGCGATAATAAGTATGCCCGATATATCAAAGAGATGCTTTTAGACTATGCCTCAAAATATGACGGATGGTTTGAGCACAACTCCGGACGTCAAGCCACCGACCAACACAGTGGAAAAGCTTTCGCACAAAGTCTTGACGAAGCCAGCTGGGGAACAAAAGTAGCCATGGTTTATAAAGCCATTAAACCTACGCTGACCCCTGCTGAAGTCAAGACTATCGAAGAAGGTTATCTCCGCCCTGCCGCACGGTTGTTGCTGCACCGTCCGGCGGAGGCTAATTGGCAGATGTGGCATAACAGCGGCCTGACGGCTTTAGGCATTGCACTTGAAGACGACAGCATAGTCGACGTGGCAATAAATAAACCCAATTACGGCTACCATCATTTAGTGGTGAAACATAAAAATTCCGATGGCTGGATCAACGAAGGCTCTCCCCACTATCACTATTATCCTTTGGAAGCCCTTATCTTCACCGCCAGGGCTGTTGAATGTCGAGGTTACAACCTATTTGATTCCGACCTTCACGACATGTTTGCGGAACCGGTCAAAGGCACTTATCCCGACCTGTCATTTCCGGCACACAGCGACGGATGGTATGGCGCTAATCTGCTATCACAGACTGCTCTATATGAGTTGGCATCTGCAAAATTTTCAGATTCACTGCTGCATGACGTATTGTCAATGTCATATAATCATAAAGATCGGCTTGATGCCGAAGCGCTTCTCAACGGACATGACTATGAGAAAAGCCAAGTGGCAAAACTCATACAGCCCGGCTATTCATTTGACGAATCAGGATTCTGTCTGTTACGAAACGAAGGCCGGACAGTGGTACTGAAATTTGGCGGCAACGGAATCGGGCACGGCCATCCGGATAAAATGTCGATTACTATACATGATGGTGAACGCGAATTAATTTCCGACTTTGGCACATCGGGCTACGGCACTCCCGACTATCTCGATTGGTATAAGCGTTCATTATCGCACAACACAGTGACTGTCGACGGAAAAGACCAGTTAAGAAGCACCGGTCGACTTCTGAAATTTGAGCCATCTACCGCCGGGGGCTACGCCGAAATGGAGACTTCCGACGCAAATCCGGGAGTAAAAATGAACCGAAAGATTAATCTCAACGGGAAAGAAATAGCCGACCGCTTCTCCTGTATGTCTGACACATCACATGTTTACGAGTATGTCGTGCTCTTTAATGACCGCCCGACATCTGTTGCACAGTCTTCTGCAGGTCCGGTATTTACAGAGAATGTTTACGACCGAATCCACGATACTGAGGCTTTTCCATATTCAGACGGAATTTTATTCACGACTCCGGGAATAGACTTGGCCTTCACCGTAACCGACGGACAGGTCGAAAGCATAACGCTCGGCGAAGCTCCGGGCATACCGTCAAATCCGACCGTTAAAGACGGCCCGGGTGCCGGCGATCTTCCGGCAAAGCCATGTTATCCACTTATCGTAAAAGTCAGAGGCAAAAATATGTCCGTAGATGCAAAATGGACAATGAAAAATTGAGATTGAACTTTATTTGTGTGCAATTTGTTAAATAGGAAATGTTTAAAATTGCGAAAATTTCGTAATTTTGCACGCAGACTATTAAACATATTGTCTAACATAAACTTTTGCTAAAAATGAACATCGACACAATCGGCTACAATGCCGGACTTATCTGGAATGCTCTCAACGAAGCTGAAGCACTTGGAGTAAAGCAACTTAAGAAAGTGACCAAACTTAAAGACAAAGAATTATATCTTGCTTTAGGATGGCTCGCCCGTGAAAATAAGATTTTGATTGCAGAAAACGAAGACGAAAAAGATCCTATCATCTCGCTCGCTCAGTAATATCTGCTTTTTCATAACCTTTTCCAGACGGCTGTGTCAGTTCAAATTGGCACAGCCGCCTTTTTAGAGCCTGTCCCATAATATATGTTAACGCTGAGGCGTTAACATATATTATGGGACAGGCTCTTATTCATAGGCGTGCATGTACAACCTTAACACGCTAAGTCCCAACCAATCCAAGACCAAATAGTCTTTAAAAAAAGCATTTTCTTTTAATCTTCAACTGTACCGAAAAATAATACACGTTTTCTGTAACTTTGCGCCACTTAATCTCGGACAATTATGAATTTCAGATATGTATGACTTAATGCCACATTTGCCCGTGAAAGCCTGTAAATATGTTATGTAGCATATTTATGTTTGAAATAAATTTCATAATTTTGCAGTTAACGAAATAGACATACGAAAGTATACATAACGATTTGCATTGACATGCAATGACCAAATCTCGATTCGGTTAAATCTGGTAAATCTAACAATGGGTCGAAAGGAAAGGTCAAAGCCTGGTTGGTGCGTCCTCTCACGAGGGCACAGGCTGCTTTTTCTAATTCTTGACCCAATGGCTTTACCAGAGCCTTACCGAAGAGATGCAGACAAAGAGTGTTGTGTCCTCTTTTTTGATGCAACCGGAGAATGCGGAAGCCCGTTAGTCGGATGCACATATCTCTTGAAAATATATCCCAATGAAACGAGCCACAACAACCTCACTGTCAGACACTCCGTTCAACAAAAGCGTAAATGACTTCGGGACTGAACGTTATGTCAATGGACTCATTAAGTTTATCGAAAACTCATCAGCACCTATCACAATTGCTTTACAAGGTGAATGGGGAAGCGGAAAAACGTCATTGATGACTCGGCTGGAACGTGCCCTTTGTTCCTCTGAAAATGCTCCGTTTATTGGCGTGAATATAAACACTTGGGAATACTCTATGATGTCTTCTCCCGAGATCACGGTATATAAAATCCTTGCCCAACTTGTCCGTGAATTGACAGGAGTGGATATTGATTCCAAAAAGAAAGTCTCGAAAATTCTCAGAGGCTTGTATCGTGGAGGACGGGAAGCTCTGAAAATGATACCGGGGGTAAACTTAGCCGTCGAAATGACCAATATGCCCACAGATATACCCATCGATGAAAACGACATTTCCTTAGCCGAGTTAAGAGCCGAATTACAAAAAGCGATAAATAACCGAATAGCCGAATCGAATAAGCGGGGTGTGATCGTATTCGTTGACGACCTTGACCGCCTTAATCCTCCGGTCGCCGTTGAGATTCTGGAACTCCTCAAGAACGTCTTTACTCTTGACAATTGCATATTTGTACTTGCAATTGACTATGATGTTGTCGTAAAAGGCCTTGAGCCAAAATTCGGAAAGCTCACAGATAAAAACGAGAGAGAGTTTCGCTCATTCTTTGATAAAATTATACAAGTTCCTTTCTCGTTACCCGTAAGCAGTTATCGCCCAATGGACTTTGTGTTGATTGCTTTAGTTGAAATTGGCTACCTAAAAGATATTGACACATCTGATCCTAACGTCAGAACACGCTTTTCTTCAGTTGTTGAATCCTCCGTAGGAAAGAATCCTCGTTCAATAAAGCGATTGATCAACACTCTTTCGTTGCTTGATTGTATAGCTCAAAGCGACAATGATACCAATAATGGCGAAGCTGCGACTATGGATGAAAAACTCTTGAATTTTATCATCGTTGCCATTCAAATCTGTTATCCCCGAATATACAGACTTCTTGTTCATAAACCGGCTTTTACATCTTGGGACAGTGTATTCGCACATAAAGAGGGGATAATTCTAGATTCCGACGGACAAACGTTCCAAGAATGGAGTGATATTATTGAGGCGGCATGCGCCACTGACAAATTTCTGACACAACACATACCGGACATAACCAATCTTTTTTCAATGATCATTGAGATTCTTGGACGGTCTAATATAACCACCCCTGAAACAATCGGTATGAAACTCAAACAAATTCTTGATAAATCGTCAGTAACAGGCATTAATGCCGGTATAACGGCTGAAGACTTTGACAAAAAAGATCTGATATCTAAGCTGCACAGCAATGTTGTGGAGAGGATGAAGCAACTCCGTCCCGACATCACTAAGTATAAGTTGAAGAACAACACCGGTAATGGAGGCATTTACATTTGGTACGACGACGATGCCCGTTTCGACGTTACTTTCACTCCTGCTATTAATTCTAAGAATGAAATAGCACTAAGGCTGTGGCTGGATTTTCACATTGCACGTCCGGGAAGAATGATGGGCTTGTCTTTTGACGAGCTATTGAAAGATGAAAAGTTGTCTTCTTCTCTAAAGGCACTTGACTCTGTTCTTAGTCCGTTTTTGAAGTCGGCCTGGTATTTTAATGGTCGCACCTACGATGGACAATCGTCTTATTTTTCATCCTTCGAAGATGAGCTACGTTACATTCATAAAATGGGTTGGATGTCCGGTGACATTACGAATAATCCCCAATATTGGATCGATTTGAAGAAGCCCTCCCATTTTGAAGAAAGCAAAATCGTAGATACCATAGCTAAAGTTCTTATTGCTAATTATGATTTCCGTAAATCAATGAGAAACTGGAAATGACGGATCAACAGCAACTGTCCGCAACGTAAGATTACAGTCGAGAACACTAAGAAACCTAACTTTATCCTGTCGTTTTCACTGTTTTGTAGGCTGAAAACGACGGGATATGACATTCCACGAAAACAACGCAAGGATTACCGTAATGGAGGCTACCGACAAAAGAAACCACAAAGAGCCTAATTTTTCCGGCAACCCAAAATAAACTGCCAACTGTATTATTGGAAAATGAAATAAATAAATATCGTATGAAATGTCGTCGCCACGGCTCATGCGAGCTCCCCACTTCCCTATCAGTGAAACCCACAGCACAAGCGATCCAGCGACAAACGGCTGCATGACTATATAATATACTTCATTGTCGGAACAAAACGCCAATATTAAAATATCAGCCAATAAAATCAGCCATTTATACTTCAAGAACTCCGTCCAATAGGCATTTATTAATGTCCCAACATAGAAAAACACCATCACCGTGCCGAACTGTCGGGCAACCAATGCATAAACAGAATGCTCATCCGATGCAAGATTTAGCAAAAACAGGCGCGTCGCTATCAGAAATGCCACTATACACCACAGCAAAATTCGCCCCCACTCCTTACCTATAGACACGATAAGTTTATACACAATCGGCACAGTCAGATAGCATACCCATTCCCCCTTCATGGTCCATAGCGAGCCATTAACAGCATTTGTTACGAAATCGGCTCCATCAAACACTCCGGGCAAGTCGGGATGCAGGAAATTGAGAAATGTCAGATTGGCTGCAAGGTACTTGTAAAGTCCCGGCGAACAGAAATAGTCCACTGCCGACAGACTGCTTACGAATACAAGGCCGAAAGCGGCGACAACCACAATAAAGATGTACGAAGGAAGTATCTTTCGCGCTCGGCGGGTCAAATAGCCTTTCAGGTGGGAATGACGCTGGAATGACGGAAACATCAGAAATCCACTCAGCGTAAAGAAGCACCCGACAACAACATTGATGCTCTGAAAACTCGGATAGTGAATGCCGGACAAAATCGCCGCATGAGAAATCAACACACAAAAACTCAGATAATACCTCACAACATTCATGTTATTGTCGTGAGATATAGAGTTGAAAATTAACTCATCACCATTTCTCATCTTAGCATTCAGAGTCGTTGTGTTTATTTTTTATAGTCGATATTTGTCTCTGGAAAGGCAAACGGGCTTAACTCGACGAGTTAAGCCCGTTATACTATATTAGTCGGGGTGAGAAGACTCGAACTTCCGACCTCCACGTCCCGAACGTGGCGCGCTGCCAACTGTGCTACACCCCGAGCGCGATTTGCGGTGGCAAAGTTAATACTTTTTTATTAATTGTCAACCAAAAAACGGAGAAAAAATCTTACCTTTGTCTTTATGAAAGGTAATGATGGGAAATATATGCGCCTGCTATTGGTTGTCGCGGCTCTGTTCATTTTAGCCGCGTGTGCCTCTATAGGTCGTCCCAACGGCGGAGAATATGACTATGAACCGCCTAAATTCGTCAAGAGCAATCCTGCCATCGGGGAGAAAAATGTTACCCGCAACCGCATTGACATCGAATTTGACGAGAACGTGCAGGTCGAAGATGTAATGAATAAAGTGGTGGTTTCCCCTGCTCAAAAAACAATGCCAGCCATCACTGCCAACGGACACCGCGTCACTGTAGAACTTCGCGACACATTGTTGCCAAACACCACATACACCATTGACTTTTCAGATGCCATTCGCGACCTGAACGAAAGTAATGTGCTCGACGGATTTGCCATAGACTTCTCTACCGGAGATTCGATCGACTCAATGCGCATTTCCGGAATGGTTTTTGAAGCCGGCACTCTCGAACCGGCTCAAGGCATGATCGTAGGAGTCTACAGCAACCTCTCCGACACAGCAATAACGACGCTTCCATTGGAACGAATCGCCAAAACGAACCAGTTAGGCCAGTTCACAATACGCGGACTTAAGCCCGGAGAATACCGAATATATGCGCTCAACGACCTTAACCGCGACTATCATTGGGACCGCACTGAGGACATCGCTTTTTACGACATGACAATTTCTCCGTCGATCCGCGATTCAGTCGTGGCGGATACGGTCATGAACGAGTTAGGTCAAGATTCGGTAATATTCCGGACGCTTAGATACTATTCGCCCGACGACATCCTTCTGACATGGTTCAACGAGGGCTACAAGGCTCAATATTTAAAAGACTATTCGCGTCCGTCGCGAAGACAATTGGTGATTAATTTTGGCGCGCCCTCAGACACTCTGCCGGAAATCACTGTGGCCAACGGGCCTCTTGCCGGACTTAATATCCGAGAATGGGCAAAACTAAACTCCAACCCGACACGCGATACGCTTGAATATTTCATCACCGACACCACCCTTCTGGCCCAGGACACTCTATTGCTGGCCATGCACTATCTTCGCACCGACACCGCCCAAATGCTGACATGGGGCGAAGACACCGTCAGAACCATCTATAAAGCTCCACATATAAGCAAAAAGGATGCCAAGAAGCAACAAAAAGCCTTGGAAGAGGCCAAGGAGAAACGCCGATTAAAAATGGCCCAATCGCTTCTGCCCGACACCCTGCGTGAAGACACTCTGTATCTTAATCCGCTTCTGCGCGACACTCTGATGCTCGATTCGCTTATAGGCCCCGACTTGACATTCCTTAATTTCCAGTCAAAAGGCAGCTCCACCCAAGATGTTTATCTGCCTCTAAAATTCACCGTAGACCAACCGCTTGACACAATCATTAAATCGGGCATCCACTTTGAGATGCTCCGCGACACAATTTGGGATACCATACCGGCTCCGGAATTAGTGCTTGACGACACGTTACGTTTAGGAATGCTAAAGTACCGCATGGATTACAAGTGGCAACCTGCAACAAAATACAGGCTGTCGGTAGACTCCGCCGCCCTGGTCGGCATTTACAACGAATGGAACAAGCCTTACACATTTGAGTTTACCACCAAAGCGCTCGAAGACTACTCCGCCCTATACTTCAACGTGACCGGGGTAAGCGATTCAGCTATAGTAGAAATTATAAGCAAGGACGACAAACCGATTATGAGCGCCCCGTTAAAAAATGGAGTGGCCGAATTTCCCTACCTGCAACCCGGAGATATATATGCAAGACTTTTCATAGACCGCAACGGCAACGGAAAATACGACACTGGAAATCTTTTGGAGCAGATACAGCCCGAAGAGATGTTCTACTTTCCAAAGAAACTCACTTTAAAGAAAAATTGGGATGTCGAACAGTCGTGGGACATCTACGAAACGGCTGTCGACATGCAAAAGCCGAAGGAATTGGTTAAGAACAAGCCTAAGGAGAATAAGAAACGCCGACGCAATCCTGACGGATCGTACGTCAAGGATGATAAAGACGGCGAATATGATGACGAGGAAGATGACTATGGAAATGAAGGCGACTTCTTCGGCCCGGGCAACCGAAACGGAACAAGCAATGTTGGCGACTATAACTACCTAAACAATCTACGCAGGTAGTTAAGCACAATCAGACCTCATCACAAACCTGTTCATTATCAGCCATGGCAACAGCAGTTTTAGACAAAGATACCATCAAATCGCCACAGCGTTCACGGTTAGGGCTAAGTCTTGACCGTAACGCCCTGCATGTCATGGTAAAAGACCAATTGGCCGAAATGCCGGTGTATGAGGCTTTCCGGCTCGATACGACTCTCGGTTCTACGGCAAAAGCTCTGGAAGAAATCATTTACAGCAATCCGATTTTGCTTTCTGACTTCGCAAAAGTGGAAGTATCGCTACGGTCGACCTCTTTTTTGCTGTTGCCCGACGAGGCAGTTAACGAAGGAGCCGAATTTTGTGAGGCAGTCGTAAATGCGTCCATTGCCGACGGTGCGTCTGAAAGCCTGACTACATTAGAGGCTCCAATCGAAGGCTCCGGATGCACATTGATGGTAAAAGAAGAGCGGGACTTAGTCGACTTCATACGCCGCACATTCAACAACCCGACCATCACCCACTCTCTCGGGGTGCTGGCAACGAACTTCATAAAGCAGGCTCTATATGGCACGCCGGGTAAGACGTATGTCCACTTGCACGACGACAATATGGACATAGCCATATTCGGCGACAACGGGCTTTCGCTACTGAACACCTTCTCATATTCCGACCCCATGGATGCCGTTTACTACATAATGTCTACTCGTTCAGCTCTCGGAATCGAACAAACTGCCGGTGAACTGTTCATATCCGGCGACTCAACTCTCCGCGAGACAATCACCCCCATATTAAGGGAATATCTCGGCTACGTCATGCCTTCGGTGCTACCGGCGCCCGTCATACGCTTCGGCAAATCGGTCAAAGATGCGCCACTCGATTTAACACTGTTAATGCTATGCGAATAATTAGAGGAAAATACGGACGGCGACGTTTCAACGTCCCGACAAACATATCGGCACGGCCTACCACCGACTTTGCCAGAGAAAACATATTTAACGTCATCGACAATATGATCGATCTCGAAGGATGCGACGCGCTCGACCTATTTGCCGGTACGGGGGCTATCAGCTTCGAGTTTCTGTCGCGCGAATGCAAGTCGGTGACCGCTGTCGAGAAAGCGGCCACACAGTATCGCTTCATCAAAGAGGTCTCCCAACAACTTAATGTACATAATCTGAATCTTATTCGTGGCGACGTATTTAAATTCGTCAGCACTTGCGACAAAAAGTTCGACATTATATTCGCAGACCCGCCTTACGACCTTCAGAACTTCGGTGAAATACCCGGACTCATTCTCGGAAGCGACATGCTTAAAGAGGGGACGATAGTGATTATTGAGCACTCAAAAGCCTATGACTTTTCATCGCTCCCTCATTTCCTCGAGCATCGCGCATACGGCTCAGTCAATTTTTCCATATTCCAAATAAACAGTATCTCATGAATAAACCACTTGCATTATCGCTTTATGCGGCACTCCTTGTCGCTCCTTATCTATTTAAGTCATGTACCGTGGCACAGGCCGAGCCGGCCATATCGTCAAGACTTGTAAAAGTCGCTGACAATGGATGGGGCAACAACTCGGTAAACACGACCGTGTTCCGCAACAGCCCGCTGGCGACACACGCCGACAAGCAGTATGTCAGCTACTATGATGCCGACGGCTATCTGACACTCGGATGCCGTAATCTTAACGACACCGTATGGACTCTTAACCGCACACAATATCAAGGAAATGTCAACGACGCGCACAATGTAATAAGCATGGCAGTTGACGGCGACGGCTATCTGCACCTATCGTTCGACCACCATGGACATCCTCTAAAATACTGCCGCTCTACAGCCCCGGAAAGCCTCGAATTAGGAGAACTGGAAACAATGACCGGAATTGACGAAGACAATGTAACATATCCTGAATTTTATACCCTCAAAGGAGGCGACATTCTGTTTGCCTACCGCTCAGGCTCTTCAGGACGTGGAAATCTCGTAATGAACCGCTACGACGTGACTAATAAGTCGTGGAGCCGGGTGCAGGATATTCTGATCGACGGTGAAGATCAGCGCAATGCCTACTGGCAGCTTTACGTCGATGCAGAGGGTACCATACATGTTTCGTGGGTATGGCGCGAGACATGGCTTGTAGAGACAAACCACGATTTATGCTATGCACGGTCACGCGACAACGGCGTAACATGGGAACGGTCCGACGGCACGGCTTACGAGCTACCGATTACTTTGTCAAATGCAGAATACGCTTGCCGGATTCCGCAAAACTCCGAACTTATAAACCAAACGAGCATGAGCGCCGATGCCGACGGCAATCCTTACATCGCTACATATTGGCGCGACAGCGACAGTAGCGTGCCCCAGTACCGGCTCGTTTGGCACGATGGCAACGCATGGCAATCGCGCCAGGTGGGCGAACGCACAACTCCATTCTCCCTTTCCGGAGGTGGGACTAAAATGATTCCGATCGCACGGCCAAGAATAGTAGTTGACGGTGATGACATTTTATATCTCATGCGCGACGAAGAGAGAGGCAGCCGTGTGACGCTTGCCCACACCTCGGAAGGAGCCTTGGGCAGTTGGCAACTTACCGACCTAACCGACTTCGCCGTAGATGCTTGGGAGCCATCGCTCGACACAGAAATGTGGAAACGCCACCGTAAACTCCACGTATTTGTACAGCCTACCGTACAAGGCGACGGAGAAACAACTATTCAAAACGGTCCACAACCGGTCTATGTGCTTGAAATTAGCAAATAGATTTTACTTCAGACTTTTCATCATAATCAACCAAACAACTTTCACCTAATGAGACTAAAACACCTTGCTTTGGCTGCCATGTTGCCCATGTTCGCGACAATAATGGTACAGTGCAAATCGGCTTCCTCCTCCGGCAATGACAATCCGGCCACCCTTCCGGACAGTGTAGACATGATTGCATATTCGCTTGCGAAAGGCAACTCAGGCCTTCGTCTGGCGTGGCGCGCCGATGATCGTTCTGAATGGAAGCTAATCGGGCCGAACTACAACTTTGTCAGCTCAGACTTCGGCCCTTGGGGGAGCCATAAGAAGATGTTCAATCCCTCGCTCACACGCAATGCCGACGGCACATGGACAGCAGAGTGGATTGCCGACACCGACGGGCAAGTTCTGTCAATAGTATCATCGCCTGATTTAAAAAAATGGTATCCGCAACATTATGAATTAAGTCCGGCCACGGGCAACAATGCATCAGCAGAATACATAGTAAATGGTGATACAGTTAAGGGAAACATTATACGTGTACCCGGCATATTGGTATCTGACCTTGAAGCTTTTACAAACCAACGCAATGCGTTGTCGAAGCTCTATGGCGAGAGGATGCATGACGATGCATCCCGCTTCAAAGGGTTAGATTCGCCTACTTACGTGATTAAAGCACTGCCGTCAAAGGCATATCCGATCACAGACAAGCTGATGGGCATCTTCTTTGAAGACATCAACTATGCGGCCGACGGCGGACTGTATGCCGAACTCATTCAAAACCGCGACTTTGAATATGCTCCTTCCGACCGCGGGAATGACAAAAATTGGAATTCCATGACTGCTTGGAATGTGGAAGGCGACGGGAAACACTCGATAAATACCGAAAATCCCATTCATTTAAACAATCCGCACTATATAACTCTTGAATCCAACCAATCCGGCATGACATTGACAAACAGTGGTTTTGACGGAATACCGGTCAAAGCCGGTGAAGCTTACGACTTGTCACTGCGCGTTCGCACGGCAAGCGATGCAAAAATCAATGTAAGTCTGGTTGATTCTCTCGGCAAAGCATTGGCAACAGCCACATTAGAAGCCAACGGCACTTCAAAGTGGCAGACTTTAGAGACCTCATTGACGGCAGAAAGCTCATGCCCTGACGCACTTCTAAAAATCGCCTTGGAAAATGCCGGGACATACGACATCGACATGGTTTCGCTCTTCCCCCGCAACACATTCAAAGGCCGCAAAAACGGACTCCGACAGGATCTCGCCCAGACGTTGGCCGACCTTAAGCCACAGTTCGTGCGTTTCCCGGGAGGATGCGTCGCCCACGGAAATGGCGTTGACAACATCTACGACTGGAAAGGCTCTATAGGCCCTCTCGAAGCGCGAAAACCGCTCAGCAATCTGTGGGGGTACCACCAAACCCGCGGACTTGGCTACCATGAATATTTCCTTTTCTGTGAAGATATTAACGCAGAACCCCTTCCCGTGCTTGCGGCAGGCGTTCCATGTCAAAATTCCGGTCGTGGAGCCCACCATTCACACGACGCATTGACAACTTTAGGACAGCAGTGCGGCATTCCGATGGAAGAGATGGATGCATATATTCAAGATGTTCTCGACCTCATCGAATACGCCAACGGAAGCGTGAAAACTAAATGGGGAGCAAAACGCGCCGAAGCAGGCCATCCCGAACCGTTCAATCTGAAATATATCGGCATCGGTAACGAAGATATGATTACGGAAGTATTCGTGCCCCGATTTAAAATGATTTACGATGCCGTGCAGAAAGCACATCCGGAAGTCACCGTAGTTGGCACAGTCGGCCCGTACTATGAAGGTACTGACTATGAAGAGGGCTGGAAACTCGCCGAAGATCTGAACATTCCCATCGTCGACGAACACTACTACGTGTCGCCCGGATGGTACATCTATAATCAAGACTATTACGACAACTATCGACGCAATGCAACAAAGGTTTACCTTGGCGAATATGCATCGCACCGCCCTGACCGCAAAAGCACTATTGAGACTGCTCTTTCCGAAGCTCTCTATCTCGCATCAGTAGAACGCAACGGCGATGTCGTAGAGATGACCTCTTACGCTCCGCTGTTGGCCAAGGAGAACCATACCCAATGGACTCCCGACCTCATATATTTCAACAACAATGAGATACGCCCCACTGTCGACTACTATGTACAACAACTCTACGGACAGAATGCCGGAACAACCTACGTACCGGCTCAGACCTACATACCCGAATGGACAGCATCCGACAAAGGCAACAAAGCACAAGCTCGGCTCGTCTCATCAATCGTGCGCGACGAAGCTACAGGCGACTACATAGTAAAGATAGCCAACCTTCTGCCAATCAAAGCATCCACACTCGTCGACCTTGCTGAAATCCAGGGGATATCTGACGGAGAAGTCTCCGGATGGGAATTGTCCGGACATTACGATGACACCGAAGCCGCGCCGGTAGAGACCTCTGCAAAAGTAGTGTCAGGCAAAATAGCCAAGACTCTTCCCGCTTATTCATTCACGGTGCTCCGAATTCCTGCCAGGAAGTAAGGCGCTCTGTCAAATCCAGAAGGACGGTGTGTCAAAATAGAATTGGGCGGTGACGTGTCATATTTTGCATTTTTTTTATTAAGTTTGTGATTCGCTACCAAATTATCGCGATTATGGACACAGAAGAAAGCACTAAAATAACTCCGGAAGAGGAGGCAAGACTAATCGATGCCGAGTTTCAGGACTTGCTAAACGGCTATCTTTCAAGTAATCACCGAAAGAAAGTCGAGATGATAGAGCGTGCGTTCAACTTTGCCCGTGAGGCACACAAAGGAATACGCCGTCGTTCCGGCGAGCCGTATATCCTGCACCCTATTGCCGTAGCCAAGATAGCAAATCAAGAAATAGGCCTTGGCTCAACGTCTATCTGCGCGGCACTTCTGCATGACGTGGTTGAAGATACCGAGTACACCGTTGAGGATATCGAACAGCATTTCGGCAAGAAAATCGCCCAACTTGTGGCAGGCCTTACAAAAATATCAGGCGGTATATTTGGCGACAAGGCATCGGCACAGGCAGAAAACTTCCGCAAGCTCCTTCTCACCATGAGCGAGGACATACGAGTGGTGCTACTGAAAATGGCCGACCGCCTGCACAATATGCGTACTCTCGGCTCTATGGCTCCGAACAAGCAGTTCAAGATTGCCGGTGAGACTCTTTACATTTACGCCCCATTGGCCCATAGGCTCGGGCTCTTTGCCATAAAAACCGAACTCGAAGACTTAAGCTTCAAATATGAGCATCCCGGGGCTTACGCTCGAATCACCGACCAAATCCGCGAGTCGGAATCGCGAAGAGCATCGGTCTACAATGACTTTTCACAGCCCATCAAAGACAAACTTGATGAGATGGGGCTAAAGTACGAGGCCAAGGCACGTCTGAAATCAGTCTATTCTATTTGGCGGAAAATGGAGACCAAACGCATTCCGTTTGAAGAAGTCTACGACCTTTACGCCATGAGAATAATATTTGACTGCGATGACCCGACTAAAGAAAAGGCCATCTGCTGGCAAATATATTCGGCCATAACCGACCTCTACCGCCTGCATCCGGAACGTACACGCGATTGGATAAGCAATCCTAAAGCCAACGGGTATCAGGCGCTGCATCTCACGGTCATGGGACCTGACGGTAATTGGATCGAAGTCCAAATTCGCTCGCGCAGAATGGACGAAATAGCAGAACTCGGATTTGCGGCTCACTGGAAGTACAAAATAGGCGAAGGCGAGGAAGAAAGCGAACTAAGCGCTTGGCTGTCGACCATTAAGGACATTCTCGAAGCTCCCGAGCCGAATGCCATTGACTTTCTCGACACTCTGAAGCTAAATCTTTTCTCGTCGGAAATTGTCGTGTTCACTCCCAAAGGCGAACTTATGACGCTTCCGAACAATGCCACCGTGCTCGACGTGGCATTTGAGCTCCATTCCGAAATTGGTATGCACTGCATAGCCGGAAAAGTCAACCACAAACTCGTTCCGCTAAGTCACCGCCTGCAGTCGGGCGACCAAGTTGAGGTGCTTACTTCTCAATCGCAGACCCCAAAGGCTGACTGGGTAAACTTTCTCGCCACAGCTAAAGCGCGAACACGTCTTCGCTCTCTCATGCGCAAGGAGATGCACCCCGTACTTGAAAAAGGGAAAGAAATCTACGAGAAGTTTCTGGAGGACAACAACATTCCGGAGACTAACGAGACCATCACCAAGATGCTCGGAAATATGAAATTCGACAACCGCGATGACCTTTTCATTGCTTTAGGCAACAACGAAACCGTCATTCCCGAATATATGCCGAAACTGCTCCGCCAAACTAACCGATCGCTCTTTTCTAAGATACTACGCCCTCTAAAGGGCAACAAAAACCAACAGCAGGAACAAGAAGCGACACCAAAGGAGCCAATCAACATGAAAGAGACCTACATCCTCCACTGCGACGAGGACGGAGGCAACAGTAATTTCAAGTTATGCGACTGCTGTAAGCCAATTCCCGGCGACGATGTGATGGGCTGGGTCAACAACGACGGCGATGTCGAGCTGCATTCTCTAACCTGCCCGCGCGCATCCGTCCTCAAAGCGAGCTTCGGAAAACGCATCCTCAACACGGCTTGGGCTTCCGAAAGAGGCTCATTCCCGGCCAACATCCGCATAGAAGGAATCGACCGCATGGGCATCCTTCAGGAAATCATTCAAATGATATCCATGCATCTGTCCATAAATATACGCCGTCTCGACATTGAAGCGGAAGACGAAGTGTTCCACGGCGACCTCGCGGTAATGGTCAACGACACTAAAGTAGTCACCGACCTCTGCAATAAACTAAAAAACATACGCGGCGTTCAGCGAGCCGCAAGAATCAGCTGATTTGATTATGAAACATCTATTCACCAAGCATTCCTTACTTCGGGTGGCACTTTTCATAGTCTGCATCACAGTCGCCGTATGGCTATTACCGAAAAAAGATGCCAATTCCTACGTGTACGAACTTAATAAGCCCTGGGCTTACTCTTTGCTGACAGCGCCGTCAGACATGCCCATTTACCTCGACTCAATCAGCGCGAAGGCTGTCCGCGACAGCATTGACCGCGCATTTGTTCCCGTCTATGTGCGCGATGCCAATATGGAGAAGTCGGCAATCGCCGCATACGCCACAAGGGTAAATAACACCCATAACTTGGGACTTACTCCTCAAGAACGCAACAAACTCATTGGGGCGCTTAGAAAATTTCTCGAGAACGGAATCGTCGACCAAGAGACATATCAACAAATTCGCTTGGGAAAGCTTAACGAAGTCAGATTCATCCACGACAATACTGCAATATCTATCCCTACCAACAACTATTTGTCGGCCAGAGAAGCTTATACCGAACTCGACAGCATATTCGGTGAAGAACATTACCGAAAAGCCATCGAAATGACTGCATTCTCGCAGTTTCTCGTGGCGACGGTCTACAAGGACACACTTGCTACGTCGCGCCTTTACGAAGATATGCTCCAAAAGGCTATGGCTCCGCGAGGCGTAATTCAACAGGGGGAACGCATTATCGACCGTGGCGACATTGTTACCCCGGAACTTTATTCACTCTTACAGACTTACGAAAGGATTGTAGGCCAAAAATCGACCAATAAAGTTGACCGGCACCATTATCCCGTGCTCGGACAAATATTTTATGTGGTGCTGATTTTCGGGGCATTATATCTGTTCCTTTACCTATTCCGTAACCGAATCTTCTCCAACAACCGTTCGCTCGGATTCGTAATGCTATTAGTTACCGGCTTCCTAATTCTGGCATTCGCAATGGACGACACCATCCGAGGCGGACTATACATGGTGCCGTTCACTATATTGCCAATACTGCTTGTGGTATTTTTCGACGGACGCACGGCATTTTTTGTCTACATTGTCGAAGTGCTTCTTTGCAGCATGGTGGCAACATTCCCGTTTGAATTCATATTCGTTCAATGGATTGCCGGAGTCGTGGCCATTTCATCATTAAAAGAGCTCAACCGTCGCTCACAACTTGTTCGCTCAGCACTTTTCATATTTTTGGCATATTGTGCCGCATACGCGGCCATAGAGATACTTCAGGCAGGGACTTTGGATAAAATCAGCACCCGCATGTTTGGAGCTTTCGGCATAAACAGCATACTTATCTCATTCGCCTACTTCATGGTGTTCCTCGCCGAGAAGATGTTCGGCTTCACTTCGGCTGTCACGCTTGTCGAGCTTAACGATGTCAACAATCCTACTCTACGCGAACTTTCCCGCGAATGTCCGGGCACATTCCAACACTCGATGCAAGTCAGCAATCTTGCTTCTGAAGCGGCGCATCGTATCGGCGCCAATGTCCAACTTGTCAGAACAGGCGCCCTATATCACGACATTGGGAAAATCGACAATCCTGCATTTTTCACAGAGAACCAGCACGGAGTAAACCCGCATGATGCACTAAATCCAATACAAAGTGCGCGCATTGTCATCGGACACGTCACGGCAGGGCTGAAACGCGCCGACAAAGTGAAACTTCCTGAAGTAATAAAAGACTTTATCTTACAGCATCATGGACGCGGTAAGGCTAAATATTTTTATAATACATACTGCAACGCTCATCCGGGCGAGGAAGTCGACGCTAACGCCTTCACATATCCGGGGCCAAACCCGCAGAGCAAGGAGACTTCGATACTTATGATGGCCGATGCCGTAGAAGCCGCTTCACGCTCGCTGACCGAACATACCGTGGAGTCTATCTCCGCTCTTGTCAACCGAATCATCGACGGACAGATTGCCGACGGACTGCACAACGAATCGCCCATTTCGTTCCGCGACGTAAACATCATCAAACAGTCATTCATCGAAAGGCTCAGAACCATGTATCATGCACGCATAAAATATCCTGAGCTTAACACCGAAAACGCCAAATCCGACGATTAACCGCCGTTACTACCCTTCGGATTAAGGTAATTTACGATGATTTGGGTTATTTTAGCGGTTGTATCTACCGAGCGTGAATAGCCGGGCTTTCGTCGGTCGTTTTTTTTCAGTAACTTTGCTCAGTTGCATTGGAGAACCATCGTCTCCCACTCTGAACAATAACACCATCGACATGAAAAGGATATACTCGTTCTTCGTTACGATAATAATATGTGTGCTGTCATTGACTATGCTTACCTCCGGCCGACCCGCCTCGCAAAAGCTTGTCCGTGAAAAGCCCGATATGGAGGCGATAAAAGCCGCTGTTACAGATCCCGCATCAAAATACTACTATCCGAAGCTTATGAAACTATTTGAGACTCGCGATACAGCGATGACTCACGACCAGTTTCGCCACCTCTACCTCGGGTATCTGTTTCAGGAGGATTACAATCCGTATCGCAGAAGCGAATACAGTTCAAAAGTAGAAGAGCTTTATTATCGCGACGAGCATACACATGCCGAATGCGACACTATTATCCACTACGCAGAACTGTCGCTTAAAGATGACCCGTTTGATCTCCGGCAGATGTCGTTTCTAATATATGCTTATAGAGAAAAGCAGAAAAACAACTTAGCAAACATCTGGCAATATAAATTAAACCACATCCTTGAAGCCATCGTATCGACAGGAACAGGTGCCGACGAGGAGAATGCCTGGATAGTTATTAATCCCCAGCACGAATACAACCTGCTGAACTTCCAAGACTACATCGTAAAGTCGCATGAAGACCGGCCTCCTTACTACGACTACATAACCGTCGAACCTTCGGCCGACAAGAAAAACTCCCCGACAGGCTTCTACTTCAACATCCTTTACATGCTTCAGGAATATTACCGCAAATATCCTGTTGAGCAAAAGCAGGCAACTTCTGACGCGCCCGGCATGTAAAGTCGGCGCATTTGTCCGCACCGTTCTCTCCACTTTACAATAAAAAAGCCCGCGCCATGGGGTATGGTCGCGGGACATTGAAAATCGGCTACATTTCTTTTTGTAGTCAGGCTTTTTTAATGAAGCCAGAAAAATGCCGTTTCATACTTTAATAACACACCTTCATAAAATAAGTTCATTCCTAATAGGCGTACATTGCACCCCCCCTCTGTCCGATGTTGTCCGCAAAAGCGGACACTTATGTCCGATAACGGACACACTCCATCACACAACACATTGTACTACAGCTAATTATGCTTTTGGCATGATTTTTGCTACATATTTTAGCAAACGACAATTCTAATTAAGTACACAATGATACAACTCCAAAATCTCAGCCGAATCTACAAAACATCGGAAATTGAGACTATTGCATTGGACAATATCAACTTCTCAGTTAACGAGGGGGAATATGTTGCTATTATGGGGCCTTCCGGATGCGGAAAGTCTACACTTCTAAATGTAATCGGACTCCTCGACAATCCCACATCGGGCAGTTATCGGTTGATGGGACAGGAGGTAGGCACTCTCAAAGAAAGAGACCGCACCCGACTGCGAAAAGGCACCATAGGCTTTGTATTCCAAAGCTTCAACCTGATTGACGAGCTTACTGTTCGCGAAAACATCGAGCTTCCGCTCACATACATCTCCGGAATATCTGCCAGAGAACGGAAAAAGCGCGTAGACGACATCCTCGTTAGGATGAACATAAGCCATCGCGCCAAGCACTTTCCACTGCAACTATCCGGAGGCCAGCAACAACGCGTGGCCATAGCCCGTGCCGTCGTAACGAATCCAAAACTAATTCTTGCCGACGAACCTACCGGCAATCTCGATTCCAACAACGGTAAAGAGGTTATGAATCTGCTCCGCGAACTCAACAACGACGGCACCACCATAGTGATGGTGACTCACTCCATGCACGATGCCGGTTTCGCCAAACGCATTGTCAATCTTTTCGACGGCAATATCGTTTCATCCAATCCCACTAATCTATAAACCTCTACGGTATGAACAAACTAAATTATACCGTTAGGGTGCTCCGCCATTCTCCTTGGTCAACCGCCATTAAAGTCCTGTCTTTAGGCCTCGGAATGGCAATGTGCGTATTTTTGCTCGACATGTTCCTATTCATCGTGAATTACGACAGGAGCTACCGGAATAGCGATGAAATTTACCAAATCTTCATGCAATATTCATTCACCTCAACCGGTGAAACACGCCCTACCAATGAACACACCTACGGACCGACGGCGCGAGCCATTTATGAGAATTTCCCGGAAGAAGTCTTATCAGCCGCCTCTACTGTCGGAATCGGAGGCAACGTGGTCTACGAGGGTCGCGAACGCTACATCGGACGTACTACGGTGGCCGACTCTCTATTTTTTGAGACTCTTGGAATCGAAGTCGTGTCAGGAAATCCGGTCAAGGATCTGGCTATGCAGGATGTGGTATATCTCAGCGATGAATCGGCAAAAGAAATATTCGGCAGCGAAGAGCCGATTGGCAAATCAATAAAACTTAACGACCTTGATGTCACCGTCAGAGGCATCTACAAAAAGCCACCGTTGAATTCATCCATAAAACCGTCGGCAGTGCTTTCATTCCCCTCATTTCTTAATCGCGAGTGGTGCTATTATGGATTTAATGGAGGCGATGCATACCCCGCGTATGTAAGGCTCGCTCCCGGCACGAATGTCAATGACTTAAACATCCGTATCGGCAAACTGTTCAACGAAATCATTCCTCCGACCAATGGCACTAAACTCGACATATTTATACGACCTCTCAGCGACACTTATCGCGGTTACAAATCGACAAAAACACTGTTCTCCGTATCTGTGATTCTGGGTTTGGCATTAATACTCGTCACGGCTCTTAACTATGCACTGATGTCCATAGCCTCGATGTCGAAGCGGGCAAAAGCCATCGGAGTTTATAAATGCAGCGGAGCCAACGGTTCGACAATTGCCGGAATGTTCTTGCTTGAGACAGCAATAACGCTTCTTTTAGCCGCTTGTGTTGCCGCTATAGTGCTTTACTTTGTACAGAAATATATCGCCACCATTGAAAATGTCGATGTACGTTGGATTTTATCGGAGTATAAATGGTCGATTTTTGCCGTATTTGCCGTTCTTTTCCTTTTAGGGGGCCTCCCGCCGGCCCGATTGTTCAGCCGGATACCTGTCACCCAGGTGTTCCAACGCTTTACCGAACGCAACTCCTTATGGAAAAAGGCATTGCTTTTCGTACAGTTTGCCGGCATTACTTTCGTTTCATGCCTGCTGTGTATAGTATCAGTCCAATACTCAACAGTTCTGACCCACGATATAGGCTATGATTCGTCGCGTCTCGTATTCGGCAATTGCAGTAATATCGGCGACAATCGGTCGGCGTTATGGAACTATATATCTAAGTTACCCTACGTTGAGAGCGTAAGCCGCACGGAAAGCATTCCGGTCTATGGTTATTCCGGCGAATTTGTGTGGAATGGCAACAATGAAGCATTGTTCTCAACACGCATCAGCAGTGCCTCGTCAGGATTTGTAAACACAATGGGGATGCACCTTGTGGCAGGTCGTGACGTGGACAACACCATGGACGACGAGGTAGTAGTCAACGAAGAGTTCATGCGCTTGATGCACTGGAGTGTAGACAGTGTATTCGCCGGAGGTAATCATCCGGAAATCAACATCGGAAACGAATACTACAAAATAGTAGGGGTTGTCAGAGACTTTGTGATTGGCGACTTCATGCAGACCGTGATGCCATACGCATCGCTGAACATTCGCGCCGACAATGACCGCTTTTATACTCTTGTATTAAGAGTTAAGGAACCGGTTGCGGAGAATGCCCTACGACTTACGAGAGAGATCCCTGAGGCTTTCTCGGGAGTACAGGCATCTTTCACAGATATGCCCACAGTGATTGCCAATCAATACACTCAAGTCAGATTTTTCCGAACCATCATACTCATCACGAGCATCATAATCCTGATAATCGTATTCATGGGTCTGGTCGGATTCGTTCGCGACGAGATTCAGCGCCGATCAAAAGAGATTGCAATACGCAAAGTCAACGGAGCCGAAACATCAGACATAATCCGACTTTTGTGCCGCGATGTGGCGTTAGTAGCACTGCCTGCCGTTGTAATCGGTATTGCCGGAGCATGGTGGGCAGCCAATCTTTGGCTTGAGCGGTTTCACATCTCGCCGGATAACTTACCCCTCTACTACATTCTCTCGGGTCTCGCCGTATTTACTCTCATAATATTATGCGTGGCTCTTCTCTCTCGGCGGACTGCCCTTGAAAATCCCGTCAACGCCATCAAATCAGAATAAATGAGAATAAATAAGAGCTCTTATCCTTTATCGCTCGCCCCAGCGCGAGCGAAGAGGATAGCGCGACGGATGCAGCATCAGACGCAGCGATGTCGGATAAGACCAATATGCCCATGTCCAATTAACCAGCACAGTCAACTTATTGCGCATTCCAAGAATTGACATAAGATGTACAAACATCCAAGCCATCCATGCTATCCAACCCGTAAGCTTAAAATGTTTAAGGTCGGCCACGGCACGATTGCGTCCTATGGTGGCCATCGACCCCTTATCTACATAGCTAAACGGTTTTATAAACTGACCCTGATTAAGATTTTTGGCTAAAGTTCGGGCTTGCTGTATGGCAACCTGGGCAAGCTGCGGACAGCCTGCCGGATAGCGGTCGTCGACATGGCACGAAATGTCTCCCAAAGCAAACACGTCGTCAACTCCCTGCACGCGATTGTACTCATCGACTGTCAAGCGATTACCACGACTCATTTCCGGCTGCACGCCATCAAACGTGAACGAAATGCCCGTCACCCCGGCAGTCCATATCACCATTTCCGAGTATAGCGTCGAACCGTCGGCAAAAGTAATGACATTATCGGCGTATGACTTCATGACCATATTAAGCCTGACACTTACCATCAGCGACTTAAGAGCATCAAGCGCATATCGGGAAGCCGTTTCGCTCATAGTACGCAATAATTTATCGGAGCCTTCGACAAGAATAATCTGTAGCTCATCTTGACCGATTGAAGGATATTCGCGGCTCATAATGTAGCGCTTCATCTCACCAATGGCACCGGCCACCTCGACACCGGCAGGGCCGCCGCCAATCACCACAAAGCTCAGCAATCTCTTCCTCACTTCCGGATCCTTCTCTATACTGGCACGTTCAAGCCTGTCGAGTATCTCATTACGGCATCTCATGGCCTCGCTTGTGCTCTTCATTGTGTAAACATACTTATATAGATCCTTTATTCCAAAGAAATTATTGCCTGTACCGGCCGCTATCACAAGCTTATCGTAGTGAATGGTCTCATACTGGGTTATCACCTTTTTTTCGGCAACGTTGATGTGGCTGACATCGCCGATATGATATTCGGGATGGTTGCTCATCTTATGCATCTCCCTGCGAAAAGGGAATGATATACTCGCCGGATCAAGTCCTGCAGAAGTTACCTGATAAAACAATGGCGGGAAACTATGATAGTTATTTTTGTCAACAAGAACCACGTCATACCGGGTACGGTCAAGTTTTTTCACAAGATTTAATCCGGCAAATCCACCTCCCACCACTACTATCTTTTCTTTCTGAGCCATAATAATGTTATTTTTTTTAAAATAAGTGCCAAAACGATGGCATACGTTTTTATAACAACTCATTATGCAGTAACTTTACGAGGCGAATTTTATGAATAAATTCCCCATTACAAAGAACCGCCGATGAAACGTCTTAAATATATACTCATTTTAACCCTGTTATGTTCACTTGTCAAAGGCAGTGCGTTTGCACAAATTAACACCGAGCAAGTGATGCGTATCGGACAAAACTCACTTTATCTCGAGGACTATGTCCTCGCCATACAGTATTTCAATAAAGTAATCGAGGCGAAGCCCTACTTGGCCCAGCCTTACTTCTACCGCGCAATTGCCAAGATAAGTCTTGACGATTACCGCGGAGCTGAAGACGACGCGTCAACGGCAATCAGGCTTAATCCATTTATAATCAACGCCTACGAAGTGCGGGGTGTTGCCAGACAGAATTTAGGACGAACCCAAGAAGCCATCGACGACTATTCTGTGGCACTCGAACAGTTGCCCGAAAGCCGTGGCATACTCCTCAACAAAGCACTCGCCGAAGAAGAGCTTAAGGACTACGACAATGCGGAGGCCACCTACGCCACACTTCTGCGATACTATCCCAGATATGACAACGGATATGTAGGTCGCGCCAGATTATTAATGGAAAAAGGCGACACTGTGGCCGCTTTGGCCGACGTTGAGAAGGCTCTGTCCATCAACAAGAACAACACCAACGCCTACATTATACGTGCCGACGTTGCGATTAATTCGGAGCGCAATTATGAAAACGCTCTCGCCGACATGGACGAAGCCATTAAACTTCAACCTCAATACGCAGGATTTTTTGTAAATAGGGCATTCTTGCGCTATAATCTTGACGACTATTTTGGAGCAATGGCTGACTATGACTACGCCATTCAGCTTGACCCCGTCAACCAGGCCGCTCTGTTCAACAGAGGACTTTTAAGATCTGAAGTCCACGACAATAATAAGGCTATCGACGACTTCACACAAGTGCTCCAACTTGACCCAAACAACTATAAGGCACTCTACAACCGCGCGCTTCTTTATCACGAAATAGGAGCTTATGAAAGTTCCATCAACGACATAAACAAGGTGATTGCGGCATACCCGTCGTTTGCCGGTGCCTATTTCCTTCGTTGCGAAGACTATAGAGCTATGGGCAATATGCGCCAGGCCGAACGCGACTACAACAAATCTTTAGCGTTGTCTAAATCAGCGACATACGATGACGAATCAGAATCCGCCGACTCTGACTCGGAGCCTACCCAGGAAGATGTCGCAAATCGATTTAAGTCGTTGCTGACCATCGACAATAATGCACAAGTAAAGGAAGAATATCAGACTGCCGGAATAAAAGGCCGTGTTCAGGATCGCAAAATTCAGGTCGAGATCGAACCCGTATTCACCCTCAGCTACTATCTGCTTACCAATGAGATTAAACGCAATCCGTACTACATAAAAGATATCGACGACATCAACGCCACACGTCAGCTTAGGTTCATTGTGATGGTCACAAACCATGAACCACAAATTTCCGACGAAGAGCAAATAGCGAAGCATTTCGCATCCATAGAATATTATAATTCTTATCTTCAGACCCATAAGCCGCGCGCCATCGACTATTTTGGCCGCGCTATGGACTACTACACTCTGCACGACTATGCCCATGCAATTGCAGACTTGGGATACGCCTTGGAGCTTAAGCCCGACTTTGCTATGGCATACTTCTTACGTGCCAATGCTCGAATTAAACAGATGCAACTCGACGGCCTTCAGACCGACGGCAACGATTCGGCCAAGGGAGTATCCATCCCGGGCTTCGACACTCAGATGACCAAGGCTAAGATGGCCGAAATTATGGACGACTCTGACAAAGTCATTGAATTAGACCCTCGATCCGCATTTGCCTACTACAACAAGGGCAATCTGTTAGTCGAAGCCGGCGACCTCACTTCAGCCCTAAGCGCATACTCAAAAGCTATCGAACTAAAGCCTGATTTAGGAGAAGCCTATTATAACCGAGGTTATCTTTACATGCGTCTTGGCAATAAGGATGCCGGCGTAGAAAATCTCAGCAAGGCAGGTGAACTTGGCATCGTACCCTCCTACAATCTGCTTAAGCGCATGACCCGCTAATCTTGCCACGACGGCGAAGGCCTCGTGCGCCAAGCTTGTTAAATCGACGCACTATTTCTTTCCGTCGTCGTTTCTCAGATTGCCGGATGCTGTTAGATTTGTGCGTAGAGTCATGGTTCGACACCTGCGTTTCCATGTCTACGGCTTCCGCCGACACTTTTAGATTCGAAATTCGTCCGTTTCCGACAACACACCTTATGTATCCGCTGCGATGACTGTCATCGGCTTCTTTTTAAGCAGCCGAGCATTGCGTTGCGGTCGCACTCGTCATGCATCTGAAAGATGCACAAAAATGGATAGCCGGGGATTGGCGCAACGCGCCTATCTCCGGTTTAAGTTTGATAAAGAAATAAAAATCTGCAAAGATTTAACATTATAACGTTCAGACTATCAAATCTTTGCAGACTTAAACCCTCCTATTGACTTTTACTTTGTTTCCGGATCCATCACGAACACCTGATAGTTGTTCTGATCCATAACTTCCTTCATAAACTTCTTAACATCGTCAGTAGTGATCGAGTTAATCTCCTCAACCGCACCGGTAAAGCCATCTACCGGCTTAATCAAGTATGCGGTCATAGCCGACAACCATGGGCCGTTCTTTTCAAGATTTGCCGTAGCCTCCTTGATCATATACTCCTTGACTTTGTCAAGTTCCTCTTGCGAGATATTAGTGGTCATGTCGTTAAACTGGCCGGCTATAATCTCAAGCACTTCGTCCTTCATCTCAGGCTTCATCGGGAATGCAGTTTGCAGCACAACATTCTTCAACGACGGTTCACGGGTCATGCTACCGGAAGCACTTATAGAATAAACGGCGCCCTTCTCTTCACGCACAAGTTTAACAAGGCGTGCCGTAAGAATCTGACCGGCTATCGATGCCAATTTAGAATATTTCGACGAATATGGCAGATTGGCCGTAGCCAAGATGGCGACCCATGTCTGCGGAGTATCCATCGGATATGTCACCTGCTCTGTTCCGCTACCGGCACGGAGTGCCAATGCAGGATCCGGAACAATTTCACCGACTTCCACGGCTTTACCGGGCATAGAGGCGATGTATTGCTCGACAAGAGGCTTGAACGTCTCGAGGTCGATATTACCGATGAAAATGAATGTAAACTCGCCGGGATTTGAAAGCTCATTATGTATCAAGCCAACGGCCTGATCGCGATCGGCCGCTTTAATCAAATCCACACCTCCAAGATGACGGCGGGGCGATGTATAGAGAAAATCCAGCAACTGTTTACTGAATTGATAGCGCGGTTCAGCCTCTTGATTCTGAAGTACGCCTGCATAAGTGTTCTTGCTGGCGTCAAACTCGTCCTGAGTGATGGTGACATCGGTAAAAGTCATGTAGATAAGCTCCATAAGCGTCGGCAGATCCTTGGGGACTGCATTTCCCGACACTACGCGGTCATAACTGTCAAAGCCAAACGACACACTGGCTTGCTTTCCCGCCATATATTTGTTAAGATCCGAGGCGGTATAGTCGCCCAAACCGGTGGTAGAAGTGACATAGTCAAACACACGTAGCAGATTGTCATAGTCCGACGAAAGTGTCGATGTTCCACCTGGAGCGTATGCCCGGAACAGAATCTCATTGTCTTTAAACGTTGTCGGTTTAACAATTACAGTCGCGCCGTTAGACAACTTCCAAACTGTGGCATCCCAGTGTTCATCCTTCGAGGTCGAGACTATTGAACCGGGAGCGGGAAGTTGCGGTATCAAAGGCTCTGACTTTACTTGGTCGACATAAACTTCTATATCCTCAGCGGCCACACGCTTCATGGCCTCTGCAAGTTGATCTTTTGTAGGAACAGAATATTCGCCGTTGTCGGGCAGCATGACCATAACCACGGTGTTATTGTCCGGCACCAGCTCTGCCATCGCCGCGTTGAGCATTTCAACGTTTAGTTGCTGCGAAAGCATCGACATAATCTGATACTCCATTTCTATGCCGGGAATAGGTTCGTTGTCATGGAAGTTATTCACATATTCTTTGGCAAGAGCAGTGTTCGTAATGGTGTTTCGGTTCTTATAAGCGTTTTCCAGCCGCGACAGATACTCACTCCGCGCGCGATCATATTCCGAGGCAGTAAATCCACCGCGTTTAGCACGCAAAGCTTCGCGATAGATAGCCTCAAAAGCCGGAATGACATCGCCGGCCTTCGGGATTGCCACCATTGTGAACGCATCTTTTGTCTTAGCGTAAACGAAATTACCGTTATAAGCCCCGGCGGCCGCAAACGGTGCATCAGGCTTGTTTGTCATATCGTCCAAACGCGTTCCGAGCATACTCATCAACATATCCACTGCATAATTTTCAATCAAATAGTCGAGAGTTCCCTTCAATGAATCCGGACGGGTATCACTCTTGAACATTAACTGAACACGCGCATTAGGAAGCTCCTTGTCCTTGCCTATGTAGTAAATGGTCTCTTCATTGTCAGGTACTTCATAGTATTCACGTTTAGCCGGATTTGCTGGCATCTTAATCGGAGAGAATATCTCTTTAATCTTATTCTCTATACGGTCAACATCAATGTCGCCCACGACAACTATTCCCTGCAGATCCGGACGATACCATTTCTCATAGTAGTCACGAAGATCCTGATAGGGGAAATTGTCGACTATCTCCATCGTACCGATAATCATTCGATCGGCATACTTGCTGCCGGGATATATTATAGGTAGAGCTTCCTCCATCAGACGCTGCTGCCCGACGTTTCTGCTTCGCCACTCCTCATGGATGACTCCTCGCTCCTTGTCGATTTCTTCATCTTCGAGCAACAGGCCGTCAGCCCAATCAGCAAGTACAAGCAGACAAGAGTCTTGCACGCTTTCGCGAGCGGTAGGCACTTGGGTAAAATAATAGGTTGTTTGGTCAAAACCGGTTCCGGCATTCAGATTGCGACCGAACTTTACGCCGACAGTTTCGAGCCAGTGTACCAACGTGTTGTCAGGGAAATTTTTAGAGCCGTTAAAAGCCATGTGTTCGAGGAAGTGTGCTAAACCGCGCTGATTGTCTTCCTCCTGAATCGAACCTACCTTCTGCGCGATAAAATAATCTGCTTGACCCTTTGGATACTCATTATGACGTATATAGTACGTCAGTCCATTGTCAAGTTTGCCTATCCTGACGTTTGGATCAACGGGGATAGGAGGCATCTGCTGCGCGCTCAACAGCGTCGGTATTGCCAAGATAACCGCGACGGCACATAGCAGACGATTAATAAAATACCTTTTCATTTCTTGAATTTTAAAAGTAGATAATTGATTGCAATCTACAAATGTACGAATTATATTTCTTTTAGCAATTAATTGCGCCAACAAATCGAACGACTTTAAGCCTCTCTGCGTTATAAAGAATATGCTTGATAATAAATATTAACATATTCTATTAAGAATAAATAATGGATCAACAACAACCGACATATCCTTCATGCGAGCCACAAGCCCCAAAGAAAAAGACCGGTATCACCGGCCTTTTAGGAAAAGTCCTGCGCTACGTCGTACCTATTGGAGTGTCGGCAGGTCTAATCCTTTGGCTTTTTCACAAAGTCGACATTCATGAAGTGGCAAAAATCATACGCCACGGATGCGACTTCAGGTGGATAGCTATGATGATGCTGCTTACGATGCTTTCACACATAATACGTGGCATTCGCTGGGGCATTCAGCTTAGAGGAGTGGGAATTCCGCGCATTCCGGTTGTTGCCGAGAGTGTCTCTATATTCGGGGCATACGCCCTCAATCTTCTGTTCCCCTATCTGGGCGAAGCATGGCGGTGCGTCTATATATCACGTCGTGAAAAGGCCCCCTTATCGACCGTCGTCGGCACAGATTTGGGCGACCGAGCATCCGATGCAATAGTGGTAATTATCCTCTTGGTACTTACTTTGATTCTTGCCCATCCAATTATGGATAAATTTTTCATCCACTATGGGGTGGAGCGCGACATCGAACATTGGATTGAAGATCCCCGCATTTGGATTGCAATTGCCATTGTAGGAGGCATTATCTGGACCACATTATATTTCTCAAAAGACCATGAGTATTTCCAGAGCTTTAAAGAGAATGTCATAAAAATATGGGACGGATTCAAAGTCCTGTTCCGCATGAAAGGCATTGACATGTATATAATCTTGACTTTAGGAATCTGGACATGTTACTACCTTGAGACTTACACATGCTTTTATGCGTTCCCGTTTACACGCCAGCTGATTGAACAGCCAGGAACAGCATACGGTCTGATTCCCGGATTGGTGGTCTTCGTGTTCGGATCGTTCAGCATCGCCGTGCCGTCTAACGGAGGCCTCGGCCCGTGGAACCTTGCCGTGATGTTTGCCCTCTCTCTTTACGGCATTCCTGAGACCGAAGGCACAGCCTACTCAATCACAGTTTGGGGCTGTCAGGCATTGATGCTTGTTGCACTTGGATTGTTTTCGGCCTGCTACATTATGACAGAACGCCGGAGGATAGGCCGGTCCGTTCCACAAAACACCGAGAGTTAATCGACATTACCGCTTATACTGTCCGCTCATGCTCGCGGAACACCTTTCTTTGCACCATAAATGCCGCTACGCACACCATAACACCGGTGACCGCCCACGAAATGGGATAAATCGACAGAAGCACCTTAAAGTCATGGTAATGGGCGTTGACGGTATACACCCACACCAGACGCAGTATGCAGGTTCCGAAGATAGTCAAAAGCATAGGTGTCATCGAATAACCGAGTCCGCGCATATACGCTCCGGATATCTCATACGTTGACGCTATCGCCTGAAAGGCAAGCACGCAATGAAGCCTAACTGCCGCATAGTGAAACACATCCGGATTGGTAGTGAACACCCCTATAAAAAATTTGTCCTGCCATGTTATTAGCAGATTGGCCACTCCGCACATCACTATTGACATCAACATACAGATTCTTATCACCTTACGACAACGGTCATGTTTGCCGGCTCCGAAATTCTGGCTCGTAAACGCTATAGTGGCCGCACAAAATGCACTCACTATATAATAACAGTATGCCTCGTAAGTCAGTGCCGTTGCCGACCCTGCCATCGCGTCGGCACCGAATTTATTTATCGACGACTGTATGAAAAAGTTTGCTATCGAGAAAACCATTCCCTGAAGTCCCGCCGGCACGCCAATCTGCAACATTCGCCTTAAATCAGACTTTTCAACCGACATGTCTTTGAGCTTCAACCGGAAGGGGTCAGGCTCCCGCATGAGTATTCTCACTATAATCAATGCATTAACGCCGTTGGCTATGACCGTTGCGACTGCCACTCCGTCGACATCCATCCCGAACTGTGACACGAACACCCAATCAAGCACAGCATTGACGCAAGTAGCCACGACGAGAGAATAAAACGGTCGTTGAGTGTCACCGATGCTCCGAAGAATAGCCGACCCGAAATTATAAATCATCATAAACGGCATTCCTAAGAAATAGATCCTCAGATATGTTGTCGCAAGCTCTATGACATCGTCGGGAGTGCTTATCCACTCCAATATCATACGCGAAACAGTAACTCCCAGAAAAAGCAATAGCAGACCGCTCGCAATGGCAACCACAGCCACGGTGCCAATCGACTTCCTTACCCGCTCTGCGTTTCGCTGACCGATATAATTGGCGATTACGACATTGGCACCTACAGCCACACCAAGGAAAAGATTGACCAATATACTTATGATTACTCCATTGCTGCCGACAGCCGCCATAGCCTGCTTGCTTGAATAATGACCAATAATGGCCACGTCAACGGCATTGAACGACTGTTGGAGTATGCCACTCGCTATCAAAGGTAACGAGAACACAAATATTTTCTTTGCCAACCCACCGTGCAGCATGTCTACACGTCCGGCTGTTTCATTACGCCTTTTATCCATTATTTATGACAAGCCTTTTGCAGTTGTACAAAGTTACACAAATTCCCTTTACAGCACACATTTAATGACCGACATTAAAATTTCCATCCTAATAATCCTCGGCCTTAACGCGCAATCGTGTTACAATGCAGTGAATTTCACAAACAACGTCACACAACGCTTTCTCTGCTCTGCGTGCATACATCTTCACAATATCTTTGTAACAATAGCGTAACATTAGCAATTATTATATATCTGATTATCAATTGTTTTACATATTTTAACTATTTTAGAGCCAACTTTTGCTAAAA
>CAZIXM010000021.1:0-47477 GCA_964543345.1 uncultured Muribaculum sp. | reverse complement strand
TATAACTTTTTGTTCATTTTGTTGCATTTAAAGTTATTATCACAAAATAGTTTACTATTTACATCTTGTTTACTATTAAATATATTGTATATCAGTACAATATGTGTTTTATATACATTGTGTTCATAATCGAGTATGTAGATATTTTAATAACTTTTTTATTTAATAACCTCGTTGAAATAAGTTCAGAAGATGGTAAAAATTAAGGTGTAAATATTTTTGCAGTAATCTTTATTTACGGGTATAAAAACCTTTTTGGATAGGCAAAAATTATTTCTTTTAATTTTATCATAAATTTTAAACTTATATGAACAAGAATATCTACATAATTTTGTAATTTTGAACATGTAAAACATATATACTGAATGCCGAAAAAAGTTTTAATAATTGGAGCCGGTGGCTTTATCGGTGGTTTTATAGCCGAAGAGAGCTTGCGCCGTGGATATGACACTTGGGTTGGAGTGCGTGAATCCACTTCAAGAAAGTATTTATCTGACAGTCGTCTGCATTTTGTAGTCTTAGACTATGACAGCGTACAACTGTTGGATAAAAGCTTTTCCCAATCTCTTCCGCAAGGAGAGAAATGGGATTGGATTATATATAATCTCGGAGCTACAAAAGTAAATAATTATTCCGACTTCAACCGTATAAACTATCAATACTTGAAAAATGTTGTAGAGGCACTTATCAACACCGGTATGATGCCTGAAAGATTCTTGTATATTAGCAGTTTAAGTGCTTTGGGGCCTTTTGACGAAAAAACTTATCAACCTTATAATTCAAAAGTAATACCTGATCCGAATACTAAATACGGGATGTCTAAAATAAAGGCAGAAACTTTACTTGAAATGACTCCGGAGGTACCTTGGATTATATTTCGTCCAACGGGCGTATATGGACCTCATGAGCAGGATTATCTTATGATGATTAAGAGCATAGACAGTCATTGGGACTTTGGAGTAGGTTTCAAAAAACAGTTATTGACATTTATATATGTTGAAGATTTGGCAAGTGCCATTTTCGATGCCCTTGAAAGGGCACCTTTGAAAAAGAAGTACATAATAAGCGAAGATAAAGCTTACACACAGAAAGAATTCAGATCCATTGTGTCTGAAGAGCTGGGTGGTAAATGGGTAATACCTGTTCGTTTGCCCCTGTGGATGGTGAAGGCTGTTTCCTACGTATCTGAAAAATATGGACTTGCACGTCTGAAACCTTCAACTCTGAATAGGGATAAATATAAGATAATGAAGCAGCGTAATTGGAATGTAGATGTATCTGACGCCAAACGTGACTTCGGATTTAATCCTGTGCATGATCTTCGTGACGGAATACACAGAACCGTAGTAGCATATAAAAATAGTAAATGAAGGACATTTATGAGAAAAGCATTAATGGTTATAGATCCGCAAATGGATTTTATTTCAGGAAGTATACCTGTTTTAGGTGCTCTTGAAGCAATGAATGGACTTGTAAATTATATAAGGATGACTAACGGCATGTATGTATGCAAAATTGTGACGGTAGTTTCACATCCTACTGAACATTGTTCATTTATTGGCAATGGAGGGGTATGGCCAGTGCATTGTGTAAAAAATGATACAGGCGCGGATATTTATCAACCTCTACATGACGAATTGTTGATAAGTAAGGGTAATTTGATTGTATTGCCAAAAGGTGATAAATTTGACCGAGAGGAATACTCCGTGTTTAAAAATAAGCTTGCTGCTGAAGCCATCGATAGATTAATAAGCAAACATAAAATAGAAAGAATTGATATTTGTGGCATAGCCGGCGATTTATGTGTTTGTGATACACTTATTGACGGAGTTAACAAATATGGTAAAGATATGTTTAATGTATTGATGCCATATACGCCATCGTTTGACGGTGGAAAGCTTTTACGTGAGACTATAGAAAAATATTTATGAAAAACAGCTACGAAAAACCCCCGCTTTGGTATGTAGCAGTCATTTTGCTTATGGCTGTACCTCTATTCTTTTGGCCATTTCTAATGGAAGGCGGGTTAACTGATTTTGACGCTGTGGCACACAGCGATGAATCTTTTTTGGTTTCACGGCAATTCTTTTCGATAGGATTTCCTATATTTGCAGTATTAGCTCTTTATTTAGCTTATCGAACTTATACGCAACGAAAGAGTTTAAGTATAGTATTGCTCGTGATTTTGGCTTTAAGTTATATAGCTATACCGTGGGTATTATAATTTAATTATTTGAATATTATGAACGACAAAAAAGTTGTACGATTGACAGTTTTTTTATTTGCACTGATATGTTTTTTATCGGTGTCATGCAGTTCTGAATCTAATTATAAAGAAAATCTTGAAAATGCACTCTTTTCAATCGAAAACAATGATTATAAGACAGCCAGAAGCATTTGTGACGATGTATTTAATAAAGAGTCTAAAAGTGAGGAAAAGGATGCTGAACTTATGGCAAAACTCTCCGTGCTTTATATGAAGCTTGCCGACCATAACGACATGTCGGATAAAGAAGATAATCTTGACTATGCTTACGAATGCTATGAAATGGCATTTGAAATTGATTCAGTTAAGGCAAGTAATTATTATATGTCGCTTGGCATGGAAGATATGCCACAGGTGGCTCTGCTTGAATCAATAGTTAAAAATTCTAAAATGCCACAGGACAGCATTCGTATGAATGATACGGTAAATGAAATGATAGATAGTTTATTGTCATCAGATAAGTTCATTGATTTATATTGATTTAAATAGACCTTAAATGAAATCAAGAAGTAAACCAATGGATATGCAGTCGGCTCTTGAAGCTTTTATGTCGGCTAATCCTGATTTGCCACAAGGAGAGTCGGTTAAGGAAATAGAGGAAGAGATGGCCGATGCTAAGACAACTTCACGCCTTGATGTTGTCTTGGAAAAAAAAGGAAGAGCCGGGAAACAAGCTACTATAGTCATAGGATTTACAGGAAGTGATGATCAACTTCAATCGTTGGCTTCTAAATTAAAACGCAAACTTGGTGTGGGTGGGTCGGCTCGTGGAGGAGAAATACTTATACAGGGCGATAGAAGAAACGAAGTGACGAAACTTTTGATTGAAATGGGTTATAAGGCGAGAATAATATAATGTTGACTATACATAAGGCTTCTGCAGGATCAGGTAAAACATACACACTTACCTATAGTTATATAAAGCTTCTTTTAGGAGAAAAAATCAATGGTAAGTATAGACTTTCTGACGAAGGTAACCGTCATCGCGCTATACTTGCTATAACATTTACCAACAAGGCAACGGAGGAGATGAAGCAACGTATTGTCAATCAACTCGGAAAACTTGCCAATGGTGAGCCATGCGACTATCGTAACCAATTGTGTGCTGAATTAAACTGTTCTGAGCATGACTTAAAAACACATTCCGAAAAGGCTCTCATATCACTTCTATCAGACTTTGGAATGTTTAATGTAAGCACTATAGATGCTTTTTTTCAGACTGTTCTACGTACATTTGCCAGAGAAGCTAATTTAGCGGGCAATTATGAGATAGAGCTCGACGAAACTAACAATATAATGGTAGGTATTAATGAAATGCTTTCATCCATAAACAGAGTTTCGGATGCTGATACATCAAAGTCCTTGCGGACAAAGATGCTTATGCTTTGGCTTGAACAATATATAAAATATCAGGCAGAACAGGGTAAATCATATAATATATTTGTACGAAAGTCGCATTTTTCTAATGAACTCGTCAAGTTTATAAAGAATTCGCTTAATGAGACTTATAAATTAAATTCTGAGGTTATTGACGAATATTTGTCAGATACTTCACGTTTGCAACGTTTTACAAAATCTCTTAGTGAGGCTTCAAATTCAATAAGGTCATTCATAATATCTGAATCAAACAATCTGCTTGTCGACATGCAGTCGGCCGGTGAGTGGGAGCACGTCAACAGATATATAAGAATGGCAGTCGAAGGATGGTCTAATAAAAAGATAAAGACACCGGGAAAATCAGTCTTGGACGGCGCTTTTGATTCGTCCAAAAGGTATATGGCTAAGTATAGGGATAATTATGACCTAAATTTAGACTCAAGACTATGTAATATTCTCCAATATGCTGTGGAAAACATTAATAGAATGCTTTTCTACAACTATTTACTAAAGTATATCTATAATCTCGGAATTATAGGAGAAGCAGAATTTTATGCCAATGAGGTACAAAAGGAGAATAATGCCATATTGCTCAACAATACGGGCACAATTTTGCATAAGATTATCAATGAAGAGGAAGCTCCTTTTATTTATGAAAGGATGGGAGTTCGTATAAAACATTTTTTAATTGATGAGTTTCAAGACACTTCGCGTCTTCAATGGATTAATCTGAGTGCTTTAGTTAGAGAGAGTCTTGCCAACGATAACGACAATCTGATTATCGGCGATGAAAAACAGGCTATTTACAGATTTAGAAATTCTGATCCTCAACTTCTTATACACGATGTACCGACTGAATTTGCTAACAGAAGCGTAATAAAGGGAAAAAATCTTTCTGAAAATACCAATTGGCGAAGTGCCGCGGAGATAGTTAAGTTTAATAACACACTGTTTATCTCAATGGCATTGTCATTGGGGGTAGGCGACATATATTCAAATGTGATACAAGGAGTGCATCATAAAAAGCGAAAAGGGTATGTGTCGTTTGCTCCGTATGTAGAGCCGGATGAAGCTCTTATCAGAATGACAGAAAATATAGTACGTCAGCTTAAAGCCGGCTACAGACAGAAGGATATTGCCATTATCACGCGTTTTGGGCGAGAAGGCGCTATGGCTGTCGATTATCTTTTGAAAGCAAAGTCTGAAATTGCCGAACTTAAAGACTTGAAGATTGTCACAGATGAGGCTCTTTTAATTGCTAACTCACCGGCTGTAAAACTCATAATGAGTGTATTGAGGTTTATTGATGCATATAATGGAATGAAGCATGTTGAGAGCAACAAGGAAAATTTAGCCGCCATAATAAACCGCTACCAGTATTTCCGTTCCAAGGGTGTGGAAAATTCCGATGCCATTAAGATGGCATTTAATGATGAAAGTGATGAGCCCGATCGTCTGGCAGTTGAGGCTACTGAAATGATGTGCCTCAATCTACCCTCAATGGTTGAAAGGGTCATTAACAGGCATATTTCAAAGTCGGTTTCTGAAGAACAAAATGTATATATATCGGCTTTTGTGGATTTGGTGGTAGATTTTAACAATAGATTTGATTCAGACCTCCATTCTTTTATAAATTGGTGGGACGAAAGAGGTTGCGGTTTTAGCCTGTCGGTGCCCGACGAGCTTGATGCTGTTAGGGTAATGACCATACATAAATCAAAAGGCTTGGAATTTCCGTGTGTACACGTTCCTTTTGCCGATTGGAAAATGCAGGACGTTTCCGATAATTTTTGGTTTGACATGCGTAAGCCAAACAGTTCGGAATTCATAGATGAGTTTAATGACGTACATTTTAGTCGTGAAGACATACCTCCATTTATTCCGCTTAAGGTAAATAAGGAAGTAATGACCGGAAGTTCTCTATCACCGCAGTATGATCGTATACTTGCCGATGAAGGAATTGACAGTCTGAATGTGACATACGTTGCATTTACTCGTGCAGGATCAGAACTTATATGCAGTTATTATGTGTCCGATAAGGAATGTCCTGAATCGTCTATTAAGGGTGAACTTACTGTGTCTAAAATGCTTTTACAGGCATTTTCTTCGGCAGGAAAAGCATTTTGCGACACTCTTACGGCTGAACGTTCTCTCGAAATGGACATGCTTGAACCCTTAACTCCGCATTTTGAGAAGGGTGTCTTTGAATTAGGAATCCCCACAATTCCGGAAAAAGCGATGGATATCGTTTCTCCAATGAAAAAAATGCCTGCTTACTATAGTTATGACAATAACTATATTTGGGAAATGAGTAAAATAGAGGATTTATTTGATATGGAGCGTCCTCGTCAGCGTGGAATAGTTCTACATTCCATAATGAGGGATATCAAAGGACTTGACGATGTTGAGCGTGCTGTCAGGAGGCGTGCAGCAAAAGGATTTATAGACTACGGAGATATTGATGATTTTACTGAAACTCTTGAAGAAGTTTTGTCGGATAATAGGGCACGAATTTGGTTTGAAGGCTACGAAAGGATCTTACGTGAGCGTCCGGTGGCAGAAGTAAAATTGGCGCGTGATGAAGTTAAAAAGTCAAATTACAGACCTGATAGGGTAGTGTGGACTTCTGAAGGTACAATTGATGTTATTGACTATAAATTCGGTGAGGAGGAACCTCGTAAATATATCAATCAAGTCAGAAGTTATATGGGATTACTAAGAAAGAACTTTCCTGATAGTAAAGTTAGGGGATTTCTCTGGTATCCTCTAAAACATCAGATTGATGAGATAAAATAATTGTAAGTACTTTATATATGGTTACCATATTATTTCACAGCACTATTTTCGGGCCGATACATAGCAGGAGGCTCGGTACGTCATTAGGAGTGAATTTATCGCCTAATGATGGAAAGATATGTTCTTTTGACTGTGTTTACTGCGAAGCTGGATTTAACTCGCAGGGACCGGGTTCTACCGGATTTCCACGACGCGAGGATGTGCGCAGTCAGCTTGAAGATAAACTTAAGTCTATGAAAGAGTCAGGTAAAACGCTTGATGTAATAACTTTTTCCGGTAACGGCGAGCCTACTTTACATCCTGAATTTGCAGGTGTGATAGATGACACAATTGAGGTTCGCGACAAGCTGTATCCTGAAGCTAAAGTCAGTGTACTTTGCAATTCTACTCGTCTTGACCATCCTGATGTGTGTTCAGCTCTTCGGAAAGTAGATAACTGTATACTTAAACTCGATTCAGCCCTTACCTCTACAATGCGTCTCATAGACCAGCCCGGATCACCCGAATTTACGTGTGAGCGATTAATACCGCAGTTGGAATCTTTTGGCGACAAATGCATTATTCAGACAATGATGTTACGTGGCGAACATAACGGTAGGTATATTGATAATACTGTCAACGAAGAGGTTGAAGCGCTAATAGATGCTTATAAACGCATAGGCCCTAAAGAGGTAATGCTTTATTCTATCGACCGCCCAACTCCCGAGACTAATCTTAAAAAAGTTGAAAAGGAGGAGCTTGAATGCATAGCGGATAAAATACGAGAACATGGTATCATTGTACAAGTAAGTTAAACCATAATGCCAGTAATATTTCCGCCTTCATTGCGCGATGGCGACACTATAGCTATAGTGTCGCCTGCCAGTAAAATTGATTCTAAAGTAGTCGAAAGTGCCATACCGGTTCTTGAAGGGCAGGGATGGCATACTGTAGTTTTTCCCCACGCTTTAGGTAAAAGCGGCAGTTATAGTGGTTCCATTTCGGAGCGTTTATCGGATATTATATCAGCTTTTTCCGATTCAGATATAAGTGCCATACTTTGCGGCCGTGGAGGCTATGGAGCAGTACAATTGCTTGATAAGATTCCTTCTGATGTCGTGAGGCGTAATCCGAAATGGTTAATAGGATTTAGCGATATTTCCGCATTACATGCAATGATGTCAATCAACGGCATTGCAAGCCTACATGCCCCTATGTGTCGCCATTTGGGAACATTTTCGGGAGAAGATGAAGACTCTAAGTCGCTTTTTGACATTCTTAGAGGCAAGATGCCTTCATATTGCGTGGAGCCGAATCCATGGAATAAAGAAGGAACTGCCGTAGGACCAGTGGTAGGGGGTAATCTGGCTGTTTTGAATGCGCTTGTAGGTACACCTTATGATATTATAGGCCGTGAAGGTTCTATATTATTTATTGAAGATATAGCTGAGCCTATCTACAAAGTAGAGCGCATATTGTATCAAATGCGTCTATCCGGAGTATTTGACAGAATTAGCGGTCTGATAGTAGGGCAATTTACGGAATATCATCAAGATGCTAACTACTCCGACATGACTTCAATGATACGCGACATGACATCCGACCTGACAATTCCTATAGCATACGACTTTCCGATTGGCCATGTCGATCACAACCTGCCCATAATTGAGTCGGCAATAGCTACGCTTGATGTAAATTCAATATCAACATGTTTGCGCTATTGACACGCAGTCAAAAACATTCATCTGACCTTCTGACAGGCTCTAAAAATAAATTCTTTCTTTAACACGGTGAAGAACAGGGCATTTGGAAGGAATGACAGTTTTCTGTATCTTTGTCTATTATGAAGATTGTAGTTGAGAAAAACATTCCGTTTATAAAAGGGCTCCTTGAGCCGTATGCCGAGGTAGTTTATCTTAATCCGGAAGAGATTGATGCACGGGCGATGGCAGATGCCGACGCACTTGTTACCCGAACACGTACTAAGTGTGACGAGACGTTGCTGAAAGGGTCAAAATGCCGGTTTATTGCGACTGCAACTATCGGTACCGATCATATTGACCTTGATTATTGCCGACGAAACGGCATTACCGTGGCTAATGCTCCGGGGTGTAACGCTCCGGCAGTGGCACAATATGTATTGTCGTCAGTGCTTTATATGATGCGCAAACGGGGAGATTCTCGACCTCTAAACTCATTGACTTTGGGTATTGTCGGGGTTGGACATGTTGGAAGCATTGTCGCCGAGTGGGCTTCTTCATTGGGCATGAAAGTGCTTCTTTGCGATCCGCCACGTGCTGATCGCGAAGGCTCAGAGAGATTCGTCAGCTTGGAAGAGATTGCGCAAATGGCTGATGTAGTGACTTTCCATACGCCTATGACTTACGACGGTAAATACCCGACATTTCATTTGGCCGACGCTGAATTTTTTAACAGGTTGAAACGTAGTCCTATGCTTATTAACAGTGCCCGTGGCCCTGTTGTTGACAATTGTTTGCTTGCCAATGCCGTCACAGAAGGCAAAGTCAGAGACATTGCTATTGACTGTTGGGAAGGAGAGCCCGATATATCCCGAAGGCTCCTCGACTTGGCTCTTGTAGCCACTCCTCATATAGCCGGATACTCCAGGCAAGGGAAGATCAGGGCAACGGCCATGGCCGTGGAGGCTTTATGCCATCACTTTAATCTGCCTACTGTTTCTCCTTCCGAACCGGTGCCGTCAGACATTGTGCATAATCCTGATGCAGAGCTTATTGCGCAGAGTTATTCGCCTAAGGCCGATACAAATGCATTACGCCAGTCCCCTGAAAAGTTCGAAATACTACGCAATAAATACGCATACCGCGATGAGCCAGGAGCATAACGGTATTGTGATTACGTTTTCCTGAATAAACATCTGCGTAAATATCTGATGCGCTGTTCTGATGAAAATTTCATAGAGAATTTTCTATAATGCGGAAGATTTATTTTATCTTTGCGAACAGATTTTTCACCATAGCAATTTACCCCGGGTAATGAACTATTCTTTTTTCGACTTTTTGGCTTTGTTAGGCTCCGTCGGCTTGTTCCTATACGGAATGAAGGTGATGAGTGAGGGTCTACAGAAAGCCGCGGGTGACCGTCTGCGTAATATCCTTTCGGTAATGACCCGCAACCGTTTCACCGGCTTGTTGACCGGTATCGTAATCACTGCACTTATTCAGAGTTCTTCAGCATCCACTGTGATGGTGGTTAGCTTCGTTAATGCCGGTTTGATGACATTGGGTCAGTCAATGGCCGTCATATTCGGTGCCAATGTCGGTACAACCTTTACTGCATGGATTATTGCTTTGTTCGGTTTCAAGATGGACACTTCGGTGTTTATTCTGCCGATAATAGCTTGTGCTGTTCCTTTGTTGTTCGGTTCAGGTCGTAAAAAGTCTATTGGTGAATTCCTTATCGGATTTGCATTTTTGTTCATGGGATTGGACATGATCAGCGATTATGTCCCTGACCTTCAGAGCAATCCCGAAATGTTTGCATTCTTGGAACGTTATGCTTCAATGGGATATATATCGGTGCTCTTGTTTGCTTTCGTTGGATTGGTGCTCACCGCTATAATACAGTCGTCGGCAGCCACATTTGCCATTGTCTTGATTATGTGTACAAAAGGTTGGATTACATTCGATCTCGCCTGCGCGGTGGTGCTTGGTAGCAATATCGGTACGACCATCACTCCATTGCTGGCTTCAATGAGCGGTAATGTTGCGGCAAAACGTACAGCAATGGGACACCTTCTATTTAACTTATTCGGACTAATATGGACATTATTAGTGTTTTATCCGTTTATCCGGCTTAACGTCGACATTACGGAATGGCTCGGTCAAGGTAATCCGGAGGAACTTTATTCATACGTCAACACTCTTGAAGAGACTCAGCCTGATCTATATAATCAATATTTTGCCGGATCTCTGCCTGCGGGACATCCGGTTCTCGCAAAAGTTGGTGCTCTTCAGTTCAGTGTGTCGTTCGGCCTGTCCATGTTCCATACTGTATTTAACCTTATCAATGTGTTTATAATGATTTGGTTTACAGGGTTATATGTAAAGATTGTGGAGCGTCTGATTCCGAAGAAACACAAGGAGGACGAAGAATTCCAGCTCAAATTTATTTCCGGAGGTCTTATGAGTGCTTCCGAACTTAATATAGCTCAAGCAGAGAAGGAATTATATGTATTTGCGCAGCGCGTTCAGCGCATGATTGACATGGCCGAAGAGCTTGTCCATTCCAAGGAAAAGAGCGAAGAATATTCCAAACTGTTCTCACGAATAGACAAGTATGAAGAAATCTCAGACCGCATGGAGATTGAGATAGCCAACTATCTTAACAGATGCGCCGAGGGGCGTCTGTCTAATGAAGGTAAGATGAAGGTGGCTGCCATGTTAAACATTGTCAGTGAGATTGAGAGCATCGCCGACTGTTGCTTCGGATGTGCTAAGATTCTGACCCGCAAGCAGGAAGCCGGAGTACAGTTCAACGACATGATTATAGAAAACATCGACAAGATGTTTGCCTATATTAAGGAGGCAATGGCAGACATGCTCGTATTGTTAAGTGACATTGAGAAGGTTCGCGAAGCCGATATTATTCGCTCATATAACAAAGAACGAGAGATTAACAACCTGCGCAACAATCTCCGTTCAAACAACGTGGACAACATCAACAACCATATCTACGAATACCAGTCAGGTATTTATTATATGGATTTGATTAACACGATAGAAAAGATGGGCGATTACGTGATAAACGTTGTAGACACTGTACGAGACCATTTCCGCAAACATGCGGCATAAAAGCTTAAACAAATTCTAAAATATCATGATTGACTTGGGCAAATGTTGGCTGGCGACGGCCATAATGGGATTGGTATGTCTGACGATGGATGCCGAAGAAGCAATTTATGTGGACACGTCCGTTCGCGGCCATGACATTAATCCCTCTATGTACGGAATATTTTTTGAGGAAATCAACCATTCGGGCGATGGAGGCCTTTATGCCGAACTTATACAGAACCGTGGTTTTGAAGAACAAACTTTGCCAGGCGGTTTTACGGCAAACGGCACCAAAATATATTCGGAAGCACGCCCGCGTTACGATAATCTTTCGCAATCTCAACTCATCTGGGATTGGGACTATGATAAGAAGAAAATGACCGGATGGCGTGTAGAGTATTCGGGCTGTAACGTCACTTATGATGTTGAGCTTCCCCCAGTACCAGTCGACGAAGCCACTCCACACGCTATGAGGATAACAATTAGTGACTGCGCTAAAGGTGGTAAAGTACGCTTGATCAACTCCGGATATTGGGGCATGTCTCTGGAAGAAAATGCAAAATATGACGTTCGTTTTTTCATTAGGACATCGGACTATAACGGGTTGTTGAGCCCTAAGATTTGTAGCGATCCGGATGGACATAATGTCATAGCGGAATCATCTGTTCTTGGCATTGGTCTCTCTGGATGGGGAGAGTACAAAATGGTGCTTACCTCCAATGCCACTACTAATGAGGGGTGTTTTGTACTTGAATTTGCCGAAGGCGAAGGTACGATATATGTCGATTATGTGTCAGTGTTTCCTCAGGACACATATCACGGTCGCAAGAACGGTCTGCGCAAGGATCTTGCAGAATTTATTGCCGACCTTCATCCCGCATTTATGCGCTGGCCCGGGGGTTGCATTGTGGAAGGAGTCACTCTTGAGAACCGCGTCAAGTGGAAGGAGACCATCGGCGATCCCCTAACTCGCCCCGGGCAGTATGATCTCTGGGGGTACAGGTCGTCGTGGGGATTAGGATATCACGAAATGCTTCAATTCTGCGAAGACGCGGGCATGGATTTTATGTTTGTGGGCAATGCGGGATTAGCATGTTCTGTCCATAGCGGACAGTTTGTTGAAGGCGATGATGTGGAACCGTTTTATGTCGACATACGCGATGCCATTGAATATGCCATCGGCGATCCGGCAACAAATGAGTGGGCGGATCTCCGTGCTAAAGCCGGGCACCCCGATCCTTTCCCTCTTAAATATGTCGAGATAGGAAATGAAAACTTTACTGCCAGGTACGATGCCAATTACCATTATATATACAACAAGCTTAAAGCCGAATATCCGCAACTTACCTTCCTGAACACAATGGGTATTGCCGATGCAGAAAACTTTAACCTGCGTACCGACATGATTGACCCGCACTGGTATGTAGAGCCTGATTATTTTTATTCAAATCGAACGATTTTTGACGAAGTGCCGCGAGGACACTATGACATTTACGTCGGAGAATATGCATCAAACAATGGGGTAGGACGTGGAAATATGGATGCGGCTCTCTCTGAAGCAGTTTTTATGATGGATATGGAGCGCAACTCCGACATAGTTAAAATGGCATCTTATGCGCCGCTTATTGTCAACGATAATGCTCCGAATTGGACATGTAATCTGATTTGGCAACATTCCGGCGAACTGTTCGGGCGAGCGTCATACTACACGCAGAGGATGTTCTCCGAAAATCTGCCGTCATATAATGTTGTTTCAGAGCTGCATTCCGATCGTCTTACAGCGTCATACGAAGGCCGGGCAGGATTGGGAACTTGGCTTACGTCGGCCGACTTTCGGAATTTTAAAGTGTCTACCAGCCAAGGATTGGAGCTTTATGCTTCTGACTATAACATTGCCCGTGGAGAGTGGACGGATATGCAAGGCAATTGGAGTGTCGGGACGGAGGGATACTTTTCGCAGACCGACGGTTCGTCTACCAGATGTATCTCATTGATGAACCGGTTGGCTTTCCGCGACTGTATAATTGAAGTGGAAGCACGAAAAATTTCCGGATCGGAAGGATTTTTAGTGGTTTTTGGTTGTGAAGATGACGATTGGGGACATTATTATCAATTTAATGTCGGTGGTTGGTACAACACCGGAGTTGCTATTGAGAGTGTCTCCGGGGGTGTCGGTACGATTATAACCGAATGTCCGAATTTCGCAGTTGAGGAGGGGCGTTGGTATAAACTTAAGGTGGTTTGTAGTGGAGCGAAAATCGAAGGATATGTCGACGGCCAGCTCTATTGCTCGCATGACTTTGGTGCTGTTCGCACCGGAAGGGCAGCGGTTCATGCCGGTTACGATGATAAAAATGGCGAAATTGTACTTAAAGTAGTAAATGCGGAGGCCGATCCGATGCCGGTCGAAATTAATGTCAACGCACAGTCATTAGCATCTGTCGCCACGGTAGAGACTCTTAAGGCGGTTTCTTTATGGGACGAAAATTCCTTTGATTGCCCGGAATTGATTGTACCATACAAGAAAATTATCTACGGTGTGGGAACGAAAATGAATTATACGTTTGAGCCGTATTCATTGACTGTAATGCGCATGAAAGGCTCTCCCGCATCCTCCCCTCTTGTTATACCCGACTATCCGTATAGTTCAGAACCAAGAATCCTTACACCTGAAAATTATGGTCATGAGGCTTGCCTTAAAGCTATGATAGCGGAAGCGCATAAAGTCATGTTCCCGGATGTGGAAGGCTATGATGCATTGCGCATTGCAGTTGAAGCCGCAGAGGCATCGCTCCTTGTGTCTGACACCGATTTTAGTTCGGAATCTGAGCTACTTAAAGGTGCTCTCGACACATATTATAAAGGTTTGATGATTCCTGCCAACGAGATGACTGAAATGTTAGTGAACCCACACTTTGAGCAGGCGGGAAAGAGTACAGGCTGGAGTGGAAACCCAACTGTTAATGAGCATGTTGCCGAAATGTTTAACACATGTTTCTGCATATCTCAGACTATTGACAATCTGCCCGATGGTTATTATCTTGTCTACTTACAGGGTTATTATCGCAACGGAAGCCATCCCGATGCTTCGCAACGTCATGCCGACGGCTCCGAACGGCTTTTGACTGCTTTTGTTTTGAACGATATGACAAAGCCGGTAGTTTCGCTTATGTCTGAGACACATGCAGGCTATTGGTATTCAGCCCCCAACACTATGTATGAAGCTCACACTGTATTCTCGCAATCTGACGATTATTATGCAAATTATCTTATTGCGCATACTTGCGAAGGGAGCCTTCGTATAGCATTCGAAAAAAGCAAGCTTTGCGATACTGACTGGTTCTGCTTCGACAATGTAAGGCTCTTTCGCGTTCCGACAGAATTTTCCGGAGTCGACGCCACGACGGTTGATCGGATTGAGTTTTCTCCGAGTGCCGAAGTATTCGATATTAAGGGATATAAAGTCGGAAGATATTCCGATATGGAGAAACTTCCGTCGGGAATTTATATCTTGACTGAGAACGGACAATCGACAAAAGTGCGCAAAAAATAAAACTATGACCTATACTAACATGGGGGTGTCAAATCTGTTTTGGCACCCCCATGTCTTGGAGTTTCTTTCGCGCAGGTTTTTATCTATCTACGTTTATGTCTGATTTATTTGCCGTTGATTTTATCTGCGCCTTTCTGTAGGAGATCGGCAGTCTTAGATTTGGCCTCGTCGACCACTTTAGCTCCCGCATCCTTGACATCCTTAGCCTTATCGACTACCGCGTCTTTGGCGTCATTAGCTTTGTCCACTACGGCATCTTTGGCATTTCCAACCGCGTCAGAGGCTTTATCGACCACTGCACCGGCAGTGCTGTCAACCGATTCCTTAATGTCGGTGGCTTTATCTGAGGCCGCAGTTATAAGGTTACTAAAAGCTTCCTTAACCGATGGGTCTTTTTTCTCAATTGCCGGAGTTACCTTGTCGAGATATTCTTGTGCCTCTTTGGTCTTGCCCTCTGCAAGAAGCTTTGAAGCATAGTCCTGAGCCTGCTTTACATAGATCTGAATACTGTCAGGGTCAGTACAGTTTTCGATTTTTGCCGAAAGTTCGGCACCTTCATCTTTGGCAGTGCGTACGCCGCCGCAAGAACTCATTACCAGAGCCGCAAATACGGCTACTGTCAGAATAATCTTTTTCATATACAATCTCAAACTAAGTTATACAAGGATATAACAAACCGAATCGAAAAAGTATCATATCATGTTGTAATTTTTGATTTATCCCCCACGAAATGCACCTTAAATTGGGTAAAAACTCCTTGTTTTTGGCAATTTTGCCAATTAAGTGTTGCATTTATAAAAAAAATGTTATACATTTGTCCCGATAAATGTCGATAAATGTTTAAATGATTTCTTAAGCATAATCACATCCCTGTATACACTTTACAACATGTTAAAAAGAGCTGCGTCGTGAGACACGGCTCTTATTTTTTTCTTTTGCCGAGAGTGAATACCTAATTCATGGGTGATAGAATGAATTTGTAATAATGATTGTGACAATAATTATTTACTTAAATTATATGTTATAGTTTAAATATGTTAGTAGTGGCGAACTAAAATGCAAGATGAAGTGTATAAATTTCAAAGGTGCGGAAAATGCCGCACGAGGTTATACTAAAATATGAAGAACTATGCTGACACACAAAATTTTAATATGGATTTGGTGCCTTATGGGACTATTTATATTGAGTCTTGTACAGTCTGTGGCACAGGTTATACCTCAAGAGGTAAGCCGTTATTATTTCGCGATAGTATATGGTCTGACGCTGTTGTTTCTTATTAAGCTTTTCGCCGGAAATTTTAAAGAGAAATCTTCTGAATTTGTAAACATAATCGGTGCTAAGGCGTCATTTGTCAAATTAAGCGTGTTGCGTCGAATCCTTCCATGGACGGCCGTACTTATAGTATCGCTCTTAGTCGTTACTTCGGATAACAATTTCAACTATCTGAGTGAAGAAAACATTGCCGGTTTAGACACTATATTTCTATGCGTCAATCTGCTATTTTCGATAATGCTATTCCGTGGAGCATTCACCGTTGCAGAATGACGGAGTGTTGAAATGTCCGCATTTTGTGTCCGACTTCAGCGAAATTGTCCATTTTCGTACACCCCCCCCCAGATTTAATGTGCTTATAGTCAGATGGTTGGGTTTTTGGCACGCGAATTGCTTTATTTTTTGGTGTAAACTGAAAAATTTTAGCAATACATAATGGACAGAGAAATTCCCAAAGAAGAGCGTCTAAAAGCGCAACGAAAAAAGTGGATCATATTCGGGAGTGCCGTGGTCGGAGCAATTTGCTTGCTTATGGTCGTGACTTCACTCTTAAGGAGCAGTGTCAACAGAAAAGACGTGATTATATCCACGGTCGACCGTGGGTTGATTGAGGCGAGTGTTAACGCCTCGGGTAAGGTCGTTCCTGCGTTTGAGGAGGTTATTAACTCTCCCATTAGTACACGTATTGTAGAGGTCTACTGTAAGGCCGGCGACAGTGTTGATGTTGGTACACCGCTTCTGCTTCTTGATCTGCAGAGTGCTGAGACCGAACTTTCCGGGCTGGAAGATCAAATGCGAATGAAGCATTATGAATTTGAACAGCAACGCATAAATAACGAGACTTTTCTTAGCGACTTGGCTATGCGCATTGAAGTTAAGGCCATGTCGGTTAACAGACTCGAAGTTGAAGTCGACAACGAACGCTATCTTGACAGTCTCGGCTCAGGCACCGGCGACCGTGTGCGTCAAGCCGAGCTGGCTTACCGCACAGGCAAGCTTGAACTTGAACAGCTCAGACAGCAACTCGAAAACGAGCGACAAGTGAGAGATGCCTCAATGAAAGTAAAAGAGCTTGAGATAAGCGTCTTTGATAAAAATTTAAGTGAAAAACGTCGAACCCTTCAGGATGCCAAGATTCTATCGCCCCGCAAAGCGACTCTCACATATATTAATAACCAAATTGGCCAAAAAATCAATGCCGGCGAGCAGATAGCCACTATTTCCGATCTCAGCCACTTTAAAGTCGACGGTGAGATTGCCGATGCTTACGGCGACCGAATATCCGTCGGCGGACGTGCCGTAGTACGAATCGGTAAAGAACGGCTCGACGGGACTATATCAAATGTCACTCCTTTGTCAAAAAACGGGGTTATAGCCTTCTCCGTCACTTTGGCAGACGACCATCATCGTCGTCTGCGCTCAGGGCTTAAGACCGATGTCTATGTGATGCATGATGTCATTGAGGATGTCGTCAGAATAGCCAACGGCTCATATTACACCGGCCCTGGTGATTACGAATTGTTTGTGCTGACTGGCGACGACGAGCTGACCCGACGTCGCGTGCGTCTCGGTGACAGTAATTTTGACTATGTAGAGGTGCGCTCGGGTCTACAGCCAGGCGACCGTGTGGTCACAAGCGACATGAAGCAATATCGCGACCGCAATACGCTTAAATTAAAATAGACCGACATGTTATCACAATATTTCAAACAGGCTTGGCATCAGGCTCGGACCAATGTCACATATACGGTTCTGTACATCACGGGAGTAACTCTGGCCATGCTCTTCACCATGGTTATAGCCATTGTGCTGTATGTCAAGATGGCTCCGGTGTACCCGGAGTATGACAGACCGGACACGTATTACATAAAACGTGTGATGGTCAAATCTGACAATATGTCCATGATAAACTCCATAGGGCAGATGCTCTACGACGATTATATCTCAAAATTTGAAAACGCCGAATACACTGCGATGATTATGGATGGTAGCAGCAACTTCGTGCAGCCGTCCGACGGAAGCGGTGATTTCGAAATAAGTGTTAAATTTGTACGGGGCGACTTTTTCAAGGTGTATGATTTCGACTTTTTGGCCGGTGGTCCTTTCGCTCCTGAAGATGACATGGCCGTGATTCCCGACAAGGCCATTATCACCGACGTGATGGCCGACCGCCTTTTCGGTGGTATTGACGAGGCGATTGGCAAGGCTGTTACTGTCGACCGGTATGACTACACGGTGGTGGGAGTGGTGAAAGCTCCAAGCATATTGACCTCACAGAGCTACGCGCAGCTTTACCGTCCTATGGGCAAGGAGTTCGGCCACAACGGAATACAGGCATTCCTTGGTGCCGGATACGTGGTAATCAAGGTGGCTGATGACTCTGCCGCCGAAGCCTTGGCAAATGAGGTAAAAGACCTGGAAGCACGGATGAACAGCTCTGTACTTGCCGATATTGACGGCAAAAAATGGACTATTGACTTCCGTCAGCAACCAATACGTCATTGGCAGAACGTGCTGGTGGATGGTGACGACGGCAATAGCGACGCGTTGAACAAGATTGTGTGGCTCTATGTGGTCATAATCATGGTGCTTCTGATAGTTCCGGCCATCAACCTCAGCGGTCTGATAGGTGGCCGGATGGACACACGCCTGTCGGAACTCGGCATCCGCAAGACCTACGGCGCACCTCGTTCGTGGCTGATGCGCCAGGTGATAATCGAGAATCTGTTTCTGACGCTTTGCGGTGCGGTTCTTGGCATGATCGGCGCTTGGATTCTTGTGGCAGGATGCCGGCGGTGGATATTCTCTATTTTTGACATGAGGCCTACGGGGGTGCCTGATTGGGCAGATGTGGCTGTCAACTCCGACATGTTTTTTGCTCCGGTGCTGTTCGTGATCATGTTTCTTCTGTGCCTGACAGTCAATCTGCTTTCCGCCATAGTGCCTGCATGGCTCTACATGCGCAAGCCTATAGTAAGCTCTCTTTATGAAAAACGTTAAAATCCAAGAAAATAGGCCATGTTTAAGATAATTCTAAAAAATCTGTGGGCGCGCCGACGACGCAATGTCGCGCTGTTGGTCGAGCTGATCATAATAACCGTGGTGGCATGGGCCGCTCTGGACACTGTAGTCGTGAGCCTATATGTTCGCAATATGCCCCTCGGCTACGATACCGACCGTTTGGTGGTAGTGGAGTTCGGTCATGTAAATATCAATGCGGACGAGGAGAACGATTCGGTGCGCGATGCCGCCATGCGGCGCTACGCCTCTATAGTCGCGGACTTTCCGGAGGTAGAGATGGCCGTTCGCGTTCCCGGGCCATTTTTGCTGGAGTCGACAAGTTTCTCGTGTACCACAATGTCGCCGGATACGGTCAACTATTATCATTTGTTCTCATATCCTTTCAAGCCGGGTTGGAACATGTTTGAAGCCATTGGCATCAAGTCGGTAGGCCGTTCACCTTCTACCGAAGAGTTAGTTACGCGAACATACGCTCAGGGCGAACTCGTCCTGTCGGAATCGGCCGCCCGGGTGCTGTTCGGCGACAAGGATCCCGTAGGGCATTACATTGGCGAGGATGGCCCGGATTTTGACGAGGAAGAGGCATACAAAGTCGTAGGTGTGGTGACCGATGTCCGCACGCGTAGCAACGAGAGCGACGCGATGGTGTACTATTATCCCGACAAATGGCCCCAGTATGATGATGAGCCGGTAATGCTGATACGCCTTAAGGAGGGCGTTTCCGGCCGTGAATTTATCAATAAATACCGCGACACGGTGATGCGCGACTTCAAAGGTTCAGCCAATATCTACGCCTACAAGTTCCGGACTATGCAGGATATAAGTGACGAATATCTATATAAGATCGGACATACCAACTCTATGCGCCTGCGTTTGGTGCTGGCTGTATTCTTCCTGGTCAATCTCTTATTGGGGATGGCCGGTATATTTATGCTCCAAACCCGCAAGCGTTCGGAAGAGGCCGGCATAATGCTGTCGTTTGGTTCCACTCCCGGCCGCATACGGCGAATGCTTCTTGCCGAGGGTGCTGTGCTTACCACGGTGGCCTGGGCCATAGGGTGCCTGATATATTTGAAAGTGGCTGAGTCTGTCGGACTGGCCGGCGGCACCGGAAATTTGAATGTGGAAATGCGCATGGACGTACCCTGGATAGCTTCGTTCGGCGAACATTTCGCTATAGTGTCGCTGATCGTATACGCGCTTGTACTTGTGGCCGTACTCGCCGGAATCTGCATACCTGCCTGGCGCATAAGCCACGTGAACCCTGTCGACGCTTTGCGCGACGAATAAACAGTCAATCAAGAAAATCAATAATATAAAGACAATGGAACAGATGATCAGACTAACGGGAATCAATAAGATTTACCGCACGAACGAGATTGAAACCCTCGCACTTGAAAATGTCAACATTACGGTCAACAAAGGCGAGTTTGTCAGCGTGATGGGGCCGTCAGGTTGTGGAAAATCGACCCTGCTAAACATCATAGGGTTGCTCGACAGCCCGACTTCCGGTGAAATAGAGATTGACGGCACTGTAATAGGACGTATGAGCGACAAAAAGCTGTCGGCTTTCCGCAACAAGGAGCTCGGCTTCGTGTTCCAGAGCTTCCATCTGATAAATTCACTTAACGTGATAGACAATGTCGAGCTTCCCTTGTTGTACCGCTCGATGCGCGCGTCTGAGCGCACTCGTCTTGCAAAAGAGGTGCTTGACCGTGTGGGTCTGAACCACCGTATGCGCCACATGCCCACTCAGTTGTCGGGCGGACAGTGCCAGCGTGTTGCCATTGCGAGAGCCATAATCGGTAATCCTGAAATTATCCTTGCCGACGAACCTACGGGAAATCTTGACTCGAAGATGGGTGCCGAAGTAATGGAGTTGCTGCACCGCCTCAATAAGGAGGACAATCGAACTATTGTAATGGTTACGCACAACGAAGATCAAGCCAAGCAGACTGACCGTATAATCCGATTCTTCGATGGTAGGCAAGTGATGTAAACTTAATTTGTTTTAAAATGAATATTATAAAACAGGCATGGGGCGCCATGCGCCAGCAGCCGGTTCTTTCAGTAATATCGGTCATTGGGACAGCATTGGCCATATTCTTGATAATGGTGGTGGTTATGCTCAATCAGGTTCCCGTTGCACCGTTTGCGCCGGAAAGCCACCGTGGTCGGTTTCTTCATGCAAAGTATGGGTCAATATCATACAACAACGACAATTATTATGGAAGCAACGGCCCATATTCACGCCGCAGTATCGATGCTCTTTTCAAAGGAGTTGAGGGTGCCGAGGCTGTAACGGCATACGGATGCAATGTCAACGCCGGAAATGTCAACGAAAAAGGAAATACGCCGGTAAAAGTCGATTATTTAGGAACTGATGCCGACTTTTGGCGTGTCTTTGACTTTACATTTATAGAGGGGAAGCCCTACGACGAGGCTTCATTCGAGTCGGGGTTGCCGCAGTTGGTGTTGACTGAGAGCGTAGCTCGGAAGGTGTTCGGTTCAACCGACGTGGTAGGTCGTGAGATACAATTCAATTATGCTCCTTATACTGTCGTGGGCGTGGTCAAGGATGTATCGACGCTCGCATCATGCAGTTATGCGCAAGTCTGGATTCCCTATACTTCCGAAAATACTTTTTCCGACACGTGGAATTCCGGAATAATGGGCAGCCTGTCGGCTACCATACTTGTGAAGGAGGGTGTGTCGCTTGACGAGGTTCGTGAGCAATGTATGCGTAAACTCGAAAACTATAACAAAGAGTTAGAACCCACCAATTGGAGCTTTTTCAGCCGTAACCGTCCGTATGACCAGGAGGCTAATTCCATAGCGTTTTCTGCCAACAATGAGCCAGATGTGGCAGGAAACCGCCGGCGCAACTTTGTCGTATATCTGATTTTGCTGATAGTGCCTGCGGTAAATCTGAGCAGTATGACGGAAAGTCGCCTTAGGCAACGAGTGTCTGAGATTGGCGTGCGTCGAGCATTCGGGAGTACGCGTGTCGCAATAGTCCGACAGATAATTCTGGAAAATATGTCTGTCACTTTGATTGCCGGAATGATTGGGTTGCTTTTGAGTGTTGCGTTTGCGTATTTGGCTGACTCTATGCTGTTTGCCCAACCGTTTAGCTCCACATTCAGTCCGCCTAAAGCCGACGTGTCGATGCTCTTACAGTGGTCTACATTCCTGTGGGCATTGCTGTTCTGCTTCATCTTAAATCTGCTCAGTACGGGAATCCCGGCATGGAGAGCGTCATGCACATCGGTAGTAAACGCTATTTCGGGCCGTCAACATTAACATTTGTATCAAAGCAAGTTCTAACAACTCATGGACAGAAAATTAATAACACAAATGCGCAACGAATGGCGGTCAAATCTCTGGCTTGCCGTCGAACTTCTTATAGTAAGCGTTGTGATGTGGTATATCTGCGATTATATATACGTCAGATTAGCCAATTACTATGACGAGCGCGGATTCGAAATTGACCATTGCTATCTGCTTGACTTCGCAGAGTTGACTTCGCAGAGTCCCGATTATGTACCGTATAACACTTGGGAAGTGGCGCAGGCTGACAAGAGGGCGCTTCTTGAAAGGCTTAGCCGGCGTCCGGAAATAGAAGCGGCCGCTTACTCCAACAATTCCCGTCCATATACCGGCTCCAATTCGGGCATCGGTATGCAGGTCGACACGCTATATTCAAGTGGTTATCTTATTCGCCGGTTGGTGACTCCCGATTATCTCAGAGTATATCGCTACCGTGGTGTTAACGGTGAGACTCCTGAAGAACTGGCCGAAATGCTTGCGCGTGATGAAGTTCTTCCCTCAAGATCGGTAATGGATCACTATGGAAAGGATAAAATGATTGAATATGTCGGCCATGAGGCATATCTTGACGGCGACACTGTGACTCCTTATAGAATCGGTGCCGTTATTGAGAAGATTCGCTATCAGGACTGGGAAGAGTGGAACTCTACGCGGACGGTGGTGATGCTGATGAATGATTTGGATTATGCCAACGAGCTTTCAGTTCGTGTCAAGGACAATATGGACAATAATTTTGCCGAGACTCTTATGAAAGATGCCGATAAAGATCTGCGTGTAGGCAACTTTTATATCCGCGATGTTAAATCGTTGTCCGATCTGCGCGATAACTTCCAGCGGTCGTCCACTATTACGATTCGCAATTATCTCACAGGCATGGGATTTTTGATGCTGAACGTCTTTTTAGGGCTTTTAGGCACGTTCTGGTTCCGCACTCAACAGAGAGTCAAGGAGATAGCTGTTCGGAAAGTTTCGGGTGCCACTCGTCGGACTATATTCCAAAGGTTTATAACAGAGGGTATCCTGATATTGTCGTTAGTGACCATTCCGGCAATTGCCTTAGACTTTTGGATTGCCAAGTCGGGTCTTAATTCATGGCTTAATGGTGAATTTTTCCAGTGGGGACGGTTGTTGGCTTGCGCGGCAATGTCATATATTATTATTCTGATTATGATAGTGGTCGGCATTTCGTTGCCGGCAAACCGGGCGATGAAAACAGAGCCGGCACAGGCTCTGCACGACGAATAATCGTATGCTAACCATACACACTTTAATTATGAAGAAGATTATAGTCTTTATATTGTTGATTATGTTTTCCGCCGTCCAGCGCCTTCGGGCGCAAGACGGTGTGGAGACTATCATGCCGGTGCGTCAGATTACACTTGATGAGGCCATAAATCTTGCCCGAGCGCAAAGTGTCGATGCCGCGGTGGCTCTAAACGAGCTTAAATCGGCTTATTGGCAATACCGCACTTATCGTGCCGAACTGCTTCCGGAAATTAATTTCAACGCCACCGTGCCCAACTATCGCAAGAGCTATAGCGCATATCAGCTTGACGACGGCTCCTATACTTTTGTACGTAATAATGTGGTCGAAATGTCCGGTGAAATGTCTATCGACCAAAATATTTGGCTTACCGGTGGTACGCTCTCGCTCAACACATCTCTCGACTATCTGCAGATGCTTGAGGGCGACAAATATAAGCGGTTTATGTCGGTGCCTTTGGCATTAACGCTTAATCAGCCCATTTTCGGAGTGAATACGGTTAAATGGGACCGCCGGATTGAACCGGTGCGCTATGAAGAGGCAAAGGCTAATTTCATCAGCGAAACTGAGGAGGTGGCAATGACCACAATAAATTATTTCTTTAATCTGTTGATGGCTAAAGAGAGTCTAAACATTGCCCGACAGAACATGGACAACGCGCAAAAGCTATATGAAGTGGCGGTGGCGAAGCGCAAAATGGGGCAAATTAGCGAAAATGATCTACTCCAGCTTGAACTAAACAAACTCAATGCGCAGTCTGAACTGACTGACTGCGAAAGCTCGCTGAAGAGCAATATGTTTCAGCTACGCTCATTTATCGGAATCGATGAAGAGGTCGATCTCGCGCCAATAGTGCCGGGCGATGTACCCGACGTGCTGATTAGCTATGACGATGTGCTTAATAAGGCATTGGCAAATAACGCCTTTGCCAAAAATATACGTCGTCGGCAGTTGGAAGCCGACTATTCGGTGGCTCGGGCAAAGGGCAATTTGCGTCAGATTAATCTGTTCGCGCAAATTGGTTACACCGGGACTGCTGACCGCTTTAAAGGGGCTTATGACAGGCTTAAAGACAATCAGATTGTGCAAGTGGGATTCTCGATTCCGATTCTCGACTGGGGGCGCCGGCGTGGAAGCGTGAAGGTGGCCGAGAGCAACAGAGAGGTCGTAGAGAGCCGTATCCGAAAGGAAACCATGGACTTTAACCATAACATATTCATTTTGGTGGAGCGGTTCAACAATCAGCAGCAACAAGTCAATATTGCCTCACTCGCCGACACTATTGCCCAAAGCCGATATAACACTAATGTAGAGACTTTTATGATAGGTAAAATCTCTACTCTTGACTTAAATGATTCACAAGTGAGCAAGGATGAATCGCGAAAATCGTTTATCAACGAATTATATCTATATTGGTACTATTATTATCAGCTTCGCAGTCTGACATTATGGGACTTTGCCGGTCTACGTTCAATCGATGCCGATATTGAACGAATTGTGAAGCGATAAGAATAAAAATTGCTAACTTTGTTGCTATGATATTAGTTATTGACGATGACAAATCAGTATGCTTGTCCCTTAAGCTTCTGCTTAAACGCATGGACTATGAAGTGGAAGTGGCCTACAATCAGGCACAAGCCATGGAGATCGTTCGTGCCGTTGAGCCGAAGCTCATATTGATGGACATGAATTTCTCTTTTTCGACCTCCGGCGACGAAGGGCTGATTCTGTTGCGTCAGGTTAAGCTATTCCGTCCGAATGTGCCCATTATTCTTATGACGGCGTGGGGTAGCATTCCGCTCGCTGTCGAAGGAATACGTGCCGGGGCATTCGACTTTATTACAAAGCCTTGGGACAATAATCTGCTGATGCAGCGGATTGCCACGGCCATTGAACTGTCGTCTGACAAGAATGCAGTCAATGATTCGCAGGATACAACGTTCGACCGTAGCCGTATAATTGGCAATAGTCCGGGGTTGATGAAGGTGCTTGACACAATAAAAAGGGTGGCACATACCGATGCCTCCGTTCTGATTACGGGGGAGAACGGAACCGGCAAGGAGCTGATTGCAGAGGCATTGCATGTCAACAGCCACCGTGCCGGAAAGCCATTTGTGAAGGTCAATCTCGGCGGTATATCGCAGACTTTGTTTGAAAGTGAAATGTTCGGACATAAAAAGGGAGCGTTTACCGGTGCCGTGGCCGACCGTAAGGGCCGCTTTGAACTTGCAAATTCTGGCACTATATTCCTTGATGAGATTGGCGACCTCGACATGAGCTGTCAAGTAAAAATGTTACGTGTGCTTCAGGAGCATACATTTGAGCCCCTTGGCGACAGCCGTCCACGGAAAGTCGATGTCAGAGTGGTGTGCGCAACTAATGCTGACCTTCTGGCAATGGTAGCCGATAAAACTTTCCGCGAGGACTTGTTCTACAGAATAAACCTCATCACTGTGCAGCTCCCTCCTCTTCGGGAACGTCAGAGCGATATTCCGCTACTTGTGCGCCATTTTGCAAGAGAGATGTCGGTGGCTTCTCGAAGGCCGATGCCCGAAATAACATCCGATGCCATGGAGTTTCTGCGACGCCTTCCATACCCCGGAAATATACGCGAATTAAAGAATCTTGTGGAGCGCACGCTTTTAGTCGGTAGCGATGGCCCCTTTACTGCGTCGCTTTTTGAAGAACAGTATAAGCAGTCGTTCGGCAACAGCGGCATGGTAAATGTCGACGGCTTAACCTTAGAGGGCGCGGAGAGACGTTCTATAGAAAATGCATTGGAGAAGTGTAAAGGCAATATGTCGCAGGCCGCGGCCATGCTCGGCATAACAAGGCAGTCGCTTTACAGACGAATGGATAAATACGGGATTAAAGTATGAGACTGTCCTGGTTATTCTCTTTGATAGTCATTCTTGTGGTTGGGGTGGCGATTGTAGCCTGCGGACTATGGTCTCCGCATTGGCTAAAGCCTCCGGCCGAAAGATGCGCTATTGGGATAGCCACGGCATTTATTCTGTTTCTTTTGGGGATGTTCTACTATAAAACTGTGCGTCCTATACATGCTCTGTCTAATGGGGTCGACTTATTGCGGGCTCAGGATTTCAGCAGCCGACTGTCAAAAGTCAATTCTGTCGAGGCCGACGAGATAGTGGAAATGTTCAACACCATGATGAGCCAGATGAAGACTGAACGTTTGCGCCTGCGCGAACAGAATCATTTCTTCGATTTGGTCATTTCTGTATCGCCGATGGGCATTCTTATATTGGATACTGACGGACGTATATCTATGGCAAATCCATCGGCGATAGCTTTTCTTGATTGTGCCGATGAAAGAATGGTTGTGGGGCGTAGACTTGACGAGATTGATTCGACATTATCCGTGGCAATAAGCAAAATTGACCAAAACGCCGTCCAGACGCTTCGTCTTAGCGACTCGATGATTTACCGTTGTTCGCGCCTTTCGTTCATGGACAGTGGCTATGCACATCCGTTTGTGCTGATTGAGCGCATGACCGACGAAGTGGTAAAAGCGGAGAAAAAGGCTTACGAGAAGGTGGTGCGCATGATTGCACATGAAGTCAACAATTCAATTGCGGGAGTTAACTCCACGCTCGACACGGCCTCAAGCATAATCGAAGAAACGGGTGATGAGGATTTGCTCGACGTGGCACAGGTGCTTCGCGTATGCCAGGAACGTTGTGTGGCCATGAGTCGGTTCATCACTGCATTTGCCGACGTTGTAAAAATTCCCGAGGCAAATCTGGTGGCCGATAGCCTCAACTCGAGGGTAAGGGCCTGCAGTGGATTTTTTGAAAGCATCTGCAACCGCTACGGTGTGACTTTGAAGTTAAATCTGTGCGAAGGCTGGACTCCGGTGATGATTGATTCTGTTCTGTTTGAGCAAGCGCTTCTTAATATACTTAAAAACTCAGCTGAAAGTACCGGTGAAGGTGGACTGATAGAGATTGTAACGACCGACAGTCCCGTAACTTTGACTGTAATTGACAACGGTCCAGGTATTTCTGAAGAAGCGCGTAAAAAACTTTTCACACCGTTCTATTCCTCCAAGCCACAGGGTCAGGGACTTGGACTAATCTTCATCAGCGACGTTCTGACAAAGCACGGTTGCCGTTTCTCGCTTTCAACCTCGCCAGTCGACTCTCTCACTCGGTTCTTTATCTCATTTCCTGCATAGATTACGTCAATTGTCTTCGGACTTAATAAGTGTTAACATTATTGACAGCCCCTAAGACTTCCGAACAATATTTAACAGATTGTGTTGTATAATTTGTGGCTCGGGCATTTATTTCGGGCTAAAGATTCGCACTTTAATTATTAAAATCAAAAATAAACGTTATGAAGAAGTTTTTGCTTGCCATCTGTGCGATGTTTGGAATCGTCACCATGGCTCAGGCACAAAAGACAGAGTTGTTTGTAAGCTACGGCGGTTATACACAAATGGATGCTACTGACTGCCATGATGGCGGTGGTGATGTCAACAATGCTTGGGGTGCCATAAACCTCGGTGCTAATTTCAATGTAGCCCCTAACTTTTGGATCGGACCTTCTTACACATTTTCAAGTACATCGCGCAAGCATCTGTCTGACAACAAGTTCTATTATCATGCCATTATGCTTAACGGACGTTATAACTATTGGCGGAATTCTATCGTGACACTTTATGGTAAGGTTGGACTCGGCGCGATAATCTCGCACCAGACTTATAGCGATGAAAGTAAGAACTCGTCTTATTTCGCTTATCAATTTACTCCTGTAGGCGCTCAAGTCGGCATTTCTCGTTCAGTAGCTTTGTTTGGCGAACTTGGTTTCGGCGCTCAGGGGCTGCTTCAGGTTGGATTTAAGTTCAAGCTTTAATTTAGGCTTTAGTATTGTTTGTTATATTTGTTGTATAATAAAGGCCGCGGGAGCAATCGCCGCGGCCTTTATTAGTTTGTTTGGCTAAGTTCACTTCTTGTCGGCAATATAAGGTGCAACGGCCTTCCATGCGGCTACGGCTATCGCTGCGCCTACCAACGGGCCTACTACCATAATCCAGAAGTCGGAAAACGCTCCGGGAGAGAAGACGGCCGGTCCGAAGCTACGGGCTGGATTTACAGAGCAGTTGTCGACGGGAATGCCTACGATGTTTACGAGTCCGAGTCCGACACCGATGGCCAGTCCGGCAAACTTGCCCCATCCGAGTTTCGCGTCAGTGGCTCCGAGAATGATAAACACGAAGAAGAATGTGAGCAGGATTTCTACGAACAAAGCCATGCCGGCTGTAGCCCCGGGTTGGAGAACATTAGTGGCGAGGTTATTGTCGCCTGTAACGCCTCCGAAGTTAAATTCGGGATTCATGTTTACTGCCCAGTAAAGGAAGCCTGCGCCGATAAGAGCGCCGATAAATTGGAACACCCAGTATCCGAGCATGTCCCTGAACGACATTCTTCCGCTAAGCCATACTCCGAAAGAAACGGCCGGATTAACATGGCATCCGGAAATGTTTCCAATACAGTAGCATAGACATATCAGCACAAGACCGAAGCAGATACCAACTCCGTAACCTCCGATAGACGGCCCTGCAAAGACCGCACTTCCACACGCAAGCAATACCAGAAACATGGTTCCGATACCCTCTGCCAAATACTTTTTTAAAGCATCCATAAATGTTTGTTTGTTAGGTGAAAATAAATAGATTATCCTCAATACGAGGTGTCTTCGTCAAGTGAATAGTTCAGAAAGTCGATGAGCGGCTTCAGCACGCTCATAATCTCCAATGACCGTTCTGGCCAGTCGGGAGAATAGAAAAAGCTTTCATCGCATGTATGGAACTTCCCATAATCTTTAAGCCTTAGAAATTCAATCTGCGGATGATCCTTTGGCCAACCCTTAGGCGCGCTTTTAAGTCTTTCTCCCACCCATCCCGGATACAACGATTCCAGTTCGGGCTGATGTATAATCTCTTCAAACTCTTCGATGTTATCTACAATGGCGTTACGCAACTTTTTTAGCGAATCGGAATCCGGTTGCCAGATGCCTCCGTAGAATCCTGTCTCGCCGGGGCGTATGTCCATTTGCAGATAATAGCCTCCGTAATGTTCCATCCTGTGGCCTGTGGGCGACATTGATGCCGAAAAGTAGACCTTATAGGGTGTCTTGTCAAGCGAAAACCTGATATCGCGGTAAATGCGATAGGCCGATTCCTTGGCCGTCATGCCTCGTATTCCCGGCTCCCATTCGCTCATGCTGTCAAGCATCTTCTGCAGGTCTTCAAGCCAAAGTCCGCGCAGATGGTCAAACCTGGCTTTGTTTGCTTGAAACCAGGGGCGATTGTTGTTGGCCGACAGCTCTCTGAGAAAGTCAAAAAGTTCCTTTGTGTAGTAACCCATAGTAAACGCGCTATTTTATCTCAGTCCATTCAGCATCGCTGATTTGATCCTCTCGTATGTAAGTTGCTCCGTCGGTGGCCGAAGCATAACGGTCGGCCACATCGCATGAGATTTCCTCAAAGTCGACATATTCGCCGTCGCTCTTTGAAAACACCTTTTTTCGCTGTCGCGATGGTGTCGGCCCGGTGCCGTATCGGCGACCGCCCGATTGCTCGCCATACGCCCGCGAGTACGCATCACGAAACGCCTCCTGCTGCTTTCGCACGTATCTGTGGGCACTGAACAGGTAGTAAATTAACTTTACTATTGGCCAGATAAGAAATGCAAACAGTAAGATTATGACTATTTTAAACATACTTCTTTATTGAAAAATGATAATGTTACCCGGTGTCTGCATCGTAGAGCCGGAATGGCTGTCAGGCAACGTTTTTCGACGTGGGAATAATCGACAGAATCATGTAGAACAGTATGGTCCAGGCGAATCCTGCCGTTCCGTCGGCGATTACGAAGCCGATGGCCGCTATCAGAATAATGTAACGCCGGAGGTTCTCCCTTAGTTTAAAATTCTTGAATTTTAGTGAGAACATTTTAAGGCTGTCCATTACCATGGTAAGTGACATGCCGAGGATAATGGCCACCATTGGCCACGCGCCGATATAGCCGTACTTAAGCATACATGCCACATAGCCGATCCAAAATATCGCATTGGCCGGAATCGGCATTCCAAGGAAAGATGTGCTCTGGCGGTCGTCGATGTTGAAACGGGCAAGCCTAAGTTCGCCCATGATTGGAATAAAAAATGCCACAAAAGCCATCCAAAGCGGTGTCTCGGGTTGTTGCGACATATAGTTGAAAACGAGCATTCCTGGTGCCACTCCGAAGCTGACCAAGTCGCTCAGCGAGTCAAGTTCTTTTCCTAAATTAGAATACGCGTGCAGAAGCCGTGCGGAAGCTCCGTCGCAAAAGTCGCACAGCGCGGCTATTCCTATGCATATCCACGCCCACTGATAGGCATAAAGGCTGCCAATCTGGTCATAAAAGTGAAAGGTCATCACCGTGGCTATGCAACCGAAAAACAGGCTAAGGCACGTGATTGTGTTCGGAATGCAGGATATGATTCTTCTAAGCATGGTCGGTCTCTTTTTATCAGTCTTTTAAGCGCCCAACTTCCGTGACTCCACCCGTGGTGTGATCGCCAAGCTTGACCAGGATTTCCGTGCCAAGCGGAAGGTATAGATCTACTCTCGAACCGAATTTGATGAACCCCATGTGCTCTTCGATCGACGCTTCCTCGCCGGGGCTTGCGTAAGTGACGATGCGGCGGGCAAGAGCTCCGGCCACTTGACGCATCAATACCGTCTGCCCGTTGCGCGCTTTGATGACCACTGTCGACCGTTCGTTTTCGGTGCTTGATTTGGGCAGATAAGCCGACAGATAGCGTCCTTTATGATGGCGGACATACTCAACCTCTCCGTCTACCGGAAACCAATTGGCATGTACGTTAAGCACCGACATGAACACTGACAGCTGGATGCACCGGCTATGCAGATATTCGTCTTCAAAAGTCTCTTCAAGAGCCACTACCTTGCCGTCGGCCGAGGCTACTACGACGTTGTCCCTGTTGCCTCGGAATGTCCGTCGTGGCGAACGGAAGAAATTAAGTACCAACAGATAAATGACCGCAGACACGGCGGTAAAGGTGGTCGGAACGCCTATCGGCCGCATAAATAGCCATGCCGGAATGTTGATTACCAACAATATCAGTAAGAGTATTATGAGTATGTTCAGGCCTTCTCTATGTATCTTTACCTTCATGGGGTATATCGTTTTTTACGGCTCTTGGTTGGATATAGTCCACAAAGATACAGTTTAATAATTTTCTACGCAAATTTTTGAGGATGTTTAATGCTTAGGCAAAAGAATGTATACCTATTCCCCCATTTTAACGCTTTGTTTTGTTGGTGATTCAATATATTTTACTACTTTTGTGAAATATTAATATTGTAGAGTGACGCGGGCGAATCTCCTAACTCTCAGTATGATAGAAGGAATTTAGAAATAAATTCAATCTGAAACCAATTGTTAACTAATATTAATTAAACCAATTATTTATTTTCCAATCAAATCATTATTGTTATGAAGAGACTTATTCTCTTGGCCAATCTGGTCTGGCTTGCATGCTTTGCGGCGTTCGCGGCTCCCGATGACATTAAATGTACCGGTGTCGTGGTCGATGATCAGGGTGAACCTATCATCGGGGCTACAGTTTCGGTTCCCGGAACAAATGTGGCTACGGCTACCGATATCGACGGTCGGTTTACGCTCGATGTTCCGCAGGGTAAATCGGTACAAATAGTGTATATCGGCTTCAAACCGGTCGAACTAAAAGCCGCCTCTAATCTCGGCACTATCCCCATGGATATTGAGGCTCAGATGCTTAAGGACGTTGTCGTTGAGCAGTCAGCGGCAAAGACTCGTCTTACCCCGGTCGCCGTATCTACTATCGGTGCCCAGACCATAGATGTCAAGCTTGGTAATCAGGAACTCCCTGAAGTGCTAAAGACAACCCCCGGTGTGTGGACTACGCGCGACGGTGGCGGTTTCGGCGATGCCAAGACTAACATGCGTGGATTCAAGAGTCCTAACGTTGCTGTTATGGTCAACGGTATTCCCATCAACGATATGGAGTGGGGTGGTGTTTACTGGTCAAACTGGGCCGGTCTCGGTGAAGTGGCCGCAAACATCCAGACCCAGCGCGGTCTCGGTGCCACTATCGTGTCTACGCCATCTGTCGGAGGTACTATCAACATCACTACTCGCACCATCGACGTTGAAAAAGGCGGTTCGGTATGGTACGGTATGGGTAACGACGGTCTGAATAACTACGGTTTCAAGGTGTCGACCGGTCTGATGAAGAACGGATGGGCTGTGACTGTGCTCGCTTCCCGCAAGTGGGGCGACGGATACATTCAGGGTACCCCCTTCAATAGCTATAATTACTTCGTAAACGTTTCTAAGCGAATCAACGAGAGCCATCAGCTGTCTTTGACCGGTTTCGGTGCGCCTCAGACCCACTACCAGCGTAATTCCAACTATGGTGGCTTGACCGTAGAAGGTTGGCAGACTTACGGTAAGCAGTATATGGGTCCCGGAAATGCCATGTATCGCTATAATCCCTCTTTCGGTTACGACCGTCATGGACAAATGCGCAACTCCTCATACAACTACTATCATAAACCCCAGATTTCACTTAACCACATCTGGAAAATAGATGAGACTTCTTCTCTGTCGTCGGCCGTCTACGTGTCGCTCGCTTCGGGCGGTGGTTACAGCGGTCAGGGTAGCGGTCTCGACGGCTATACTTACGCCGACTGGCGCGGTGCCGTTAACGGCGTGCTTCAGACTAAGTTCCGTTGCCCCGACGGCACATTTGACTATGCCGCCATTCAGGAGGTAAATGCCAACTCTACTAACGGTTCTAAGCTCGTCATGTCGCAGTCGGTTAACTCCCACAAGTGGATCGGTCTCGTTTCCTCTTATAAGAAAGAGATTAATCAGAAGAACGGCAACCGGTTGAACCTTACCGGCGGTATCGACCTCCGCTACTATATTGGCGACCACAAGAACGTGATCAACGACCTCTACGACGGTGAATACTATATGGACTATAGCGACCGTATCGGCGTTGACCCCAAACTTAACAAGGCCGCTGCCGATCCTAACTGGGTATATGAGAAGCTCGGTATCGGTGATGTCGTTTATCGTAACTACCTCGGTTATACAGTTCAGGAAGGTGTCTATGGTCAGGCTGAGTACACTCTGCTCGACGGCAAACTCAACACCGTTATTTCGGGTGCGCTGAACAATACCAGCTACTGGCGTCGCGACAAATTCTACTACGACAAGGATCACGAACGTTCTGCTACGGTTAGCTTCGTCGGCGGAACCATCAAGGGTGGTGCTAACTACAACATCGACTCCCACAACAACGTTTTTGCTAACCTCGGCTACATCAGCCGCGCTCCGTTCATGTCAGGTGGTGCATTCCTAAATGCCACTAACTCAAATGCTGTGAATAAGGATGCAGTTAATGAAAAAGTTTATTCGTTTGAAGTTGGTTACGGCTATCAGTCACGTCCTTTCGCCATTACGGTAAATGCTTACTACACCAAGTGGATGGACCGTAGCGGTCTTTCTCGCCGTGGCGACTTCTCGCAAGCCGATGGTAGCTACTATATGAACATGACCGGTGTCGACGCTCGCCACATGGGTATCGAAATGAACTTTAACTGGATTCCTCTCCAGTGGTTGAACGTTGAAGGTATGTTCTCTTGGGGCGACTGGATTTGGGACAGTAACGCCGTTGGTTACTTCTACAACCAGCAGGGTCAGCCTATCCAGAATCTTACCACTGGTGCGCTTGCTGACGGTATCGGTGCCGAAAACCACCTCAAGACCACTCTTAACCAGAAAGGCGTGAAGGTCGGAGGTTCTGCACAGACCACCGGCTCGCTGTCGCTGACATTCATCCCCTTCAAGGGATTCCGTATCGGTGGCGACTGGACTATGAGCGCCCGCAACTACTCTGACTTCTATATCAGCGGTAGCTCGCTCGGAACTAAGGGTATCAACATTGACTCGCTTTGGAAAATTCCTTGGGGCCAACAGTTCGACTTCAACGCCAGCTATCGTTTCAATCTCGGCGGTGTGAAGGCCACTCTTTATGGAAACGTTTATAACCTGTTTAACTACAACTACGTGATGGATGCCGAGACTCCGACCGACGCAGCCGGTAATTGGCGCAATGCATATAGCGTCTTCTACTCTTTCGGACGCACATATTCTATCCGTATGAAAGTTTATTTCTAATCATTTAACCAGCGAATACATACAATTATGAAATACAATATTTTCAAAGGTCTGCTCTTATGCGGTTCGATTGTGGTTTTGGCCGGATGTGATGAGAATGCTTGGAACAACGAATATCTCGACGGATTTGAAGAACCGCCGGTATCGTCCAACATCGCTAACATCGAATATACCCTTACTGCAGCTGACTATAAGACTCTGGCCGGATTGAGCGCTAATGTGGCTCTCGCCGAGGCCGACGGTCTGTCGAGCGAACTCTCCGCCGTTGGTACTAACGGTTACTTCACCGACAAAATCACCGCGCAGAAATATCTGCCCGCTTTCTTCGCCTCCTCAAGCTTCCCTTATTTTGCCGAAAACAATGGTTCGACCGTCCGTGTGACTTATAATGTGTCTGAAGGCCGTCCGGAGCTTTGCCAGGCCATCTACAATGCTAAGATTTACACTGTGACCAATGCCAATTATATCTCGGCGTGGGGTAGCGAAGCCGCTTATACCGACGCTTTCTCGCCGTCGACCATTGCTTCCAACTATATCCCCGGATTTTTGGATGAGGCCTACCCGGATGCGGAAGAGGGCACATACGTGATTGCCAATTACAATCAGTCCGATACCGACCCCGAATTCGAGCCGGTGGTGCTGACCGATATTAAGGACGTGACCATTTCCGGTAGCTATACCGTCAACGGTTATATCACCGCTCTTTGCAAGCAGGGCTATATCCTGACCGACGACACCGGTAGCCTACTCATTTATTATGGCACATCTTTTAAGCCGGAGAACTATAAAATCGGCTATCAGATGCAGGTTTCCGGTTCCGGAAGCAAGTATAACGGTGCACTTCAGATTGCTCCCGTTGAGGAAAACAATCTGTCGTCGAAAGTCTACACTTATCCTACTCCCGAGACTCTGACCGGAGCATCCTTCGACACGTATGCTGAGACTTTTGCTACGGCTAATGCCGAATCCGCCGGCCTTAACGCCGTATATGCTACGGTGACCGGTACATTCTACTCTGTAGGAGGCTATATCAACTTCTCTGTCGACGGCGCCACCTACAATGGTAGCTTCTATCAGGCCACTGATGAGCTGAAGGCTCTCTGTACAAACAACACCACTGTTACAATCACGGGTTATATCCTTTCTGCAAATATTAACAGCTCTACTAAAAAGCCTACTTACCTCAACTTCGTGGTTACTGAAGTAAATGGTACTGCATGGGCTCCTATGGGTGACGACGAGCCTTACGTGCCTGCTCCGACCCCCATCGATAAGTATGAGGACAATGGCTTGTACTACTTCGACGGATCTAAATGGGCCGCTTCTGACGCTGCTTACATGATGAGCCCCACTGACAACGAGACCGTCGGATCCGGACCTTATCTGTCAAACGACGAGGCTCTCCGGGTGCTCCCCATCTTCTTGAAGCAGAAGTTCCCGTATGCTACCGACGGGCAGTCAGAGTATGTTGCATACCAGACCACCTATAGATATGCCAACTGTCGCAACTACGTTTACAATGGCTCAGAATGGGTGCTTAATGAAGGAGTCGAGACTAAAGTCGATCAGTTTGCAAAAGTGAACGGATCTTGGATGTTCGACCCCAATGTCGTAATCTCAATCCCTGCTGTTCGTAACTCCGACATAGGAACCCAGTTCTACAAGCCTATCGTTGATTGGGTTCGTGAAAATAAGGGTTCCGGCTATGTTGACAGCTACGGCAACTCCGAGTTCTATTCCGGCACTACATATTACTATTGTAATGTAAATATTTCGGTAACTACTGCTGCAGGATATTCTCCGTGGGCTGATACTCCAACCGACGAGATTCAGCAACTCATGAAGGAGCACTTCCTCTATGAGACAATGCCTCTGTCGCTCAAGGCCAACTATCCCGACGCTAATCTTATTGACGGTTATACTGAGCCGATTATCTATGAGATCGACTATGTGACCTACGACAACGGCGCTACCGTGCAGAATGCTAACGACACCGTTAAGTATCAGGTTGTTGGTCCGGCCGAGTGGAAGCTCGTCTACTCAACTTGGTTGGGCGGAGCAGTAGAATAATAACTGCGTCACCGCATCTGAAAGATGCACAAAATGAATAGCCGGAGATCGACGTGCAGCGCGTCGGTCTCCGGCTTATATTTGAAAAATATTTATCTGAATTCGGAAGCTACAGCAGGATGGGTTCTATGCGGTGCAAGGCGGCTATGAATCGGTCGGCTTCTTCGAGTGTGTTATATAGTGCAAACGACGCTCTGACAACCCCTTCAAGCCCCAAACTTTCAAGCAACGGTTGGGCACAATGGTGTCCCGTGCGTACGGCTATTCCCTGCTTGTCAAGAAGCATTCCGACATCGTAGGGATGGGCATTGCCGAGCATAAATGATATTATTGCATCTTTTTCAGGTGCCTGTCCATAAATTTTTACCGAAGGAAATTCATTTGCCATCCGCTCGGATGTATATTTCAGCAGACTTTGTTCATACGATTCAATACGCTCTATGCCAACTGATTCCATGTAGTCGATAGCCTTATGCAGAGCCGCAATGCCGACAAAGTTCGGAGTCCCCGCCTCAAATTTAAACGGCAGGTCGGCGTATGTGGTATGCTCAAACGAGACGTGTCCGATCATTTCGCCCCCTCCTTGATAGGGGGGCATCTTCTCCAACAATGACTTTCGCCCGTACAACACACCGACACCCGTAGGACCGTACATTTTGTGAGCGGAAAAGGCATAGAAGTCACAGTCGATATCCCTTACGTCGACCTTGCGATGGCTTATGGCCTGAGCACCGTCGATAAGCACCGGAACTCCATGGCGATGGGCTTCTGCAACGATCTCCTTAATAGGATTGACCGTGCCGAGCACATTGCTGACATGTGTCACGCTCACCATAGCCGTATGTTCATTAAAAAGCCCACGGTAGGCCTCAAGGTCCAAAACTCCACGCTCATCCATCGGTATAACCCTCAGTCGAATATCCTTGCGTTGCCCCAGTAACTGCCACGGAACTATGTTCGAGTGATGTTCCATAACCGACACGATAACTTCCGCACCCTCCTTAAATCCTGCGCCCATTGACGATGCCACAAGATTGATGCTCTCAGTGGTACCACGGGTGAATATGATCTCTTCGGTCGACGATGCGTTGATAAATCCGCGTACACGTTCCCTGGCATTCTCCTGAAGCTTTGTCATCTCCTGCGAGAGGGTATGTACACCGCGGTGCACGTTGGCCTTCGAGTTATAGTACATCGATTCGATAGCCTCCACCACGCATTTAGGAGTCTGGGAAGTGGCAGTGTTGTCCAGATATGTCAGCGGGCGGCCGTAAAGAGTGCGCTGCAGGGCCGGAAAGTCACGGCGGTAATATTCTACGTCAAAGTCCATGTCTTATTACTTTGATAGTGCACAGTCTGAGCAGAATGATGCCTGCCCGTGAAGTCGTTTCTCTACAAGGTGGCGGAGCCGTTCGGCCAAACCCTCGATGTTGACCGTGTCAATAACGTCGGCCATAAAGGCTTGCATAAGCATTGTCCGCGCCATTTTGTCCGGTATGCCACGCTGACGCATATAAAACAGCGCATTTTGGTCGAGCTGGCCGGTTGTAGCTCCGTGGCTGCACTTAACGTCATCGCAGTAGATAAGCAACTGTGGCTTAGTGTGCATTTTTGCCGCTCCTGACGCAAGAATATTTTTGTTGCTTTGATAAGCCTGTGTGCGCTCCGCTCCGGGACACACGGTTATTCCACCCTCGAAAGCTCCCGTAGCCTCGTCGTCAAGAATATATTTAAACAATTGCCGGCTCTGACAGTCATGGGTGCGGTGTATGACGCATGAGTTATTGTCAACGTGCTGCTGTCCGGAAGCTATGGCCATTCCCCCTAAAAACGAGGTGGCGTTTGCCCCTTCGAGCGATATTTCATAGTCGTTTCGGGTAGATCCGCAGGCTAAAGTCGTGCCGTTTACAGTAAGATTGGAGCCGTCTTCCTGACGCGCATACAGCTGTGAGCAACGGCTTGTCCGCACCGAAGATTCCTCTATATCGTAAAAGTCAAGCGACGCGTTGCGCCCCGCATATATCTCTATAACCTGCGACGACAGATATTGATTCTCGCCGTCTTGAGTGTGGTCACATACCAAAAGTTGCGCTTTTGCGCCATCTTCAAGCACGATAAGCAACCTCCTTACAGCCATAAGTGGCGTAGGAGAGCTGAAGATGTTGACCAGCTGTAGCGGTTTGTCGAGCTTAACGCCGCGCGGCACATAGAGAACCACTCCGTCTTGAGCAAGCAATGTGTTCAAGGCCGTAGGTGCGCTCTCCAGCGAAGCCAACTTGCCGTAATATTGTCTGATTAACTCCGGGTTTTCTTTGGAAGTTTCTGACAAAGAACCGAAAATCACACCCTCTGGAAGTCTGTCGGCCGTCGCGTTGCCTTCAACGAACTTATCGTTGACCACGTATGCTGTTAATGTGCTTACTCGAGGAATGTCGCATTTAAACGTGTCAGCAATCTCTACCGGTATATTCAGCCGGAATATGTTAAGCCCGAAGTCAGGAGCAAACATATCTTCCAACGAAGTCTTTTCATAGCCCTCGTCGCCACGAGAAGGCAAAATCTTACCTTCCAATGCCTTAAAAGCTGCCGGACGAAGCTCGTTCAGAACAGGCGCCGAATTCTCGTCGACAGCCTTGGCATATTCGCGGTATATGTCGATATACTGTGTGATGCTGCTCATCCTTACTGATTGTTTGATTCTTTAATCCAGTCATAGCCCTTCTCTTCAAGCTCCAGAGCCAGTTCCGGGCCTCCGGTCATGACGATGCGTCCTTTATAAAGCACATGCACGAAGTCCGGTTTGATATAGTCCAAAAGTCGCTGATAGTGAGTTATGACAATAGTGGCGTTTTTGTCATTTTTTAGCTTGTTGACACCACCGGCCACTATGCGTAGCGCGTCTATGTCCAAGCCCGAATCGGTCTCGTCAAGAATCGAAAGCCTCGGCTCTAATACAGCCATCTGAAATATCTCGTTACGCTTCTTTTCGCCTCCCGAAAATCCTTCGTTAACCGAACGCGACGCCAATTTATTGTCGAGCTCGACCACTGCCCGCTTCTGTCTCATAAGTTTCAGAAAGTCCGATGCTGAAAGTGGCGGTTCGTTAAAGTATTTGCGTTTTTCGTTGACGGCCGCGCGCATGAAGTTGACCATCGACACCCCGGGAATCTCAACCGGATATTGAAATGACAGAAACAGCCCCTCATGGCTCCGGTCCTCGGGCGACAACTCAAGCAGATTCTTGCCGTGGAATGTGGCGGTGCCTTCGCTGACGCTGTAACCTGGTGCGCCCGCAAGCACCATCGAAAGGGTCGACTTTCCTGAGCCGTTTGGTCCCATTATGGCGTGCACTTCCCCCTCGCGCACTTGCAGATTGATGCCTTTCAAGATCTCTTTTCCGTCAATCGATGCGTGAAGGTTACTGACATCGAGCAATATTTTATTTTCCATAATCTTATGGTGTAGATTTATCTGTTATAATTTGTTTATATTCTTTTCATCCTACCGAACCCTCCAAAGTGATTTGGAGCAGCTTTTGTGCTTCTACTGCGAACTCCATCGGCAATTTGTTCATCACCTCCTTGGCATATCCGTTAACTATCAGACCGATGGCTTCTTCCGTTGGAATGCCGCGCTGATTGCAGTAAAACACCTGATCTTCCGATATTTTCGACGTAGTGGCTTCATGCTCTACTATTGCCGTGTCATTGAGCACGTCGATGTAGGGGAAGGTATGCGCACCGCATGTCGAACTAAGCAACAAACTGTCACATTGGGTATAGTTGCGGCAACCGTCGGCATTTGGGGCCACCTTTACAAGCCCGCGGTAAGAATTTTGGCTGTGGCCGGCAGAAATGCCCTTGCTTACGATTGTCGACCGAGTATTTCGGCCCACATGTATCATCTTTGTGCCCGTGTCGGCCTGCTGGTAATTCTTCGTGACGGCCACCGAATAAAATTCGCCTGTTGAGCCTTCGCCTTGCAACACGCAGCTCGGATATTTCCAAGTGATTGCCGAGCCGGTCTCTACTTGGGTCCATGAAAGCTTCGAATAGTCGCCACGGCAAAGTCCTCGTTTTGTAACGAAGTTGTACACCCCCCCTTTGCCATCCTTATCTCCGGAATACCAATTCTGCACGGTAGAATATTTCACCTCTGCGCGGTCCTCCACGACTATCTCGACAATGGCGGCATGAAGCTGATTTTCATCGCGCATCGGAGCCGTGCACCCTTCAAGATAGCTGACGTAGGCATCGTCGTCGGCCACTATAAGCGTACGCTCAAACTGTCCGGTACCCGCGGCGTTGATGCGGAAGTAAGTCGACAACTCCATCGGACATCTTACTCCCTTGGGGATATAGACAAACGACCCGTCAGAAAAAACCGCCGAATTAAGCGCCGCAAAGAAGTTGTCGCGATAGCTGACCACGCTTCCCAAATAACGTCTTACCAAGTCGGGATAATCCTTAACGGCCTCTGAAAATGAGCAGAATATCACGCCCAATTCTGCCAACTTCTCCTTATGGGTCGTTTTTACCGACACCGAGTCCATCACCGCGTCGACAGCCATGCCCGTAAGTGCCTTTTGCTCGCTTAGCGGTATCCCCAATTTATTAAAGGTGTCGATTAATTCCGGATCCACTTCGTCAAGGCTTTTTGGCCCCTCCTTCTTGCGGGGAGCTGCATAGTAGCTGATGGCCTGATAGTCGATAGGGGGTATCTCCAGATGCGCCCAAGTTGGCATCTTTAGCGTTAGCCAGTGGCGGTAAGCCTTAAGACGGAAGTCCAATAGCCATTCCGGTTCATGCTTTTTTGCAGATATCAGCCTGATTACGTCCTCGCTTAATCCGCGTGGAATCACATCGGTGTCTATGTCGCTCACAAAGCCGTATTTATATTCGCTGTCAGTGACATTACCGATTATATTTTCATTATCCGGATTTTTGTCCTGTGTATTTTGGTTATCTTTGCTCATTGTCGTTATATGTCCTTGTCGATATCTGTAAAAACAAATACTTTTGTCTATTGTTGAATTGAGCTTGTCCGCTATAAAGTGTTGATCATTTCTTTAAATTGGTCGCTCACCACTCCTAATAAGTCGGGAGCCAGTTTTATAATCCATGGCAGTAGCTTTCCTGCCATAAGATGTGAATTTGTAAATATTCCGCTGTTTGGGTTAATCATATACCAAACGTTGAGCAGTATACTCATCACCAACAGCCACTTGAACACACAAAACAAGCCTCCCAACAGATGGTCGAGCCATCCCATCAGAAATGTGTGAGTCAATTTTCGCGCCAAAGATGCAAAAGCACCAACGGTGAAGAAAACCAACAGAAACAATATCACTGTTCCGGCTATCGCCGCCGACGTTTCGTTCGTAAATGTATTCGGAAATGTCTGAATCACCAGTGGCCCCATATCTTTCGCAAAAAGACGGCACGCAACAATGCCTAACACCACCCCTCCGAGCGATGCCAACTGGCTGATTATGCCCTTGTAAAGGCCGTAAATGAGCGACGCGCCGAGGACAACCAATATCGCTATGTCGATAGCACTCACTTCTCAATCATTTTTTAGCCTACAAAATTACTCATTTTCTCCGAATTCCGCCTCCCTCCATCCTCAAAATGTAGAAATGTAGCTGTCGCGTTCAGGTCGCGTTCAGGGGGTCGCGTTCAGGGGAGTATTCATTCTGTTGGCTGATTAGTCGATATTGAGCGGTTGTGCAGGTGCGCTGGCTCTGCCGGCGTGATAGAAGGGGTGGGTATATCCCCACAAGCTACGGGCACCTACAATGCCCTTGCTTGTGACTATGCATGTGCGACGGTCAAACCGTCGTTGCCTACGGCGAGATGTAATACCACCCTTTGCCAATAGCAAGACTCTATCTCAAAGGCAACTCTAAGTTGTAATTTACGCTACCTATATCCGGGATTGTGGAGCAAACCGATTTGGCATAGCTTCGCGGTGTAACCGCGACAGATGCATAGCCATGAGGCTATCGGTCGGGTTATTCGAAGCGGACGGTTATGTCGGCGTAATCGTAGTAGTCGTATCCGCGACTTGCCAATATTCTGCATAGAATGGAACAAGGCTCCGAGGTATTTGACTCTATTCTTATCGTCTGGATAAACTTTTTCGACACATACCCATTATCGAATGTTGTAATATCATATATTACTTCCTCGTCCGGAACTTCGTAGGAGCTGTCTATCGGATATGGTAAAATATACACTGAAGCATTGTCGTCGCCTTCCATGATTTCTGCACGATAAACACCGAAAGTCACCAATGGAATCTCGATAAAACCATCACCGTTCTGGACTGTAAATTCAGCCTGATGTATGGATTTGGACATGTCGTTGTTTAAAAGATACAGCTCATGGCTTTCCCATCCGCCAAGCAGAATCTCTTCATCGGACTGATTTTTGCAGGAGGCGATGGCTCCGGCGAGCGTGAGTGCTATTGCACCGTGGAGGAGGGTTCGTTTCATGATAATAAAGTTTTTAATGGTTAATAAAAATATTTAAAGACTTCCTATTTCTATAAAAGGGTGATATAAGAGGCTTATTTCGCAAATATATGAAATTTGATTATTAATTCCAAATGTTCGTGCGGATTTTTACGATAAAATTTACGGATTGTCCGATTCCTCGATATTGAGCGGTTTTGCAGGCGTAAATTACGCAATCTCTACCTCGTATTTTGGAGCCAATCGAGATGCCGTAGCCATCGCGGCTTTGTCAAAATTGAATTATAGCATCTGAAAGATGCGTAAAACTGAGTAGCCGGGGATTGGCGTGGAGTTTTTTGAACTTTTTCGGAGAGATGTCGTTATACTTGAAACACACAAAATGAATAACTCATAAATTCAAGTATTATGGATACTATTAAAGAAAAACGTTCCTATCACTTTAACATAACCGAGGTGGTAGATGGTAAAATTCAGGAAGTTATGAACTTCAATTTCGGTGGACACCATGACCTTGCCAAGCTTGCACAATTAGCTCAATCTAAGGAAGGCTTGACTCAGAAACATGCCGAGCAGCTCGTGTTAGGTATGCGTCTGCTTCACCACGCTTTGAAGAAATATCCTGATAATGCCGACTTTGCCGCTTTCTTAAGCCAGCTTAATGACTTTAAGCATAAACTGAAAGGCAAAGATTGCGGATGCAATAAGTAATGGATGAAATTTATAGTGGAGCCGTGTCAGAAGTGATGCGGCTCCACTTTTTTTGTTTAACACAAGCCGTTGCAGAAGCGGTTGGTATAATCCGCACTAATCCTCATATATTTCCCGGAGAGCGTCGTAGTGTGTCCCGGCTGAAAAACGGCTAAGCGCGTCCGCTTGTATCTCAGCAGGATCAAACATGTCGGTTTTTGCATCCGACGAGGAAGTGCGTCTATACATTTCCACGATGGCGCGTGACAGCGACGCAATATCGCCGTGGGGGAAGAGCATTCCATTGCCCGAGTCTATCAGTTCCGGAATACCCCCGATATCGGCTCCAAGCACGGGAGTACCTTCACAATGCGACTCAATGACCGAAAAAGGGTTGTTTTCATACCACTCCGATGGGATGACTGAAAAACGCGCCTGGCGGAGAAGCTCCGCAACAGCACCTCCGGCAAGCTGGCCCATAAAAGTAATGTTTGGTGCATCGGCATATTTTGCTTTAAGCGGAGCGAACAATGGGCCGTCGCCGGCCACAAGCAATTTTAGGGGCACGCTAAGCGCCGCCTTTAACAACATCTCAACCCCTTTTTCATTTGACAGACGACCGACATAACAGTAGAAATCGCCACGTCGGCTCCAATCGAGAGCCGGGGATGGTTCTGATGGTATGAAATTGTTAAGCACTTTAATCCGGGCATCATCATAACCACCCTGCCTCATCTTCCGCGCCATGAAATCGCTCGGTGCAATGAATGTGTCGACCGAGCGCATCAACCGTCGTGGATTCCATGTGCGGGCCTCTGCGTAAGCGACGGCACTTGCCGCCCGCGAACCCTTCATGCATCTGGTCGATAAGACGGCTTTAGGATTAGTGAAACACTCCTCACAAATCCTACCGTCGCGCAGACAACTGTAGGCGGGGCACACCAACTTATAGTCGTGCAATGTCCAGACCACCTTTGCGCCATAGTCATGGGCCATCTCGGCAATGACGGGCGACAAATAGCTATGGATATTGTTAAGATGAACCACATCGGGCTTAAAGTCGCGCAATAATCGAGAAAAGCATTTGCGTACGTCGCCATGCCCAAGTGTGCGTTCAAGTGCCTTTAACTTTTGAAATGAGCCACCGCTGAACGACACCTCTGATGGGAAATATTGACTCCATGCCGAATCAAGATTCTCCGGATAGCGCATTGCGAACATAGCCACTTCATGGCCGTTGGCGCGAAGCATCCGCTCCAGATTGAGTGTGTACACGCAGTCGCCACCGCGCCGATAGTAAAACTTGTTGACTATCAGCACGCGGGGCTTTGAATTGTCATTCTGGATGTTCATCGGCAGACAAATCAATAATGGAATGATGAACCGCCAAGGAACTCCCTAAGCAGAGAGGTTGACGGAATGAGCTTGTCTGTAATCGGAGTGAAATAGCTCAGCAGTTTCTTCAATCTATAGGCCTCGGCATATTCCTCGACATCGCGGGGAACGCTCTGCAAGATACTTTCAGCCAACTCTTTCATCACACCTAACTCGAATATGAGCGAGGAGTTAAACATGGCATCGGCATTTTCCTGATATGGATAAATCCACTTGTCCTCTCCGCGGCGCACGCTCGGCCAGCGTCGAATGGTCTCAGTGGCAGAGACTCCCCGGTACTTATAGTCGCGCACTATTCGACGCAAAAGTCGGTTGTCGGTTGTCGGCACCCAGTTATGGTCATCGATTGACAAAGTGGTGAGCGCCGACACATAGATGAGATATTTCATGCGACGCTCAATATGGGATGACAGCTCCGGATTCAGACCGTGGATGCCCTCGATCAGTAGAATGGAGTTGCCGGTTAACCGCAGTTTGTTGCCCTTATAGATGCGTTTACCCATTTCAAAGTTATAAGTCGGCAGGCTCACTTCGCCTCCAGACAGAAGAGTGTTCAAATCGGCATTAAATGCCTCCAAATCAAGTGCGTATAATGATTCATAATCAAAGTCACCCGATTCATCCCGCGGAGTGTGTTCGCGGTCGATGAAATAGTCGTCAAGCGATATCGTCTTCGGTTCAAGCAGATTGGTCATCAATTGAATGGCAAGGCGTTTGGCAAAAGTAGTCTTACCTGACGATGATGGTCCGGCGATAAACACTATTCTCGCACCGCCCTCGCTATACCGATGGGAAATCTCATCGGAAATTCGGCCGATTTTTTTGTCGTGAAGAGCTTCCGCCACATTAATGAGCATCGACGATTGCTTTCCGGCTACAGCTACATTTAACTCTCCGACATCCGAAACTCCGATTACCCGGTTGAAGGCAAGATAGTCGGTGAATGCTACATACATCTTCTCCTGTTCAATCGGGGAGGCGGGCACGCATGAATCCGTGGCGCATGGAGGCAACAGCAACAGCCCTTCCTTATACTGTATTAAGTCAAAGACTCGACACATACCGGTCGATGGTGCTAAATTCCCATAATAGCTGTCGGCCACGCCGTCAAGACGATAATAGACAGTGTAAAGGTCATGTATGGACTTTAAAAGTCTTACTTTATCGTCAAGACCCTGACTCTCAAAGATTTTAATAACATCGGAAGTCAGCCGTTCCTTCCGTACGAACGGCAGATTGCGGTCGGCCAGCGAAACCATGTATTCTTTCAGCCTACGCACGACTTCGTCGTTAACGGTTATATTTCCCCCCGTCAGACGGCAATAGTACCCCCGCGAAACGGAGTGCTCAATGATTAAGCGCGTGTTGGGATAGAGGGCGACTACGGCCCGATATAGCATCATGCACAACGATCTGACGTAGACGCGGTGTCCGGAAGGACTACCTACGGGCAGAAACTCAACCATCTTGGGGGCAAAAAGCGGAAACTGCAGATCTTCTGTCTTATTGTTAACTCTGGCACATATCGGTTTAAAAGGAATTCTGTCAGACAGACGGTTAAAAATGTCCATCAGCGTCTCTCCGCCGGTAAAAGGCACGTATTCGTTCAAATTTGTGCAATATATTTTTAATTGTTCGCTCATAATGCGGTAATGTTAGTTGAAACGTATCATATTGTAAAGATAACAAACAATTTCCGAAAAAGTAGCTGTGCCCCCGAATTTTTAATGAATCTCTTCAATATAATTTATCTGCCCTGGTAAGTCGAGACTTTTAAAGCAAAAGCCTCACTCGCCTTGATAACAATGTCTAATGCGATCAAAATGGCGGGAGATTAGGCCGTTGGTTGTGGTTGATTTTTGGAAGACCGCCAATTTGTGTTAAAATATGCAGATTTTTCAACATAAATTTGGTTAATT
>CAZIXM010000020.1:0-47542 GCA_964543345.1 uncultured Muribaculum sp. | reverse complement strand
AAACCACATTAGTTAATCGCCCTCAAATCTGTCAACACTTTTCAGGGAAGGTCAATTTTAACTTATTAATAGGTTAGAATGGGCAATAATGCTCTCTGCAAAGAGCATTATTGCTTAAAAATGTTGTGTGCAAAGAGCATTATTGCTATCTTTGCATAAAACAATCGATATGGAAAATCTGATAAAGACATCGCAACGGCTTGTAAACTCGGTGCAAACTGATACGTTCCGGTATCTATATGAGAAAATTAACTGGGACGACCGTCTAATCATGATTAAAGGTGCGAGAGGTGTTGGAAAGACAACGATGCTTTGGCAACGTATAAAGGAACGGTTCGGCCCGAACGGCCCCGCGCTTTATGCATCGTGCGACAATCTGTGGTTTACCGAAAATCGCATCTTAGACCTCGTGGCATGGCATTATGATCATGGCGGGACGCACCTATACCTTGATGAAATACATAGGTACGGGGGCAATTGGCAGATAGAACTGAAAAATGTCTACGATTCCTATCCCGACTACCATGTTGTTTTCACCGGTTCGTCAATGATACATCTCGATTCGGCATTGGCGGATTTGAGCAGAAGATGTCTGCCTTATAGGCTATATGGACTTTCATTCCGCGAATACTTGAATTTTTCAGGATATGCTAAATTGCCCTCTTTGTCGCTTGAAAATATTCTTGACCAATCGCATCAGTCAGAGTGGGCTATAATCAATGCATTGCCGGAAAAGGTACTTGTATTGTTCAACCGGTATCTCGGAAAAGGTTATTATCCTTTTTACGACCCTGAGCATATCGGAGAATATTACGGCAGAATCGAAAGGCTTATTGACACGTCGATTAATCAAGACATCCCTGCAATAGAGGCTGTTGAGTATGAAACGATGCACAAACTCAGCAGGCTTCTTTATGTCATGTCAGCGGAAGTGCCGTTTACATTAAATGTCCAGTCGCTCAGCCAGAAAATCCAAGTATCGAGAAATACAATTATAAGGATGTTTGAACTTCTTGACAAGGGTGGGATTGTTAGATGCCTCTACAGCGGATGGCGTTCGCCAAAGTCGGTGGCAAAACCCGGGAAAATACTATTTGACAATGCGGATATTATGGCGGCGTTAAGTACGCTAAATGACATCGGTACGGTTAGGGAGACATTCATCGCCTCCATGCTTGCCCCGGCACATAAATTATATGAGCCTCCTGTAGGTGATTTCCTCGTTGATGAGAAGTATCTGCTTGAAGTAGGGGGTAAGACGAAGACTTTCAAGCAAGTGGCCGACGTGTCTGACAGCTTTGTGGTTGCCGACGACGAAGAAATCGGGATAGGCAACAGAATTCCATTGTGGCTATTTGGATTCCTATACTGATCCGGACTTTGGCAGAATCTATAAATTGCGATAAACAAAATCGGTGTGTCAAAATTCAAAAGCATCTTTCAGATGCGATAATTCTATTTTGACTCACCGTCTTCCGTGTGACTCCTACAGGATTCAAACCTGTAACCTTCTGATCCGTAGTCAGATGCTCTATTCAGTTGAGCTAAGGAGCCGTGCCTCGAAATGAATCATCGCGCTCATTTCGGATGCAAAGTTAAGCACATTTTATAAATCCGCAAAATTTTCGCCGATTTTTCGCCGGAAAATCTGCCGACATCATTATCTCGAAACTAATTTGCCAGTTGAACCTGCAGTGAAAAAGAGTGGGAAATAGAGGTTCATTTCAGACAAAAGAGGTGAAATATTTTGTGGAAACGAGCCGTTTCACTATCTTTGTTAGGAATTTGATAAACTAATGGACTTTATGAAGAAATTTCTATACATTATTCTGTCGTTCATGGCATTATGCGCTTCTGCCCAGACACAGGATTCGATAAAGATGCCGGAGACGCCGTTTGAGTATCCTTTGGCACCGGACAGCATAACTTCTTTGATGGGCAAGACCAGCTATGTGATGTTGCGGTTTTGGGATAAGGCCGACATGAAATCGCTTATGGCCGACACGGTAAAGTTCCGTAAGGCATTCCATGATTATGTGAGTTTCATTCCGTTTGCTCACGTTGACAGCATAAAACAGTCTGCCCAAGCGCTGACCTCGCGGTTCAGTAACGATCCAAAAGCATTGCTTTTGATTGCACAAACTGCCGAAAAAGAGCTTTTCGGCCCGGAAGCCGACTTCTGGAGCGAAGAACCTTATATGCTGTTCGTGCGTCCGCTACTGACTAATAAGAAAGTGAAAAATCAGGACAAGGCCCACTTCCTCTCGCAGCTTAAGATGCTAAACGCTTCGCAGATAGGTTCCAACATAGCTCCGTTCAGCTATACCACACGCCATGGGGCCGAACACAACATCTACGATCAAAAAGGCGACTTTATTTTGATTCTGTTCAAGAACGAGGACTGTGTCGACTGTCCGATGATGTGGCTTCGTCTTGAAGCCGACATCGCCACGGGAAATGTAATCAAAGACGGACGGCTGAAGTTGGTGATAATTAATCCCGGAAAAGATTCACAAGAATGGCGTTCGGCCATGGCTAATTATCCTTATGCTTGGGAGATTGGATCATCGGAAAAAGTTGGCGAGGAAGTCGACCTGCGCATTTTGCCCAACAATTATTTGCTCGACAACGAATATAAGATTATACTTAAAAACATCGATCTGAACCAGATTTTGTCACTTACCGCCGCGCTAAACCAGCAACCGAAACAGTCGCAGAAGACTGTCGACGTGGCTGAATAAGCCGACTGAACCAAAGTTCAACCACTAACGACATATAAAAAGCTATGACCCCATTTTTCGAATCATTGTTCCTGCGTTGCACAGGCTACACCTATAGCAATCTTGCTCGCCTATTCATGCGTTTGTTCGTAGGCATAATGCTTATGCAGTTCGGCATCCGGCATTTGGTGAACTTCACCGTAATGCGCGACACTTTTCCGGCAGTGTTGGGAATGGGACATGAAGCCTCGTTGATCTGTATGATTATCATCGAACTGCTTTGCTCACTGTTCATAATGGTAGGGTTTTTGACCCGAATAGCAATTATACCACCAATCGTGGCCATGCTCATAGCCGAATACCATATACTTCACGACATGTTGCCCGACACATCTATATATGCTATAGACAGCATTCAGCCCGGCTATCTGCCCTTAATGTTCATTGGTATATTTCTCTTCCTAATGCTGTCCGGTCCAGGAAAAATATCCGTCGATTATTGCATTTCGCTTTTCATAGTGGCCCGACATGGTATGGACGAGACTGAGACTGAAGAACTTGAGGAAGTATGAGAATAGCAGTTTTAATATCCGGAGGAGTCGACAGTGCCGTGGTGGTACACAGGCTCAAAGAAGAAGGACATGATCTTCATTTATTTTACATCCGCATAGGCCTTGACACCGATTCCGGCGATTGCTCCGCAGAAGAAGACATTGAGATGTGCCGGTTCATTGCCAAGAAATATAACCTGCCATTCGATGTCGTTTCGCTCCATCAGGAGTATTGGGACAATGTTATGGAGTATGCACTCCGTACGGTAAGGATGGGACTGACCCCGAACCCTGACCTTATGTGCAACAAAATGATTAAGTTTGGCTACTTTGAACAACGCTGGGGTCACGAATTTGACAAAACCGCCACGGGACATTATGCCACTACCGACATCATCGACGGACGCATATATCTGTCGACTGCCGTTGATCCGGTCAAGGATCAGACTGACTTTCTGGCGAGGATTAGCTACGACCAGCTTTCCCATCTGCTGTTCCCGATCGGCAACATGCCTAAGTCCAAAGTTCGCGAAACGGCCATTGAGGTCAAGATGCCGAACGCTTACCGAAAAGACAGCCAGGGGATATGTTTCCTCGGGAAAATTAACTATAATGACTTTATCAAGCGTCATCTGGGCACTAAAAAAGGTGCCATTATAGAGCTGGAGACCGGTCGAAAACTTGGTGAACACAATGGATTCTGGTTCCACACGATCGGACAGCGGCGAGGTCTCGGACTTAGCGGCGGCCCCTGGTATGTAGTAAAAAAGAATGTCCACGACAATGTCGTCTATGTAAGTCAGGGATATGGAACTGAAAAACAGTTCGGCAACACGCTTCACCTCGACGAAATGCACTTCATCTCCGGCAATCCCTGGCCTGACAATGCCGACAAAGTAAAAATAACTTTCAAGAACCGACATGCTCCGGAATTTCTGCCGGGAACGTTGACGCGCCTGTCTGACTCGGAATATATGATTGAATCCGAGAACCGTGTGCAAGGAATTGCACCCGGACAGTTTGCAGTCGTTTACGACGACAAGGCGCATCTATGCTACGGTAGCGGAATCATAACCGGACAAAATGTAATATTATAGACAACGCCCATGGAGCCCTACGAAAAGATACGACTTAAAGTGCTCGGAATCTCCTACAGCCAGATTCAGTCCGGGGCCTACGCCCTGATTTTGGCTCAGGCCGACGGCCCTTATCGGATACCTGTGGTTATCGGTGCCTCGGAAGCTCAGTCGATAGCCATACGCATGGAGAACATAATCCCTCCGCGCCCCATGACCCACGACCTCTTCGTCAGCTTTGCCCATGCATTTGGCGTTAAGCTGAAAGAGGTGTTGATTTATAAATTTGAGGATGGGATATTTTCTTCGGAACTGACATTTACCGATGGCGAGCGTCAGGTGATTATCGATTCGCGCACGTCGGATGCTATCGGAATTGCCATGCGCACTAAAGCTCCGATATATACCACACGTGAGATACTCAATGAGACGGGATTCATAATGGAGGAGTCTCCTGCCGAGAAAGACGATGACGACGACGAAGACATGCTCGCTGAAGATACCGATGTTGATGACGACGAAATGGCTCAGGAGCAGATGGACGCCGGCATTTCCGGATCAGAGCCAAAGATTGAAAACTATGCCATTGAGGAGCTTGAACGCACTCTTGAACGACTGATTGCCGAGGAACGCTACGAAGAGGCATCAAAAGTCAGCGCAATACTTAAGCGCAAACGCGACAATTTGCACTAATCAGAACATAACTATAGCAATGGGAATTACCAAAATCAGACTATCGGTCCTTAGCTTCCTTCAGTTTGCCGTGTGGGGAAGCTATTTAGTGTGCCTCGGACAGTATCTCGGGGCGGCCGGACTCGGCACTTACATCTCTCTCTTTTATGCAGTAGTGGGATTCGTATCAATCTTCATGCCCGCAGTGGTTGGAATTATCGCCGACAAGTGGATACAGGGACAGCGGCTTTTAGGCATCTGCCATATACTTGCAGCCCTGTTTATGTTTTCTGCCTGGATCTATTGCGAAGGGCATGAGCGTCCCGATTTCGCGCCGCTGTTCTCTCTTTATACGCTTAGTTTGGCTTTTTATATGCCGACAATTGCGCTCTCTAGCTCCGTGACTTTCCATATCTTGAAGGAAAACGGCTTGGACACCATAAAGGACTTTCCTCCAATACGTGTGCTCGGTACGGTTGGCTTTATCGTTTCGATGTGGTTTGTTAACTGCGCTTATTTCCAAGACGGACATTTCGGATTTGCAATCTCTGATGCCAATCCATATTCATCGTTCCGATTCCAATACACTGACATGCAGCTCTTCGTTTGCGCGTGTTTAGGAGTGATTTTGGGCCTTTACAGCTTTACTTTGCCAAAAGTGCCGGTAATGCCTAAGAACGAGACAGAAGGAAAGAGCCTAATGTCGATTCTCGGACTCGATGCCTTCAAATTGTTTAAAGACTCACGCATGTTCGTGTTCTTTTTCTTCTCAATGCTTCTCGGCGTGGCGTTGCAGATTACCAACGGGTATGCCACTCCGTTTATCACCAGCTTCAAGGGAATTACAGAATACTCCAACACTTTCGGAGCAAACAATGCGACTTTGCTAACCTCCATTTCCCAGATTTCTGAGGCTTTGTGTATATTGTTGATACCGTTCTTCATGCGTCGCTTCGGAATAAAGAATGTTATGCTAATGGCCATGTTTGCGTGGGTTCTTCGTTTTGGATTTTTCGGCATTGGCAATCCCGGTTCCGGAGTATGGCTCTTAATTCTCTCAATGATAGTCTATGGCGTGGCTTTCGACTTTTTCAACGTGTCGGGTGCCCTTTTCGTAGAGCAGGAGACCCACGACAATATCAAAGCCTCTGCGCAGGGACTGTTCATGCTTATGACCAATGGTGTTGGTGCGTCTATCGGTATGATTATTGCCGGTGCGGTAATTAACCACTTTGTTCAGCCCACTGAAGTCGACGGCGTGACATACATGCTTGGCGACTGGACATCGCCGTGGCTGATCTTCTCGGCTTACGCCCTGATAGTGGCAATATTATTTAAGATTCTGTTTAAGTACAAGCATAAACCCATCGCCTGAACGTAAATGATTCAGTTCTATGCTCCTGACATAGCAAACTCTCTCATACTTCCGGAAGACGATGCCCGGCACTGTCTGCGGGTTCTTCGCAAGTCGGTAGGCGACGAGGTTGAAGTGGTCGACGGACACGGGTCGCGCCACACTTGTCGTCTTACGTCTGATAATCCCCGTAAAGCCACCGTGGAGATAGTCCGTACGGTGTCGGTTCCTCTGTCGTGGACCACGGAGATAACTGTCGCCGTGGCTCCCACTAAAAATATGGACCGCATGGAATGGCTCGTGGAGAAGCTGACTGAAATAGGCGTAAACCGCATAGTGCCATTGCTGTGCCGCCATTCTGAGCGGAAAGAGGTTAAGGTTGAGCGTTTGCAGCGCATTGCGGTATCTGCAATGAAGCAGTCGCTTAAGGCTACGCTTCCTGAAATCTGGCCTATGACTCCGCTGTCCGATGCCATTGCAGAGATTAATGCCGAGGCTAAATACATTGCGTATTGCGACAAAAGCATTCCGCGCAATCTATTGGCCAAGGTCTATGATCCGGAGGTGAAAAGTTGTATAGTTCTGATTGGTCCTGAAGGCGACTTTGACCGTGAGGAGATAAAGGCCGCTTTTGAACAAGGTTATATGCCGATAAGTCTTGGCGACAACCGGCTCCGTACCGAAACCGCCGCTCTCTGCGCTTGTGACATAATACATATAATTAATCAACGAAGCAAATAACATTAATATGCTCAGATATTTAAAATCGTCGTCAACTAACAACTTTTTCTTGCTCGCCGGACCATGCGTCATCGAAGGCGAGGAGATGGCTCTCGACATTGCCGAATTTGTGTGCAATGTAACGTCTAAGCTCAACATACCATACGTGTTCAAAGGCTCATACCGTAAAGCCAACAGGTCACGAATAGATTCGTTTACAGGCATAGGCGACCTTAAAGCGTTGAAAATATTGAAGAAGGTACACGACACATTCAATATTCCCGTTGTGACCGACATACACACAGCGGAAGAGGCCGCCATGGCGGCGGAGTATGTCGACGTACTCCAGATTCCGGCTTTTCTGTGTCGCCAAACCGACCTGCTGATAGCCGCCGCGCGTACCGGAAAAATGGTTAACATAAAGAAGGGTCAATTTCTATCGCCGGAAGCCATGGAACATGCAGTCCGCAAGGTGCAGGATGCCGGCAATGACCAGGTGGCCGTTACGGAGAGAGGTACCACTTTCGGATATCAAGATTTGATTGTCGACTACCGTGGAATTCCAACTATGCAGAAACAGGGTGTTCCGGTGATTTTGGATGTCACTCACTCGCTCCAGCAGCCCAATCAAACTTCGGGCGTGACGGGTGGACGGCCTGACCTCATTGAGACGATAGCTCGTGCCGGCATAGCAGTCGGTGCTGACGGTCTGTTTATTGAGACGCACCGCAATCCGACCGTAGCAAAAAGTGACGGGGCTAACATGCTTCGTCTGGAACTGTTGCCCGAATTGCTTAGCCATCTTTCCGACATCAGAATGACCATAAACCGGTTCTGAATGTCGAACTCCACATTAGGAGCTATTTCCCCGAAATTTAATGCGGTACTTTTATAAAACCTATAGCGGATGAATTGGCCGAAAATTGAGCCATTTCATCCGCTTTTTGACATCCGGCCTCATGCCTGGCAGGCATGAAACGCTTAACCCAAAGCCGGAAGTGCCAAATTGTGTAGCTAATCTTATATAATTATTCCCCTATCTCTTTTTTAAGTTTGTCAGTCCAGGCTTTTAACCTTTTCGGAGTCAAATCTTCATGGTTCACTTGGTCGAGAAGTAATCCTACATATACTCCGTCGATAAAAGCCGGCGACTCCTGAAAATCGTATCCGTCGGCGTTAAAGAATCCGATGAACTTACCTCCGGTCTTTAGCAAGCGCATGTATATTTCTCCGAGCGCGCCACAGAATGTGTCACTCATCGACTCGTCGCCGCATCCGAACAAAGCAATATTCTTACCTTTAAGGTCGAGTGCCTCAAGGCCGGAAAGGAAGTCATACCAATCGTCTTGAAGATCGCCGGCACCCCATGTCGATGATCCAAGGACAAGTACGTCATAGGCGGCAACTGCCGAGGGCGCGGTCTTGGCGACATCATGCACGTCCGTATCGCTGACATTTAGCAATTTAGCTATGTCTTGAGCCACCTTGCCGGTCATCCCGGTGCTTGAACCGTAGAATATGCCTATCTTTTTCATAAATTCGTTTATTTTTACATTTTTATATTAATAACATCTCTTCATCTAAATGGTTCAATCCGTCGCCCGGCAATTTCCCATGATACGTTACACTCATTTTTTTAACCTCAATTAGCCAACTTTAATGCATACGGCATCGTTTGTAAGTAAAAGCAACAATGGATTTTGATGTTAAGAAGTAAGGCTTTGTGAATCTGAAAGGAGTAAACAACCGACGTTATATCACTTCTAAATATGAAGAAGACACCGCAAATCCGTCATGGATAAGCGGTGTCTTCCCTTTTATTCAGCTTGTGTGAGCTACGCGGCGCTGTAAGGCCGTTTATTCGTTGTCGATTCCTTCTGCCTCAAATACTTCTTCCTCCTTGTTCTTGACTATGTTCGGAAGTTCAAGGCCATAATGTTTCTTGGAATCGAGTGCCTTAAGAATCAATCCGAAGATGAGAGCGAGTACGCCAAGCGAGGCGAACAGAAGCATCGGGTTGGTATAGTCATATTTCATCGGGTCGGTAACTCCGGGGTTGGATGCGGTCAACACCTTTCCGATGAGGATTGGGAATAGGGCGAGTCCGATGTTCTGAACCCAGAAAATCAACGAGTATGCGCTTCCGAGGAAACGAGCGTCCATGATTTTGGGAATTGACGGCCATAGTGCGGCAGGAACAAGCGAAAACGATACGCCGAGTATGATGATGGCAGAGAATGCGATTGCAGCGCTGGGATATGCCGGCACCACGAGCGCAAACGTAAGGTGGCATACAATCATCAGGATGGCTCCGAGTATTAGCATGGTTGCTCCCTTACCTTTGTGGTCAAGATACATGCCCAAAAGCGGAGTAATGACTGCCGCGCCTACAGGGAACCAACGGAAAATGTCGGATGCCGTAGTGGCGTCAATTCCGAGATTACACTGAAGCATGTTGGCCGCATAACGCTGGAAGGGGAATATAGCGGAGTAGTAAAGCACGCAAAGCAAAGCGATGATCCAAAACAGGCGGCTGCGGAATATGTTGGCAACGTCGCTGAGCTTAAATTCTTCCTCTGCCGTTTCTGCGCTCTTGTTGCTTCCAAGCTCCTTGTCGAGCGTTCGGTCCATGAATGTGAACACGGTGTAGCTGATAAGTCCGATGAAAAGCAAAGCAGTACAGAACCCGACTGGAATAACCACAGTAGGCTCGCCCATACAGTCGGCCAAACGCGGAGAGATGGAGAATATGGCAAACACTCCGAAGCGGGCGAGAGCCATCTCAAGGCCCATGGCAAGGGCCATCTCTTTGCCTTCAAACCATTTTGCAAGGACTTTAGACACAGTGATACCGGCCATTTCGCATCCGCATCCGAAAATCATGAAGCCGAATGCGGCGAGCTTGGCACTTCCGGGGAAGTCTGTCCACCACGAGTTGAGCCACTGTTCGAGCGCTGTGCCCTGAAACCAGTCGCTGACGGCGTAGAATTTTATACATGCTCCTATCACCATCACTGATGCCGAGAGAGTGCCGGTGAATCGGACTCCCATTTTGTCGAGGATGATGCCGGCGAGAATCAAAAATCCGAACACGTTGAGGATATATTCCGCTCCGGCATAGTATCCGAATGCGTCGGGAGTCCATCCTCGCTGGGTCTCGATTAGAGACTGCAACGGCGACATGACGTCGACGAACATGTAGGCGAAGAGCATCATCAGAGCCACCAAAATCAGCGCGGTCCAGCGAGCCCAAGCCTTGTCGTTGAGTGCTTTTGTTACTTTTTCTGTCATTGCTAAGTGTTATAATTAAATTGATAATACAAAATTCGACGCTTTTTCCGGTACAAAGTTACATAAAAACCTCGCTAATGACAGATATTTTCACTAATTTCGTGAGATTATTTATTAAAAACCAGTCATGAATCGCTATCGACCCTATACATTTGACCGCGTTGTTAGGTTGGTCATCTCTTCTTTGCTTGTTTTTGCATCGATATGGCTCGTCTATCGGCTAAGGGGTGTCTTGCTCCCTTTCTGTGTGGCTGTGCTGATTGCATATTTGCTTGAGCCGTTCGTGCAGTTCAACCGTAAGTTGCTTAAACTGAAGGGTAGAGTAGTGGCTATATTTGTGACTTTGTTCGAGGTGACGTTCTTTTTCGGCCTGTTGTGCTATTTTATTATTCCGCTGATAACTTCAGAAATGGTTCACATGGCACATCTGCTTAACGTCTACTCGACATCGGAGCTTAACACTCCTTTCTTGCCTGAGAGCATACATTCTATGATAAAGAAGTATGTCGACTTCGATTCAATTTCGCAGTTGATTCTGCGCCATGAGGACCAGATTAGGCTGTTTGAGAATATTATCTCGTCGACATGGACGGTGCTCAGCAGCGGAATCAGCATGATAGTTGGGTTGCTCAGTTGGTTTATTGTGTTTCTTTACGTTATATTCATCATGCTTGACTATGACCGTCTTGCCAGGACGCTCAAGCACATGGTGCCTCCCTCTTCCAGGGAGATAGTGTTTAAGATTGGCAATGACGTACAGCAGTCAATGAACCATTATTTCCGAGGACAGGCACTTGTGGCATTTTGCGTGGGGGTCTTATTCAGTATCGGTTTCCTGATTATAGGAATGCCTTTGGCGTTGGTACTCGGTATGTTCATCGGGTTGTTAAACATGGTGCCATACCTTCAGCTTGTGTCGATTATCCCGACCACGCTGCTGTGTCTTGTATGCTCGGTCGACTCCGGCATAGACTTTTGGGTCATATTTTGGGAGTGTATCGCCGTCTATTGCGTGGTTCAAGTAATTCAGGACTTATTCCTGACCCCTAAGATTATGGGTAAGGCCATGGGGCTGAATCCGGCCATTATTCTGCTGTCTTTGTCCATTTGGGGCAGTTTGCTCGGATTTCTCGGTCTTATCATCGCGTTACCTCTGACTACACTACTTCTGGCTTATTATGACGAATACATTCTGACGCTTCAGAAACGACGTGAAGAGGAGTACGATGAAAGTGTCATACATAAGAAGAATTCAGAAAGTGACATTGACTGAGAAGCCGGCTTTGCATCCCGGTATGCAAGGAATAAGCGACGAATGTAGCGACGCGCCGTGTGTTGCGGGGCGGGGTAGGTCGGCCAATTCGGTACAGTCGGCCACTGTTTTCCGTCCAAGGTGCATACGGCGTTCCGGACTCCCTCTGAACAGGTCGATTACTTCGTTGACAGGATCAATAAGGAATACGACGGTGTTGCCGATGATTTTCGATCCTAAGAGAGAGTAGTCATGGCTGACGATATGTCGCTTGACGTGGTAGAATCCTTCACCGATAAAACTTCCAATTATGGGCGTTATGAACAAGTCTTGAATTGACGGTCGCTCCATACATGCCTCGATGCCGTATTCCCATCCGATAGTGGATATGCAAGCACAGTAAAGAAGCGAGCGCCAATAATTAAATCCGCATGTTCGAGCCGACATGAAATATACGGCTCCCGCGTATGGATGCAGTACGTAGTTGAATATAAACTTATCATGATCCCATTCGGGCCCGCGTTTGAACACATTGTTGTACCACCGTTTTAATGGTGGATCTTTCTGTAGCGTCGCCCGATTCCAAGAGGTTGCATCTTCAGGAAGGCATTCAAGCACGAACAGCGTTGACACAAATGTCCCCGTCAGTACGGCGGTATTTACCCAAAGACGTTTCCATTTGGGAATGTTTAGTGTCAGCGAGTAGGGTTTTGAATAAATCGACGGTATCGTGTTAAGTTCTATTCTTTCTGCTTCGTCAGATACGAGCCGGTCGTAAATGGCAGACATTGAATCGGACAATGCATTTACTTCATTGACATAAAGTGTGGAGTCAGGCACGTTCGGTATGTCGGCAAGTGAGTCTGTCGGCAGCTCCGTAGCAGAGATGTTGTGTGCAAACATGAGAGACAGAGCTATTGTAAGTGTGTTTAAGCGTTTCATCTCGTCCTCGTTTAAAATAGTTATGTTGAAACATAGGTCTATATTCTTTAAACGATTCGTGAGACTAACGGTTCACCCCTGGCATCAATTGCCGCAAACAAATACACTGGCTATATCATACCGCTCCCATATTCGATATCATACCGCCTCGCTTATTCAAAGATGCTGAAATCCATGTGTTTAGATTGCTTTTACCAACTCGACGCGTAGACCGAGTGCATCAGCGATTCGGCAGAACAGACCGATGCCCGGTTCAATGATTCCACGCTCTATTCTGGAAATGTAGGCTTTGTTCGTGCCAACTCTCTCTGCTAACTCAGATTGCGATATCTTCTCTTGCTTCCGGGCCGCCATGACCATCTGCCCCATGCAATAGGCGTATGCCTCACGGTTGAACTCCTCCCTTTCGGGTGTGCCGACTTTGCCGTACTTCTTATCGAGGATTGCATCAAAACTCCCCACATCATTGTTTGCTTTCATAATATTCCTTTTTAATCTGAATTGCTTTCTGAATCTCGCTTTCGGGCGTTTTCTGCGTTTTTTTATGGAAACCATTGAAAAGCATAACGACATTACCCTCATCGAAAATAAAGAATGCTCTGTAAATATTACCATTGTGCTCAGCTCTCAGCTCGTAGATACCATCACGGATAAACTTGACAAATTTTGTGCTTAACCGCTCCTGCATCTTGAGCATTACAAGCGAATAGTCAAACTTCTTTTGCGCGCCACCGTCCAACGACCGATAGAACGACATGAAGTAATCACGAAAATATAATATTTTGCGTTCGCTTTTCATGCCACAAATTTACGAAAAAAGTTTACAAATAAAACAACATCTCGAATGAAAAGTTTCTGAGTGGTCTCGATTGAGAATTGTTTTTGCGTAGAGATTGTGAAATAGCAAGCGCTATCTTCGTTTGTGCTTGTGTGAAGCTTTGGTGCTAAGGCGGTTAAAGCGACGGACTATGGCTCGTCGCTCGGAAGCGACATTTCTCTCAGTACGTTTTGTAGAAAGGTGAGGTCGGGTTTTTGTGTCTGACAGGGCTGATAAAGACTTTTCTGAGGGTTCTTCAGAACTGAGCTTTTCTGACTTTTCCTCTGAGTTGTGCAGTGTAACATCTTGTTGCTTGCGGAGGCGTGCGGCGCGTTGGCGTGTACGACGGTCGACGATCTTCTTTATAAGAATGAATGCCATTATTTCGGCTCCTTCGAGGTCAGTAGGCTCGATGTTCTTAAGCTGATATTCCCTGATGGCATTTTCGAGTATGGCTTGACGGTTATCAGGCAGTAATGCGATCATCTCTTTCCATTCACGGTCGAAGCGCGGTGCGCGAGTTGCTGTGTGTTTCATTATCTTTCAGTTTTTAAGGGTTAACAGCTGCAAAGATAATGCATGAATTTGCGGTTGATACTGCAAAATTGGGGTAAAATTTTTTTCGCCGTGCTATTAGTAACCAAACATAGGAAGAATTAGTGTATGTGTCAAAATGAAGTGACCCCCAAAAGTTTTTTGTCTAACTTTTGGGGTGCAGTTCAAAACACAAAGGCTTCTGAAAGAAGCCCAAAATTGTGTAACCGGGTAAAGAGACCGTCAGGTCGATTTGCCCGGAAATCCTATAATAAGAGGGAGGAATCTGTAAAGATTTGATAATATGCATGTTATAGCATCAAATCTTTGCAGATTTTTTGTCTGTTTCAACCGTGAACCGGAGATAGGCGCTTCGCGCCAATCCCCGGCTACTCAGTTTTACGCATCTTTCAGATGCGATAATTCTATTTTGACACACCGTCATTTTGACACAGCCTCATTTTGACACAGCCTCATGTATTTTTACGAATATTTCAGATTCTGTCGGCATTATTGGGGTCAGCGGAAAGTTTTGCGACACCCTGATGCCGCCGCATTAATCTAAGGAGATTGTCAGCTTTTTAGTTTGTCGGCGAGATTGTGGGTTATGTCAGCACCGCTGTCCAAAGCGTGAGCCGCCATGCCTTTCATCTTATCGAGTAGGTCTGAACCCTTTTCTTTTGCGTCGTCGAGTTTGTCAGCTACGTTGTCTTTTATCTCTCCGAATTTATCGGCAAGCGAATCCTTAGCATCTGCCAATGACTCTTTCGCATCGGCAATTTTATCTTTAGCCACAGCCTTCGCATCGGCAATTTTATCTTGAGCTACTGTCTTTGCATCGGCAAGTTTGTCTTTTGCTTCGTCGATTTTGTCTTGGGCCGCATCTTTTGCGGCGGCATACTCTGACTGAGCCGCATTTTTTGCGGCATCTGCGCTAACTTTAGCGGCATCCACGCTTACTTGGGCTTCGGCTTTTGCATTCTGCAAATTCTTATTCAGATCCATAGTTATTTAAATAATTAGTTTTGGATAAGAAACGCTCAGATGCCACGTGTGGTTCGTTAAGTTAACATTTCTTGAGAGACATGATTTTTAAACAGTCGAGGCCGTGTCGTAAAAGTAACTGACACAGCCTCGAAGATAACGTGCGGTGAGGATGGCTTATCCTCCGAAATTATCGTACATAAGGTTCTCAGACGGAACTCCAAGATCCCAAAGCATTTTTTCGACAGCTTTGCTCATCGGGCCGGGACCGCACATGTAGTATTCGATGTCCTCGGGTGCGGGATGATCCTTAAGATAGGTTTCGTAGATGACTTGGTGGACAAATCCCGGAGTGTACTTAACTCCAGCCGCGTCGGCGGCGGGGTCGGGACGGTCGAGTGCAAGATGGAACTTGAAGTTGGGGAAATCCTTTTCGAGCTGTAGGAAGTCCTCAAGATAGAACACTTCGTTTAAGGCTCGGGCACCGTAGAAATAGTTCATCACTCGGTCGGTGGTGTTAAGTGTGCGCGTCATGTGCATGATCTGGGCACGTAAAGGAGCCATACCGGCACCTCCACCAATCCACATCATCTCAGCTTTTGAGTCGAAGATGGGGTGGAAGTCGCCGTAGGGGCCGCTCATAACCACTTTGTCGCCAGGCTTCAGGGTGAAGATGTATGATGACGCTATGCCCGGCATGACATCTTGGAATCCGACTTCGGGCTTCGGCTTGAAGGGGGGAGTGGCAATGCGGACAGTCAGCATGAAGCGGTCGCCTTCGGCCGGATAGTTTGCCATCGAATAAGCGCGCACGGTCTCAACCGTGTTCTTGCATTTGAGGGTAAACAGTCCGAACTTTTCCCATGAGGGCAGATATTCATCGCCGATGAGCGACTTGTCAATGTCGACGTTGTAGTCCATCTCATATTTGGGAATCTTGATCTGTGCGTAGGACCCCGGAATGAAGTTCATGTGTGCCCCGGGAGGCAGAGCAACGATAAACTCTTTAATGAATGTGGCGACATTCTTGTTTGACACCACTTCGCATTCCCATTCCTTAACATCGAGTACAGAAGCCGGCACACCGATCTTCATGTCTTCCTTCACCTTGACCTGACATCCCAGACGCCAATGGTCTTTCATCTGTTTGCGTGTAAAGTGTACAGTCTCTGTCGGCAGAATCTCGCCTCCACCTTCAAACACCTGTACTTTGCACTGTCCACAACTTCCTTTTCCGCCACAAGCCGATGATAAGAAGATGTTTTGGTCAGCCATTGTCGACAGCAGTGATTTGCCTGACTGCGCAAAGACGTCCTTGTCGCCGTTGATGGTGATTTTCACCTGCCCGGTGTGGACGAGGAACTTCTTTGCCACGAGAAGCACTGTGACAAGGATAAGGGTTATGAGCAAAAATATGACTACCCCGGACACTACTGTCAGTTGTCCGGTCGATGCAAGCATTATCATAGATATTATATTCATGGCTGCATTACAGTTTTATGCCGAGGAAGCTCATAAAAGCTATTCCCATTAGGCCGGTGATTATAAATGTGATACCAACTCCGCGCAAGGGCTTGGGTATGTTGCTGTATTCTTGAAGGCGTTCGCGAATGGCGGCTATTGCCACAATGGCCAGAAGCCATCCAATGCCCCAACCTGCTCCGGCGCAACATGCTGTCCATACGTTAGGGAAGTCGCGCTGCTGCATAAACAGCGAGCCTCCGAGTATGGCGCAGTTAACGGCTATCAGCGGAAGGAATATGCCAAGCGAGGCGTAAAGGGTGGGGCTGAACTTCTCAACGGCCATCTCAACTAACTGTGTCAACGAGGCTATTACGGCAATGAACATAATCAGCGAAAGGAAGCTGAGGTCGACATCGGCATATTCGGAGCCGAGCCACTTCAACGCACCCGCACGCAGAACGTAGTTTTCAAGAAGGTAGTTAATGGGCAGTGAAATGACGAGCATGAAAGTCACCGCCGCGCCCAGTCCTAAGGCTGTCTTGACGTTTTTCGACACTGCGAGAAACGAGCACATGCCCAGAAAGTAGGCGAATATCATGTTGTCGACAAATATCGACCGGATGAAGATATTTAGATTTTCCATTTATACTTTCAGTTTATATATGTTGGACATGTACTTTATTGTTCTTGCAGGTCTTTGTTGTAGGTGCGGTGTATCCAAATGATACAAGCCACAACGATGAGTGCCATCGGAGGGAGAATCATAAGTCCGTTGTTGGCATAGCCGTGTTCGTAGAACGAAGTCGGAATGATTTGAACCCCCCAAAGTGTGCCGCTTCCGAGTAGTTCGCGGAAGAAGGCTACGATCACTAAGATTATGGTATATCCGATTCCATTTCCGATTCCGTCGAGGAATGACGGCCAAGGTTTATTGCCCATGGCAAATGCTTCGAGGCGTCCCATCAGAATACAGTTGGTCACGATAAGCCCGATGAACACCGACAGTTGCTTGCTGACATCATATTGGTAAGCCATCAGTAGCTGATTGACGATAACAACGAGTCCGGCGACCACCACGAGCTGTACGATGATGCGGATATTGGTCGGAATAGTATTGCGGAGAAGCGATATAATCACGTTGGACAATGCCAGGACAGCTATGACGGATATGCCCATAACACACGCAGGCTCAAGCTTGGCAGTAACGGCAAGACATGAGCATATACCGAGAATCTGGACAATGACGGGATTGTCTTTAGACAGCGGATTGATCAGTGCGCTGAGATTTTTATTGTTAGTTGGCATGATTCTTACTGAGCTTTATATGTAAGACTTTCAAGAAAATTAGTGTAGCCGCTTAGACAGTCGTCGATCATCGAAGCGACACCTTTAGAGGTGATGGTGCCTCCGGAGATTGCATCGACATAATCTTCGCCGTTCGTCGGAGCCTGTCCGGCCTTAAGCACTGCGATGGGCATAAAATGTCCGTTCTTAATCAGATGCTTGTCGTTGAATTGATTGCTGAATGCCGGCTTTTCAATTTCGGCGCCGAGTCCGGGGGTCTCACCCTGATGCGCAAAGTATGCGCCATAGATGGTTGAACCGTCGCTGTTGACGGCCACATAACCCCAGATGGGGCCCCAAAGTCCGGCTCCGTACATGGGCAGGATGTATTTAACGTCGTTTGGGCCAAGGGTGCACTCGTAGACGGGCATCTCTCGCTCGTCAAGTGGCTTTTTAAATTCAAGCGACGTGTTTACGTCGAATGCATCTCCGTCGATTCGGAAGCCTTCAGAATTGACCATGTACATATCGGTGATGTAACGGTCGAAATCCTGAATGACCTGACCATTTTCGGGAACTATATGGACCGAAGCCAAAATCTGCTTCATCTTGTCGGCATTGGCGTTTTCGGTCTGCAACGGTTTTAGGCTTAGAGCCGTGAACGCTAATGCCGCGCCCACTACCACCACAAGTACCACAATATATATGATGGTATATACATTACTTTGCTTATTCATAGGTCAAAATCAGGCTTTAGCGTTAAGGCGGCGCACACGGCGACGCATATTGGATTGAACCACACAATAGTCGATCAGCGGAGCGAAGGCGTTCATCAGCAACACTGCCAGCATGGCACCTTCGGGATAGCCGTTGTTATAGGTGCGGATAAGTATAGCGATTGCGCCAACAAGGAATCCGTAGATGTATTTGCCGGTGTCGGTGCGGGCGGCCGTTACCGGGTCTGTGGCCATGAAAACCGCGGCGAAGGCAAATCCTCCGAGGGTAAGCTGTTCGAGAGGAGTCAGCATAGAAGCCGGGTAGGTCGGAGTGGCGAAGCCATGGGCAATTAGAGCCATTACGAAACCACCGGCGAACACTGAAAGAATTATGCGCCAGCTGGCTATGCCGGTCAGCAACAGGATGGCCGCTCCGATGAGGATGCAAAGGGTGGAAGTCTCGCCGAAAGATCCGGGAATAAGACCTAAGAACATGTCCCAATATGTCAACGGCTCGCCGACCACATTGCTCAGATGCAACGAGTCGCCGACGTTAGTGGCTACCTGTCCAAGTGGCGTGGCTCCGGAAAATCCATCGACTGTCGTACCCTCGCCCAGGCCAAGGGTGCCGTTGAGGGGCACGAATGCTTTGTCGCCGCTCATTTGTGAGGGATAGGCGAAAAATAGGAATGCACGTGTCACGAGAGCCACATTGAAGATGTTGTAGCCTGTGCCTCCGAACACCTCCTTAACGAAGATGACCGAAAATGCGGTGGCGACGGCTATCATCCACAGCGGAGTCTCGATCGGGCATATCAAAGGTATAAGTATGCCGGAAACGAGGAATCCTTCCTGAATCTCCTCTTTGCGCCATTGAGCTACGCAGAATTCTATTCCAAGGCCTACGGCGTATGCCACTACTAAACGCCAGAATACCTTGCAGAATCCGTAAAGCATCAGTTCCCAGAACGGAAATTCCGTAGCTCCGATTGATAGCCAGTGCTGGTAACCGGTGTTGTACATTCCGAACAGCAGGCAAGGTATGAGGGCCAGCACCACGATAATCATCATACGTTTTGAGTCGAAGTTGTCGTGGATGTTGACACCCGATCTCGAAGTGGTGTTCGGAGTGAAAAGGAACGTCTCAAAGCCGTCGAACACGGAGTGGAAAGACTGCAGCTTACCTCCCGGCTCGAAGTTGGGTTTGATACGGTCAAGATATTTTCTAAGTGATTTCACTGCTTGTAAGTTTATGGTTGAGTATTATCAGCTAAGTTCGGTGTACATATAGTCGATGCCGTCCTGAAGAATCTTTTGGAGCTCCAGTTTCGACGGGTCGACATATTCGCACAAGGCGATGTCTTCCGGCACGATTTCGTAGATGCCGAGCTGCTCCATGCGCTCGATATTCTTCGACAGACATGCTTTTATGAGGTATTCGGGCATAATGTCCATTGGAAGCACTTTCTCGTAGACACCCGACATTATCATGGCTCTGCGTCCGCCGTGCAGACGTGCGTCCGGACAGAACGCGCGTTTGAGGAAATGTCCGGGGAATGAGTGGTTGACACTCATTTTGGCGGGTGACAGCGATGCCCATCCCATGAAGTCGGAGCGGTCGTCGCCTTCCGGTATTGCCGTCACTTGATAATACGGATAGCGGAGGAAGTTGTCAATTCCGACAGGTGTTCCCGTTAGAACGTTGCCTGAGATGACGCGTACATGTCCGTCGTTGTCAAGATTGTCCTTTAACACAGATGCCATGTCGGCTCCTGCGACTGTCGCGATATATTTAGGTGTGTCGACTTTACATCCTGTAACAGCTACGAGGGTGTCGTATGTCAGCCGTCCGGTGGTGATAAGCTTTCCAAGGCGAAGCAGGGTGGGGAGGTCGAGTGTCCAAACCTGCTCTCCTTTGTTGACGGGCCGCACGTTGCAAATCTGTACGCCGACGTTGCCGGCCGGGTGTGGACCTTCAAATGCTATTATTTCCGCATTCTTTACGGCTTCGAGTTTGCTTCCGGGCCTAACACCTATATATATATTTCCTACAGTAAGAGGTTTCAGAAACTTAGCCGCTTCATCTGCCATGGCGACATCGTCTGTTGTCAGAGTGGCTTCAAAGTCGGGCGCGAGAGGCGCGGAGTCGAATCCTGTAATGAAAATGTCTCGGGCTTGACCTCCGGGCTGAGGTACTATGCCGTAAGGACGTTGACGCATTAAGGCCCATAGGCCTGAGTCGAGGAGCAGACGCTGCACCATGACCGGGTCTGATGTGGGCTTTGCTTCGAAAGTTATGCACTTGTCATAATCGTCGGCGGGTTTGATGACGATTCTTTCGAGCTTTCTGCGCTCGCCGCGAACTATCGCCTCTACCGTACCTGCCACGGGTGACACTACTTTGATGTCGTAAAACTTTTTGTCGTGGAAGAGTGGAGTGCCAACGAGCACGGTATCGCCCTCTTTGACGTCGACTTTGGGAACAATGCCCTTGAAGTCGTCAGGAACCACCGCACATAAGGCCGGCTTGACATTCTGGGGCACGCCATTCGGAGCGGCTCCGCTGATGTTGATGTCCAATCCCTTCCTAATAGATATTAGTTTCGCCATGATATGTGTATATGTGACTTGAATTTTACTTGCAAAGTTATTCAAATATTTTGTATTTGCTTAACTTTATTTGTAGATTTTGCTGATATTTTACAAAGTCGGGTCGCGTCGGTCCGGATTGTCTGCGGAGTGAGCGTATCGGATAGGCTTAAAAGGACAAAAGTGGTCTAAAAAGTCTTTCGGCAAGAAAATTATTCCTTAAATTATGCTATAAAACATATTAAATGCGTAAGGAAAGATTGAAAACGCACTTCCGTAACGGAATTTCGCAAATTTCACTAAACAAAATTTGGTCGGTAAAAAAAATAATAATAAATTTGCATGTCCTAAAAGGCTTACACCGCCTTTTAAAGACGCAAAAGTAACGTTGATCTATTCCTGAGTGAACCATGATTGACATCGGAAGTACGGTTGGCCAGACAGGCGGCACTGAACTATGATGCTCAAAAATACCATGCCGGCAGATGACCAAAATACAGACAGAATTTTTTTTAATCTTAAAAGAATAGTAATTATTAATTAATCATTTAAAAAACATTATGGAAGCTCAAAAGCCTACCGCAGCCGCTAAGCCGGCTCAAAAACTAAACGTTCACGAAGGCGGATCAAAAGTTCGCGGTATCAAGAATGCATTCTTGGTGATCGTTGCATGTTTCATCGTTGCAGTTTGTCTCTTTATCTTCTGGTTCGGTGCAGACTCTAACTTCGACGAAGCAGGCCACCCGCAGAACATCATCGGTACTATCTACAAAGGTGGATTCATCGTGCCTATCCTCCAGACATTGTTCCTCACCGTTATCGTTCTTTCTGTTGAGCGTTGGATCGCTCTTTCAAGCGCTAAGGGTAAAGGTAACATCTCCAAGTTCGTGGCTTCAGTTAAGGAGTGCCTCAAAAAGAACGACATCGCCGGCGCACAGGCTCTCTGCAAAAAGCAGAAAGGTTCGGTAGCCGCTGTAGTATCTGCCGCTCTCGTTAACTACGAAGAAATGGACAAGAACACCATCCTTACCAAGGAGCAGAAAATCGCTAACCTCCAGAAGGCTGTTGAAGAAGCAACCGCTCTTGAAATGCCGGCACTTCAGCAGAACCTCCCGATCGTAGCAACCCTTACCACTCTCGGTACACTCGTCGGACTTCTCGGAACTGTGATGGGTATGATCAAGTCATTCCAGGCACTTGCAGCATCTGGAGCTCCTGACTCAACTGAACTTTCAACCGGTATCTCTGAGGCACTTATCAACACTGCCTTCGGTATCGCAACAGGTGCATTCGCAGTAATCTCTTACAACTTCTACACCAACAAGATCGATAACCTTACTTACGCTATCGACGAGATCGGTTTCTCTATCGTGCAGACATTCACTGCTACTCACTAATTCCATTGTTCTCTAAAATAATTTAATTAATTAACGACGAAACAATGGGAAAAGTAAAACCAAAAAGAAAGAGTACGCTCATCGACATGACCGCGATGAGTGACGTGACTGTTCTTTTGCTTACTTTCTTCATGTTGACCTCGACCTTCTTACAGAAGGAACCGGTTACGGTTCTGACTCCGTCGTCAGTGTCGGAGCTTAAGGTGCCCGTGACCAATCTTACCACCGTTCTCATCTCACCCGAAGGGAAAGTGTTCCTTTCAGTTGCAGGTGACGCCGACTCCACCTACTCAAGCGAGAAGGTTAGAGCCGAAGTTCTCCAGACTGCGGTGGCTGAGTATAACAAGACTCATAGTAACAAGATACAGCTCACTCCGGCGCAGGTTGCCAAGTTCTCCAAAATGAACATGTTCGGTTATCGTTTGGCGGATCTTCCCGCATATCTCGATATGGAGCAGTTCAAGCAGGATGAATTGTTGTCTGACCCGAATAATCCTCTTGCAGGTATTCCCATCGACGACAATAAGGACTTGACTAAACCTAATGAATTCCAAATCTGGATGCGCGCTATATATAATTCATCTAATCCCCACATCGAGCAGGCCATCAAGTCCGGTGAGGGTATAGCAGTAAAGGCTGACAAGGACACTCCGTACGAGACCGTACATAACATCCTCGACAACCTCCAGACTCTTAAGATGAATAAGTTTAGCTTGATGACCGCGCTGAAAACTGAAAACGATTAATCATTATGGCACAGATAGAACAATCCGACGGCGGCAAAAAGAAAAAAGGCGCCCAGAAAAAAATGCAGATCCACGTGGACTTCACTCCCATGGTGGATATGAACATGCTTCTGATCACGTTCTTCATGCTTTGTACCACGATGATTAAGTCGCAGACGCTGAACATTGCCCTCCCTTCAAACGAGAAGGTTGAGCAGGAACAGCAGAACAAGGCAAAGGAATCTCAGGCAGTAACTCTCATTCTTGACACCGAGCGTGACGAAGACGGCAACGTAAAATACGATGCCGAAACCGGTAAGCCGGCTCACATCATCTACTACTATCTTGGTAAGCCTGAAGTGGCCGACGAAGATAAAGACGGTCTGATTGACAATTCTAACCTTAAGGTTGAGAAGTTTGTCGGCAACCAAAATGGTGAAGTGCGTGGTATCCGCAAGATACTTCACGACAAGAATAAGACAGTACTCGAAAAAATCGCAGTGCTGAAGCAGGACTGGAAAGATAAAAAAATCACTGACGAAGAATATCAGGCCCGTGCAAAGGAGATTCGTAACGACTCTCTTATCCAGGATCGCCCGGTAGTCATCATCAAGGCCGGCCCCAATGCTTCATGGGAAAGTTTGATTGGCGCTCTCGACGAGATGCAGATTAACCAGATTTCCCGCTATCAGATAGACAACATCAATGCTACTGACTCTGCGCTTATCTTCGATTATCTTGCAAAGCATCCGCGTAAGAAATGATGATAATCTATATGTTTAACTATTAAAACGGAAAAGTAAAATGGCAAAAGATGTAGATCTTTCATCAAAAGAATGGCGCGACCTCGTCTTCGAGGGTAAGAACCAAGAGTTCGGCGCCTACGAATTGCGCAAAAACTCTGACTCCCGTCATAACAAGGCCATGATTGTCGTTGTGATATTCTTGGCACTTGTATTCCTGATTCCTTTATTGATCAACACCGTGCTTCCGAAGGCAGAGGAGCGTCCCGAAGACCTTACAGAGCAGGCTATGGTAAATCTTGACAATACGGTTGAGGAGGAAGAGCAAGAACCTGAAGAGGAACTTGAACGTTATGAAGAACCCGAACCTGAAGTTCTTCCTGAAGAGGTGCTCAACACCGTTAAGGTGACAGAGCTTGCCATCGTAGAGGACGATAAGGTAAAGGCTGAGGACGAAATCAAGACTCAAGATGAACTCGCCGAGACAACTACAGCATTCGGTCAGAGCGACTTCGACCAAGGTACTGACGACCGTAACGTCGTTCGTGAGCACAAGGACGAAATCGTTGTGGAAGAGAAGCACGAAGTTGAGGAGAACAAGGTGTTTACTGCCGTTGAGCAGATGCCTCAGTTCCCCGGTGGCGATGTTGAGTTGATGAAGTATATCCAAAAGAACCTCAAGTATCCGCCAGTGGCAATGGAGAACAATATCCAGGGTCATGTCGTAGTAATGTTCGTCGTAACTAAGACCGGTAAAATCGGTGAAGTTAAGATTGCTCGTGGTAAAGACCCCGACCTTGATAAGGAGGCTATGCGCGTGGTTAAGTCGCTCCCCGACTTTATCCCCGGCAAGATGAACGGCCAGGCAGTGAATGTATGGTACACTCTTCCAATTAGATTCAAACTCCAGGGTATTTAATCTGACTTACTCGTAAATATTGAAAGGCGTGTCAATTGTTGGCGCGCCTTTCTTGTTTTCGCCTTTATTTGTTATTTTTGCAATATCATTGACATGGGCCGACATGCGCTATGTAGGTATGTGGCTCCAAAATACTTTACGGCTATGATACAGTTCCCGAATGCTAAGATAAACATTGGCTTGAATATAGTGAGGAAACGTCCCGACGGATACCACGACTTGTCTACGTTGTTTTATCCCGTCGGTTGGTGTGATATTCTCGAGATAGTGCCGTCGGGTGGCGGAGTCACAACTTTGCATATAAGCGGACGCAATGTTGATTGCCCTCCGGAGAAAAACCTTGTAATGAAGGCATATAAAGCATTGTCAAAAGTAGTGGATTTGCCGGCCGTTGACATATATCTGCACAAGGTCATTCCTGATGGCGCAGGTCTTGGTGGCGGCAGTTCTGATGCCGCGTTTACTCTCTTGGGATTGAACAAATTGTTCTCACTCGGAATGTCTGAATCTTCATTGGCCGATATTGCGGTTACTATAGGTGCGGATTGTCCGTTCTTTATCTATAATCGCCCAATGCTTGCCACCGGCATAGGCGATCAGTTTGCCCCGACAGATTTATCGTTGAAGGGATATTTATCGGCAATAGTTAAGCCTGATGAATCCGTTTCGACTAAAGAAGCTTATTCGGGAGTTTCGCCACATAAACCGGAGGCTGAGATTTCCGACTTAGTACTGTCTCCTGTTGCCGATTGGCGCGCGCGGTTAATTAATGATTTTGAAAGGTCGATATTTCCTTCGCATCAGGCTATCGCCGAGGTTAAAAGGCGGCTCTATGAGTTGGGCGCATTGTATGCCAGCATGAGCGGTTCGGGAGCTTCTGTATATGGCATATTTCAGGGAATGGATGCTGACAGATTGTCAGCCCTGCTTAAAAATGAATTTCCAGAAATGGCTGTTTGGTGCGGTCAGGCGGCTTACTGAGCGCTGTGAATGAACGTTATTTCTTCAAACTTGTTATGAAAGTAAGAAATGTAGCGGTCTAAAATGTTTTTAGGCATTCTTTTTGCATTTCTGTCGATAGGCTTATGAAATTCAAAAACAAACGATATATGAATAAAAGGCATAATAATCAAGCTCCGGAAAGTGCAAACCCCGACTTGAAAGAGAATGACCTCGACATTAACGATGTCGATAATATTGATCTGCAACAAGAAGAGACCGAAGCTGCAAAGGATATGGCGCAGGAAGCAGAATCCGAGGCCGAAAAGTTACAGAAAGAGCTTGACGACACTAAGGCGCAGCTTGAGAAGGAAAAGAAAGAATACCTGTTCCTGATGGCTGAATTTGATAATTTCCGTAAGCGTACAGTCAAAGAGAAGGGTGAAATAATTAAGAACGGTGCTTCAAATGCCTTAAAAGGATTGCTTCCCATAGTTGATGACTTTGAGCGTTCGCTTCAGGCCATCAATGAAAACTCTGATGCCTCTTCAATAAAGGAGGGTGTCACGCTTATATATAATAAGTTTGTCAAATATCTTGAGCAAAACGGAGTGAAGTCCATCCCGACAGAGCCCGGAACTGATTTCGATACCGAACTGCATGAAGCTGTTACTACTTTCCCGGTTGATGACGAAAGCAAGAAGGGCAAAGTTATTGACACCATCCAGAAAGGTTATATGATTAATGACAAGGTGCTACGTCATGCTAAAGTGGTTGTAGGCCAGTAGTCCACTGTATTATAATCGAATAAAATGGAAAAGAGAGATTATTACGAAATACTGGGTGTACAGAAGACTGCCACAGCAGATGAGCTTAAGAAAGCTTATCGAAAGATGGCATTGAAGTATCACCCCGACAAGAATCCTGGAGATAAGGCCGCAGAAGAGAAGTTTAAGGAAGCGGCTGAGGCTTACGACGTGCTTAGCGACCCCGATAAGCGAGCCAAATATGACCAGTGGGGGCATTTTATGGGTCCGTCTGGCTTCGGTGGTGGAGGCGGAGGCGGTTTCCACGCAGGAGGTATGTCTATGGAAGACATTTTCTCGCAGTTTGGCGATATATTCGGAGGCGGATCTTTTGGCGGTTTTGGAGGCTTCGGCTCTGCCGCGGGAGGCTCTCCACGTCGCCGTCGACAGCCTAAAGGTAGCGACTTGCGTATAAAAGTAAAGCTCACTCTTAAGGAGATTGCCGAGGGCGTAACGAAGAAACTAAAGATACCTCGCTACGTAAAATGCCAGCATTGTAACGGAACAGGGGCTAAAGACGGCACAGCATTCCAAACATGTCAGCGTTGTCACGGATCGGGAGTTATAGAGCATATCCAGCAGACTTTTCTGGGCCCGATGCAGTCTACGGCCACTTGCCCGGACTGTAACGGAGAGGGAAAGGCCATTACCCAAAAGTGCCAATATTGCGGTGGCGAGGGTATAGTCCGCCAAGAAGAGGTAGTCGAGTTCAGCATTCCTGCCGGAGTTACCGACGGTATGACACTGTCGCTCAAAGGGAAGGGAAATGCCGCACGTCATGGTGGAGTCAACGGCGACTTGCTCGTTGTGGTAGAAGAGATACCTGATCCGGAGCTGATTCGCGACGGCAACGATGTCATTTATAATCTGATGCTTGACATACCTACAGCTGCTTTGGGCGGTAGTGTAGAGATACCTACAATAAGCGGAAAGGCCAGAGTAAAGATTCCTGCCGGAACCCAGCCGGGCAAAGTGCTTCGACTCAGAGGCAAAGGCTTGCCTTCGACTGATGGTTATGGCAATGGCGACGAGTTGGTAAATATAATGGTATACATTCCTGAGAACCTAAATGACCGGGAAAAGGCCGCTATCGAAAGCCTGCGGGACCAGCCAAACGTCAAGGCAGACGATTCTATAAAGAAGCGTATATTCAGTAGACTACGCCATATCTTTGAGCCATAGTAAGGCGAAGAAATAAGAGATTTTTTGAGAAAGGTGTGTGTCAAAATTCAAAAGCTTCTGAAAGAAGCCTAAAATTGGGTAGCCGGGTAAAGAGACCGATAGGTCGATTTGCCCGGAAAGAGTTAGGAAAAGGATTTAAATCTGTAAAGATTTATCAATTAACATGTTACGATATAAAATCTTTGCAGATTTTTTGTCTGTATCAACCGTGAACCGGAGATAGGCGCTTCGCGCCAATCCCCGGCTACACAATTTTGTGCATCTTTCAGATGCGATAATTCCATTTTGACACAGCCTCATTTTGACACCGTCCTATGCAATTTTATGCATCTTTCAGATGCGATATGCTATTTTGACGCAACTTTCTCTTTTTATTTAAACCTAATGGATTTTTTCGTGTCTATAATGTATCGTGATACTTCTATAGCGATAGAGAAAGATATAATTTTTAACCCAGTAATGTAATATGAAAAAGATCTTAACAGTAGTGCTCGTGGCTTTAGCTACGGTGTTTTCTTCGTCGGCATTTGCCGGTACAACAATTGACAAGTCAGAACTTCCTCAGGCTTCCCAGGAGTTCATCGCGAAGTATTTTGCGAATGCTCAGATAAAGAAGGTGGAGAAGGACAACGGCCGTCGTGGCACCGAATATGAAGTTGACTTCACTAACGGTGCGGAGGTTGAATTTATGACAGACGGAACATGGAAGGATGTCAAGGCTGCCAAGGGTGATGTGGTTCCTTCTGACTTAGTCCCCGAAGCTATAGCGAAGTATGTTGAAGCTAACTACAGCGGTAAGACCATAGTTGAAATTTCACGTTTGCGTGGCGGATATGAGATAGAATTATCTAACGGTACAGAACTTAAGCTGACCGAACAGGCTCAGCCGATGCAGGAACGTAAGCGCGAGGGACGCGGTAACCGTGGCGGTAACCGCGAAGGCAATAGTCGGCGCTAACATACACACATACAGGCAATGGGGGTGCAGCTCAAAATGAACCGCACCCCCATTTGCTTTAGAGCCGATTTAATTCCAATAGAGTGAGTCTACGTAGTTTTCGTTGTGGCTTTGAAGGTTCCAGATCTCTTTGTATTTGTAGTCGTTGTCGGTGGTCAGTGTGCCGATGTAAGGCTGAATGCCTCCACGTTTTACAAATGTGCGTAGCGCGGAGAAGTCACCTTTGAATATGTCAACGTCAACAGGAGTGGATATGCCTCCACACCGTCCGTTTTCGGTGAACTGCCATATTTCCCATTTACGGGCGGATGGCTCTTCATCACTGTAACGGGCTATCCAATAGTCATAATCGTCAAAGCCACGCCCCTTCATATAGCTGTCGTAGTAATTGTTGTAGGTGTATATTATTGGCTTCACTCCATAGTACGACTCAATCTCTTTTAGCCACTGTAGTGCCATTTTACAAATCTTTACATGGTCGCGCTTCATCACCTTGTTTGAGATCTCTATGTCGAGAATGGGGGGTAGATCGCCCGGCTCAAGCGGTGTGCTCTGAATATAGTTCTGCACTTGTTCGTATACTGACGAGTAAGGACTTAGAAAGTGGTAAGCGCCTCTGATATATCCGTTCATTCGGGCTTCTTCATAGTTAATATCAAACGTCGGGTCTTGTATAGTGCTACCTTCCGTTGATTTCATTACGGCAAACAGTACCGGCTGAATGTATTGCGAGATAGCCGTGCTTACTACACCCGTTCGGCGCAGATTGGCGTATACTTCGCCGTCCTTGTTGGCCGGTAGCCGTAGTTGTCTCCAATCAATGATTTTTTGATATTTTGACACGTCAATGCCGTAGACTTTGTCGCCCGGGGTGAATTTAGCCCCCTCCGGTTTTATCAAGTTACCGCGCTCCCAATAACCAAATTTCAGAGAGCCGTCTGCTTCGATAAGTTTGCCGAGACCGGATTCCAGACCATCTTCCCAAAATCCATGGTAAACCGCTCCCGAATTGAAACGGCATTCACCGTATCCGTTCGGGCGGTAACTTTTAAACTCACCTGTATAGACATATTGTGGCGTGGTTAGCGTTCCCATTGTCAACTGTCCTTCGCTGTTCCACGAGCCTTCAAAGATGTCACCCAATTTGGTGGTCAACTTCCCTTCGCCATAAGGCTTGCCGTGGCGCCAGTGTCCGACGTAGGTACCTCCTTCCGTAACCGGGCGCGTTACTTCGATATGTCCGGTCTCCATCAGTGAGCCGTAAATGGCCCAACCCAGTAAGAAAATTCCAATGACGGTGGCCACCGCCCAGAATAGCAGAAGTTTTTTGTTAGGTACCCTTATCCCTCCAATTCGGCGGTAGGGTAGTTTCGTTTTCCGTTCCATAGTTGCATATTTTCAATATATATACAACGTTTTAAGTAGGCTAAGGGTTGAAAGCTTTTATCTTTAATAAGGAGTGGTGAGTCTTTTGTCCAGTGTATAATTGGGGTTCTTAGATTGAAAAGGAGTCCATTGACTGCAGGACGGGAAATTTTGAGCGGAAGCGTTCGAGGTCAGACTTAGATAGTTCGGCAACGATAAATAATTGTGCGGGTCCAGTGCCTGATTCATCCGCCGGTGCGTCTGTGTCTAATGGAGTCCCCGCAACGCGTCGGCCTCTGCTGTCGAATATTGCGGATGTTCCTGAGTAGACTCCGTAGTCGTCAGCTCCGGCACGGTTACATCCCACGACGCATGACTGATTTTCGATGGCTCTGGCGGTGAGAAGAATGTCCCAGGGATATGCCCTCGAGTCAGGCCAGTTTGCCATAACGATTAGAAGGTCGTATGCCGCGTTTACATTTCGCATCCAGACGGGAAAGCGTAGGTCAAAGCATACGGCAAAGGCAATGTTCCAACCCCGGAATCGGACGACTGGCATCGGCTGATGTCCTTCGGAGTACACGGAGTCTTCTCCGCTGATAGCGAACAGATGGCGTTTGTCGTAGAAAGTCATATCGCCCGAAGGCTCGACGAAGAATGCTCGATTATATAGGCGGTCGGCATCGCGGGCGATGTACGAACCGCAAATGGCCATATTGTAGCGTTTGGCCCATTTGGCAACTCTCTTGACAGTATCGCCAATTCCCGCTTCACTTAACGACGTAGCCTTTTGTCGGTCGATTATGAATCCGGTGGTGAACATTTCAGGAAGGACGGCAATGTCGCATCCATGGGGAAGTGCGGCAATAGCATCTTCTGCCGCAATCAGATTTTGTTCGATGTCAGTCCACGCGATGTCGAGCTGAATCGCCGCTACTTTGAGATTCTTGTTCATCGTAGATAATGAATTTTTCCGGATAAAGTGCGTAGCTATTTTTATAGTACTCCTTTATGTAACGCATGTCGGCTTCAACATCGCCGGTGGGTTTGAATTCGTGCGTCACTGCGATATATTTATATTTGTAGTCAATGGAGCCGAGCAGGATTGGCACATTGGCTTGTCGCGCTATATGCAGGAATCCGGAACGCCATTTGGCTGTGGGTTTGCGTGTACCTTCAGGGGTAATGGCAAGAACAAGTTTGTCGGATTTGTTGAACATTTCTACTATGGCATCAGTGAGCGCCGCCCCTCGCTTTTTGGGTACAGGAATGCCACCTATGGCACGGAAGAAGTAGCCTAAGGGCCAACGGAACCATGCCTCTTTCATAAGGAATTTGGCTTTGCCTCCTACAGATAAGAATGCAAGCTCGCCGAGAATGAAGTCCCAATTGCTTGTATGGGGCACCACGCAAATAATACATTTAGGATAGCCGGGTTTGACGATCTCCACGTCCCACCCGATTATCCTTAAAATCCTTGCAGATAAGTTCATCTTATAATCTTGTTGACATGACGGCCTGTCCGGAGGTCAGCTTATTTCTTTTCGGCTTTGTTGGCGTCTTTCTGATCTTGGGGAAGGGCAGCGTTCATTTCGCGCACAATTCCTTCGACGTTCTTGTTGAATTCGTCAATCAGTTTGGCGTAACCTTTGCGGAAATAGGCTTCGCGGGCTACTTTATATAAATGTGGATTATCAAAAGAGTCCATGGCTCTGTCGAATGAGAAAGTAACATTGTCGACAGTGGAATACTGCAAGTCGGCGATTTTGAAAATTATTTCTTCCATTTTCTTGGGATCGATACCGGGTACTAAGTCGCGTGCCACGATGCATTCGCCGGCGATGTCGCCACAGATGGTCTTGATAGCCTTCTTAAGTTCGCGTTTGTTAGCCATAATAAATAGGTTTAGAATTTTACATTTAGAAAAATTTCTGCTAATATAGGCATAATTTTTGAAAGACGGTTGTCCGGGCCCTATTTTTATTTGGAGACAGGCTTTTAACCCCGACGGAAATGTTAATTCGGGTCTGTGCGGTGATGTTGCCGGGACTGTGAAAATATGGATTAAATGCTTAAATTTGTGAAAATATTTGGCGGATTTATAGTGCTGTTGTAAATTTGGAAAGTGAAAAGAGAAAAACGATGCTTTAAATTATATACTTGATAATGTAATCACAAAATGAATGACATAACCGAGATTTTTCTACATGTTATCCGTCAGTACGGAAGTGTGGATATAGCGGATGCCGAGTTCAAAAAGATGATACATGAGGACTCAGAATTAAGAGAGGAGTATAAGGAGTGGTGCCGAGTCGTAGGAAGTTCGGAAAAGATGGGCTTTCTCGACTACTGTGATGAATATCTTGACTCTCAGGAGTCGATTTATGATACTCTAAATGACTACGACGAGTGACTCAAACGTTCGCTTTCCAGCGGAATGGGAGCCGAACGGAGCCGTGCTTCTGTCATGGCCTCATGCCGGAAGCGATTGGGCTCCAATGCTTGACGAAGTGACTTCGTGTTTCGTGGAGATAGCGTCGGCTATAGCCGACGAGGCGATAGCTGTAATCGTAGCCCCGGATACAACTATTCCGAGGCGATTGTTGTCCGGGCATCCTCATCAGGAGCGGTTGCTTTATTTCGACTGTCCTACAAACGACACGTGGGCTCGAGATTTCGGCCCTCTGACTGTCAGGATTGCCGGATCTCCAGTTCTGTACGACTTTAAGTTTAACGGTTGGGGTCTGAAATTTGCCGCCGATAAAGATAATTTGATTACCTCGGCGATGGTTAAGTCCGGTCTTTTACGAGCACCTCGAGTAAATAAACTCGGATTTGTTCTTGAGGGAGGCTCCGTCGAAAGCGACGGGCAGGGCACGTTGCTGACCACTTCGGCATGTCTGCTCTCGGCCAACCGTAACGGAGAAATGTCAAAAAATGATATAGAGGCATATCTTAAAGCGATATTCGGGCTTAAGCAGGTGCTTTGGCTGAACCATGGTGCTCTTGCGGGCGACGATACGGACAGTCACGTAGACACCTTAGCCCGTCTGGCTCCAGATGATACGATACTATATACATCTTCAGACGATTCTTCAGATGAACACTATTTAGAGTTAAAGATGATGGAGAGTGAGCTGAAGAAGATGCGTACATTAAGGGGAATGCCTTATAATCTGGTGGCACTCCCTTTGCCTGATGCCATTTTTGACGGAGACGACCGATTGCCGGCCACATACGCTAATTTCCTGATTATGGAGCATTCGATATTGATGCCTTCTTACGGACAGCCGAGGAAAGATAAGTTAGCGTCGCAGATAGTAAGGGTGGCTTTCCCTGACCATGAAGTGAGGATGGTGGACTGTTGTCCGCTGATTAAACAACATGGGTCGCTGCACTGCGTGACAATGCAGCTCCCGAAAGAAATATTATCAATATGACCAAAATTCTTAATGTGGGCATCATCCAGCAGGCCAACTCATCTGATCGGGCTGACAATCGCCGTCGGATAGGTGAGAAAATAGCCGGTCTTGCCGAGCGCGGATGCCAGTTGATAGTTAACCAGGAACTTCACGATTCTTTGTACTTTTGCCAGACGGAAGATGTCGACGGTTGTGGCTTGGCGGTGTCTATACCTTCTGAGACAACCGACTTCTATTCAGCGCTTGCAAGGGAGCATAACGTAGTTATTGTCACGTCGTTATTTGAACGTCGGGCCCCGGGACTATATCATAACACAGCAGTCGTTTTTGAGCGTGACGGTTCTATTGCCGGGAAATATCGTAAGATGCATATACCGGATGATCCTGCCTATTATGAAAAATTTTATTTCACGCCGGGTGACTTGGGATTTGAACCGATAAATACATCCCTGGGTCGATTGGGTGTGCTCGTTTGCTGGGACCAATGGTATCCTGAGGCAGCGCGTCTGATGGCTCTTAAGGGGGCTGAAATACTGATCTATCCTACCGCTATAGGGTGGGAAAGCACGGATACAGAAGCAGAAAAGCTCCGTCAGCGCGAGGCATGGATTACGGTGCAGCGCGGTCATGCCATAGCCAACGGTCTGCCGGTAGTGGCAGTAAACAGGGTAGGGCATGAGGCTGACCCGTCAGGTGCCACAAATGGCATACAGTTTTGGGGAAGTTCATTTGTGGCAGGGCCTCAGGGCGAGATTTTGTTTCAAGCACCGGAGATGCTCGAGACGACTGAAGTGGTGGCGATTGACCTTTCGCGTTCTGAATCGGTAAGACGATGGTGGCCTTTCTTGCGAGACCGTCGCATCGACGCATACCAAGGTCTTGTAAAGCGCTATCTCGACTGACGAGAACGGCTTAATTGGCAAATTTTAAATCAGCGTCTTTTTTAGACGAAATACGCTTACTTTAGGTTCTCGCGGACGCGATCAAGGTATGCCTGCATGGCCTTTGAATCGTGGGAAGTAACTATTTCTTGAAGTTCAGCAAGCCGTTCGCGAATCTTTTCAAGTTGTTCTGCGGTGTTAGGGTTGAAAAGAATTTCACTCAACAGATAGTCATCTTCGCTCATTAGTCCGTCGGCAATGGCTTTGTGTCGCTTGAAAGTCGTTCCCGGAGCGTCTTGATGCTTCATGCAGCTTGCAAACACAAGGGTTGAGGCAAATGGAATCGACAAGGAGTAAGCGATCGTCTCGTCGTGCTGGCGGAAAGTATATTCCTCAATGTGGAGATTCAATTGCCGGTACAGATCTTTGAAAAAGACTTTGCCGAGATGGTCGCCTTCGGCTATGATTATGGCATTCTCGCTGCTAAGATTGCTGAGTGTGGCAAATGTAGGTCCGAACATGGGATGCGTTGACACGAATGGGTGTCCGCAACGGGAATAAAATTCCGGCAACTGGGTTTTTACTGATGCAATGTCGCTTAAAATGCAGTTTTCGGGGAGGTAAGGTAGAACCTTTTCAAAAGCCTCGATTGTGTATTTTACAGTTGCGGCATTTATAACCATTTCAGGCTCAAACTCCTTGATTTCGCCCATAGAGGAGAACCGGCGGCAGTTGAATGTAAACAGCAACCGTTTAGGGTCGGTGTCAAAAATGGCGACATCATGAGTCGTAGAGAGCAAATCACAGAAAAATGATCCCATTTTCCCCGCTCCGAGAATCAAAATTTTCATAGTTTCTAATTTATCTGGTACGGTCGTTGAAAACTTCAATCTGCTGACGAACAGACTCTTCATGGATTGCGGCAAGTACAGTGCGCATGAATTCCGAATCCATTCCCATCTCTGAAGCAAGCTTTACACGGCTTTGCATAATCTCATCGTGGCGTCCAATCTGAAGAACCGGCATACGGTGTTCTTTCTTATATTGTCCGATTTCGCGGGAAACGCGCATTCGTTTGTTTAGCACTTCGAGCAGTTCGTTGTCGATTTCATCAATTTGCTGACGCAATATTGACAGGCTTTCGGTGGTAACCGACGAATCGCGGTGGACGAGCGTATTAAGTATAAAGTTTAGTACTTCGGGTGTCACCTGCTGGTCTTTGTCGCTCCAAGCACAGTCGGGGTTGCAGTGGCTTTCTATAATCAAACCGTCAAAACCCATATCGAGTGCCTGTTGCGATAAAGGAGCCACGAGTTCACGTTTGCCTCCGATGTGGCTGGGGTCGCAGATAAGTGGCATCATGGGGAATCTGCGGCGCAATTCGATAGGGATGTGCCATTGGGGAAGATTGCGGTATAAATGCTTGCCGTATGCGCTGAAGCCGCGATGAATTGCTCCAAGGCGGCGTACGCCGGCGTTGTAGATTCGCTGCAATGCTCCCACCCATAGCTCAAGATCGGGATTAACGGGATTTTTTACAAGCACCGGGATGTCTTTGCCGGAATCGCGGATGGCATCTGCGATCTCCTGCATCGCAAACGGATTTGCCGACGTGCGTGCACCGATCCACAGAATGTCTATTCCGGCTTTGAGTGCCAGTTCAACATGCTGGCGTGTCGCGACTTCTATTGTAAGTAGCATCCCAGTCTGCTCTTTTGCTTCTTTCAACCATTCGAGGCCTTCAGCTCCGACACCTTCAAAACCGCCGGGTTTGGTGCGCGGTTTCCAGATTCCGGCTCGTAATATCTTGATGCCGTTTCGGCTCAGTTCTGTCGCTGTGGTAAGCACTTGCTCTCTCGTCTCCGCGCTACATGGTCCGGCTATAATTATTGGCGATCCGGAAGGGTTTAAGTCGGGTAATATAGGCTGTAAATCGTTCATTTTCAGTAAATGTTATTGATTATAGATTATTTTTTTTTAAGATTTGTCTTTATGCGCGAAAGTGCTTCGTTTAACTTGTCTTCGGTGGCGCATAAAGAAATGCGTATATAGCGGTCGCCGTTGCTTCCGAAGATAAATCCCGGGGTTATGAATACCCGTGCCTGATACAGCACTTTGTCGGCGAGCGACTCGGACGACTGTTCGCTGTCGGGAATGCGCCCCCAAAGGAAGAGCCCCCTTTGTTCGGGCCGGAATGTGCATCCAAGTTCGTCCATGATTTGTTCGGCAATCTTTCGCCGAGAGGCATAAGTTCGGTTAAGCTCAGCATACCATTCAGGGTCGGCTTCGAGAGCTTTAACTGCGGCAAGCATCATGGGGCGAAACTGTCCGGAATCGATATTGGATTTTACTTTAAATATCCAGTTGACGAATTGCCGGTTGCCGGCCAGCATAGCCATACGCCATCCCGCCATATTGTGGGATTTGCTCAGTGAGTTCAACTCCACAGCAATGTCTTTAGCTCCGTCGACTTGCAGAATGCTTAGGGGCTTATCGTTGAGGATAAAGCTGTAAGGGTTGTCGTGGGCAATGACTATGCCATGCTTTCTTCCGAAAGCCACTACTTTTTCAAATAGCTCCATTGTGGCAGGGGTGCCGGTTGGCATGTGGGGATAGTTTAGCCACATAAGCTTGATTTTGTCGAGCGGGAGAGTGCGTTCCATCTCGTCGAGGTCGGGAAGCCAGTCGTTTTCTTCGCGCAGATCATAATTATAGATCTGAGCCTGCACCAGTCGGCTCACGGAAGTATAGGTGGGATAGCCGGGATTTGGCACGAGAACTCCGTCGCCGGGGTTAATGAATGCAAGCGAAATATGAAGTATGCCCTCTTTTGAGCCAATGAGAGGCTGAACCTCCGAAGCCGGATCAAGTTCAACGCCATACCATCTGGCATACCATTTGGCAATAGCGTTTCGGAACTCTGGGATACCGATGGCCGGCTGGTAGCTGTGTACGTCGGGGCGACGAACGGTTGTAGCCATTGTCTCTATGACATCTTCGTGGGGCGGTCGATCCGGGCCACCAATGCCGAGAGAGACAATGTCGGCTCCTTCGGCATTAAGTTGTGCAATCTCTTTGAGTTTGCGCGAAAAGTAGTATTCTTGGATGGTCGAAACTCTGTCGGCCGGCTGGATGGTCTTGCTCATAGTAAATGTGTTAAACTTCTTTTTTGCACTCGACATATTCGCCGAGTATTCGTAATTCGTTTGTCAAGGGGCGAATGGCCTCAATAGACTGTCGGTAACGTATGTAGCTGTCAAATGTCAGGTCGGCGTAGAAGCGGTATTCCCATTCACGTCCGACGATTGGCATAGACTGTATTTTAGATAAGTTAATGTCGTAAAACGACAATATTGTAAGCACCTTCGACAACGCGCCTTTGGAGTGGGGCAGAGTGAATACAATTGATGATTTGTCGACAATCTTTTCCGACGGTTTAAGCTCGGGCATTATTGTTGGGTCAGCGAGAATTAAGAAGCGTGTGAAGTTACGCTTGTTAGTCTCAATGCTCTTTTCGAGAATGTTTAATCCGTAAAGATTGGCGGCGAACTCGCCACAAACGGCCGCATGTCCGAGCAGATTATGTTCGGCAATTTCTTTTGCGCTACCGGCAGTGTCAAACTTTTCTATTCGTTTAAGATGCGGATGGCGTAATAGAAATTGTTCGCATTGGCGGAGTGCCATAGGGTGAGAGTTTACTTCCGAAAGGTCGTCGATCGATTGCCCGGGTAGCGCGGCGAGAGAGTGGGTGATCCGCATCTTTATCTCGCCAATTATTTTAGTCTGGCTGTTTCTTAATAGTTCGTGGTTCTGCAATAAGGCTCCGGCTATAGTATTCTCAATAGCCATAATGCCGAGAAGCGTAGGGTCGTCAGATAGCGCCCGGAACATGTCGGGAAAAGAGTCGCAGGGTATGGTCTCTATGTCGTCATCACAGAAATAGAGCCTTGCCGCCGCGTCGTGGTAGCAACCGGCTACTCCTTGTATGGTAACTCTTCTTTTCATCTTATTATAATGTATATTGCAGATATATAATCTTGTTTTTAAAATAGAATCCCGCCTTCAAAATTGAAAGCGGGATTCTGAATATCGTTATTATGACCGGTTTACGCATGACCTCCCGCTTCAATCTCTTCCGAAATAAAAGTAAGAAAAATAATATGCGTAAAATCGTGTCATATACGTCGCTTGTCTATTTTTGTTTTGCAAAATTAATTCATGCTTTTTAGAAATGCAACTTTTTCGTTGACTATTTATATGAAAGACGCTATTTTATTATATATTTGCAATTAATGTGATAAATTAGCTGAATACAATGATGGAAAGAATGTCGATAAGCGGCAACAATTACTATATAAATAGCCGTAGACCTTTTACGGGACACGCCGCAGAGTCTAACGATATAGACTCGGTCATTAAGTTTGCGTACGAGATGTGTTTTGGCAAAGGACACCACCGAGATTATCGCACGGGTGGTAGTGTCGGTGGAATTAGAATGTAAACGTCAATACAACTGCAATCCATCGCATCGGGCAAAAGAAAATAACGGCAAAAATTGCTCACATCCAAAAAACTTTGTAATTTTGTCGTGCTAAAGCGACAGAGGTCGCGGACAGTCATGGCCAAAATATTAAGAATATGGCTGTGAGCTAAGCATAAAGGAAAGATGCCAGAGTGGACGATTGGGACGGTCTCGAAAACCGTTGTACCCTTACGGGTACCCAGGGTTCGAATCCCTGTCTTTCCGCAATAAAGCCTAATTATCAGGTAATTGCAAAGTTAACACCCAATTTTACACCCAAAAATGTAAAGTTGGGTGTTTTTTTGAATCTTTAACGCCGTCAGTGGCCCAACCGTTAGCCTCCGTTAACATTCCGGCGCAATGAGGCGAGAATACTGCTCATATGTCCACATTGGCAAATTTTTCTTTTGCCAAGCATCCATATCTATAAGTTCAGTTCAATTCGGGTATATACTACCCGACCTTGAACTTGTTTGATCTTAGAGACAGGACAGGGCAAAAAAGAAAAGGGGGACAACTATGCCCTCCGAATAAGTCATCCGATTTTCCCGGTCTCAATTTCATTTTTCAAAAAGGAGAATACATAGACTGCTCCTTGAAAATACAGTCCGCATTCTGGGTCATTGAGTCGGGCAAAAGTTTCCGAGCCATACAAGACATCGAGAGCCTTCATCATGTCCCAACCATAATGCTCCATCAGCATCTGAGTTAAATCGGTGGCGAGGAATTCCACCTCCAAACTTATGTCCTTGTTCATGATATTTTCGTTAAGAACGTTAATGCTTTTTCGCTGCCGAAGAAATATTGTGTGGATTTCTTCGGAGTATATTTAATTCTCTCTATAAGTTGGGCGATAGACCAATAACCCTGCATATATAATTGAATCTGTCTGCCAACATTGTCATTGGCAATAGGCCCGATTACTATATCGTATGAATGGCAAGAGGTATCAGCGAGATTACGGCGGTTGCTGACAACAAATTCAGCCCATTCCTCCGTGTAGTCATCGAAAATTTTCACGTTCAGACCGGCTTCAAGTGCGGAATCAAGGTCGAATTCGTATGATGTAACGGTCGGTTTGCCCTCTTGAAGCGTCTTTACCCTTGACTCTGCCCAAAGGAATGCTTGTTCATAATCGGGATTGAGATAGAACCCTTTGCCGAAGTCTTTGCCCTGCTTGCTCATTGACAAGTCGATACTATCAATTGCCATATATGACCCGTGATGCAGTCTTGTCATAATATTCGACCTCCTTTCTTATAGCAAAGAACTTGTAAATCATCGACAGCACTGTCTATTGACTGAGTGTGTTCAACCTCATAGCACTCTTGAAGGAAGTCAATGCCGGAAAAACGGCGAAGATATGCATATGCCTGTTGGTTGGTCAGTTTGAACCGCTTGGCAAATTCGCTGACACAAACAACAATATACTCTATCCTATTTTTTAATTCATGTTTATCCATATAGTATTGTCTTTATTTTATAACGAGAAAATATCTCATAATGTTATCGGTTAGAAATCATCGTCGCACATGCCCGAATCAAGGTCATCATCGAAGTCTAGTTGGAAATAATCATTGTTGCTACAATGATTGTTGCCGCTGCTCGAATGGTAATCATCGTGAGAGTCATTAATATAAGGATTTTCCCTGCGGTTTTGCCCCCAAAAGGATTCCTTCTTTCTGTGTCCGAACAGCCAATCGAACACAAACATATCGCGCATAAAACTCCAAAAGCCCATAGATGTGGTATAATTTACGATATAAATAGATTGGATTTGCCGAGGATGTAGTTGAAGTCGAAGTTGCGCTTGACTGCTGTATGAGGTATGATGACATACTTCCATGGCTTACCGCTGTGTCGGGCGTTGTATGCAGATACGATAGCGCAATAGGTTCTTGCAGCATCGGCTTTAGCTTTAACATCTTCGTCGGAAACATCTTTTTCGGCTTTGGTCTCGCACATATAGATTGCATCGGAAGTCTCAACGATAAAGTCAGGTTCATATCTCTTGGAGCCATCAGCCCAATAGATATTGAACTGCTGAAGCACGGGGCGAAGCCACCTTAGCACTTTGTCGTCATGTTCGAGGGCGTAGGCGAAATCCCACTCCGTCAGGCTATCAAAGCGATATTCGGGATAGTAAGATTTCAAGAAGCCTTTGACAACATATTTCTTTGCCCAACTTGCCGGAGAAGGAGTATCTTCAACCATACGATAGCCAAACTCATTGACAATAACGTGTTGGTCAAGAATACGACTGAATGGTAGCACTCGCTTCGGAGGCTGGGGGTCTTTCTCAACGTGCGAGTTGGCACACATCTGCTGATAGATGTTTCGAGCCAATGGTTCCCGGTATGTGTGGACTTTTTCGGCGATGTCATCGTCAGAAGCACCGGGCGAATTTGAGCGGATTGCATCAATCGCTTGATTTGCGAGTTTATATAGCGAATCAGCGTATGTGTCATAATCCACATCGTCATAGTCCATCAGTCGAGAAACGATTATATCTTCAGGCTTACCACGATATAAACCGTTCTTTCCGGCAATAACATCTATCTCGCCGGTATCAAGACTTTGACGGATAATTTCATAACTTGGGTCAGCAAGGTCAAAACCTCGTTCAGTGAATAGGTCAAAGTCCTCAAATACCTTGCGAGTGCGTGGTTGCTCAATAACAAGTCGTGGTATCTCGATTACGTTTTTCTCATAGTCAATGATAACCGACTTGATAACCTTGTCAAGTTGGGCAATCTGCTCGGCAGCTTCTTGTTCGGCAAATAGCGGGTTGGCGGCTTGTGCTTTACGCTTTATGTCCTCGACAGCCTTTTCGCGAATAACCTTTACAACTTCCGGCTTCTTCAAGTCGGAGTAGTGTTGTACGGTATGAGCAACCTGAGGTATAGCATCAACAACGGCTCTGACGGCATCGCAAGTGCGTTCGGCAACTTTCTTTTCATAGTCGGTCTGAGCCTGTTGTATTTTCTCTCTGTATTTCTGCTCTACGGTTGAAGGAGTCTTAACAACCGTTCCACCTTGACCTGCCGGGTCATCATCATCGTCAAGCTCGACGTAAGAAACCTTACTGAGAACACTATTGGGTTCTTTCGACTTGGCGATAACTTGTGCGAAGTTATCGTGGGCGATGACGGTGAGAGTATCAACGTCCTTATTGCCGGTGCGTTCGCCACCATACGGCAATCGGAGTCCACGTCCGATAGTCTGCTCAATTAGGATGGCGGCATCTGCGGCTCGGAGTGGAATAATCGTGTAAAGATTATTCACATCCCAACCCTCTTTGAGCATATTGACGTGCACAACAATCTCAATCTGATTGTCGGGTGATTCGAGGGCAACAAATTGCTGCTCGATTTCTTCGTCCTTTTTGCTCTCGCTGTCAATTCTGAGTACCTTACCCTTGTATTTGCCGTGTAGTATTGTGTCGCTTTCGAGTTTTTCGGTAACGGCTTTGGCGTGGGCAATGTCGCGACAAGCGACCAAGATAAATGGATGCACTACGTGCTTGCCGTTCTGCTTGGCATAAAGTTCGATGGCGGTTTTGGTGCGTTCGTGCACATTGATGCCGTCCATGAGTTTCATATTCTCGATTTCTTCTGCCGACCAATCTTTCTTGTCAAAGTTTTTGCGCCCGGCGATAGTAGGGTCTTTGACATACTTCTTGTCGGCAAGGGCCTGAGCAAGATTGTATTCATATACAATGTTCTTGAACGGTCGGTTCTTCTCGTCGATAGGCGTAGCCGTCATTTCAAAGCCAAGCACCGGGTTGAGTTCGTTTATGGCTTTCTTTGATGCGTCAGCGTGATAACGGTGCGCCTCGTCCATCAGAATAACAAGGTCTTCGAGTGAAGCGAGGTAGTCGAAGTACGACTGACCGATATATTCCGAAAGGCGACGCATACGCGGCAAGCCCTTACTACCCTGCTTGCTGTCCTTGTTGAATTTGGCGATGTTGAAGATATTGATTTGCAACGATGAGAACAGCGACGGTGTGCGGTCGTTGTATGTCTCGCCGGTTACAATCTGAGGCGGATTGGTTACAAAATCGCTTATCCCTTTGAAAACGTACTTTTCAAATGAAGGGTCGCCGAAGTCGCGTATCAACTTGTTATAGAGCGTAAGATTCGGAGCGAGTATGAAGAAATGCTTTATGCCTTTCTTCAGATAGAGGTAAGCGATTATTGCGCCCATAAGTCGAGTCTTTCCGATGCCGGTGGCTATCGAGAAAGCGAGTGAGGGGAAATCTCGGTCAAAGTCTTTGACCGTTGGCACTATCGCTTTAACCTCTGAAAGTTCCTTTATCAGAAAGGCTTTCAGCTCGGCCTCATCTTTCGGGGGCTTCTGCAACGAAAGATTATCAACAATCCGCGAAGTGAGGTCAAGAGCCTCAGCAAGCGGCTTGCGGAGTGAAAGTCGTTGGCGTATGTTGTTGGCTACGGTGTTCATCAGTCAAAGAGATTGGGTTGTGCATAGGTTTCGGGTGCTGAGGTCCCCTCCGGCTCATCGAAGTTTTCATCCTCAACTTCATCGCTCTCAATCTCAGGGAGAGAGACAATGTTGAGTGAGTAATCGTCCTTGTCGAACTCGCAACGACCAAGAAGCATCTGCGGTATCTTTTTGATGGTGATGTTGGGATAGCGGTTGCGGCACTCCGATTGGAACGAGGTGCAACATATCAGCAACGACTCATCCTCGCCCATCTGCTCATGCAACTGTTGCAGAGCTTCGGCAGTAAGGAATTGTGTAGTTGTGAAGATGAAATCTTTCTCCGAGCCGCGACCTTGTTTCCAGTAAACATCTTTGTCGGGAGCGTAGGTATAGCCCTCTTGTTTAGCCATGGCAGCGGCAAGCATATCGGCATTATACTCCTTGTTGATAACAAGGTTGCCGTGCTTGTCATGATTGAGAAGGCTCGGTGCCAGTTCATAGAACTTGAAGCCACCGCCACCTTTCCAGTTCTGCGCTTTGGAGATACCTCCCTGTTCGCCCTCAATTACTTTCTGAATACGTGGTTGGCATACAGTGTATGCGTGATTTCCTAATTCAACAGCAATCCAACGTCGGTGCATTTTATGAGCGACAGCAGCTGTTGTGCCGCTACCAATAAAACTATCAAGTACTATGTCCCCAGGATTTGTGGCTAAAATTAATACTCGTTCAATTAGTTTCTCCGGTTTTGGAGTGTCAAAAGATTCAGGTAAATCAAGAGATTTGATTTCGCTATTAGCCTCACGAGTAGTTCCGACTTCTTCTGCAAACCATAGAGTTTCAGGTACACGGCCTTGTTGGTCTTTGAGATAGATTTTCCGAATTATACGTGATTCATCATCTGAAAATTTAATCTTCCCTGCAGCCAGTTCTTGTTCAAATGTATCTCTACTGAAACGCCATCCTTTTTCAGGATGGTGAATTATTTTGCCTGAGGGCGTTTCAATATCATACATTAAGTTTGGCCTTACAAGACTATTTCTTACATCTCCACTTCGCCAAGGGCCATTAGGGTCATTGTCGGGATTAGAATAGTTCACATTGTGTTTCGCAGTTCTTTCAAGAGAATTTAGTGAGAATTTATCAGTTTTGCGATAGCAAAATGTATAGTTGTGATGAAGAGAGAATTTACCAGGATAGCCTTTGCTTTGAACGGCATGTTGCCATATGGTAGAAACAACAAAATTGTTGCGTCCGAAAATCTCGTCACAAAGGACCTTAAAATAATGAGCTTCACAGTCATCTAATGTTACCCATAAGCTACCATCATCTGAGAGCAATTTGTGCAAGAGTACCAATCTATCGCGCATTAAAGTGAGCCACAAAGAATGCTCGACATTATCATCATATTGTTCGAAGGCGTGACCAGTATTATATGGAGGATCTATATAGATGCACTTGATCTGTCCTGTAAAGTCTTGTTCAAGTGCGCGTAGTGCAAGAAGATTGTCACCGTGGATGAGCATATTGCCCGGCCACGGTTTCCCATTGGGGAGAGTTCCTGTTTCGACATCACCGTAACTATATTCCGTGGTGTCTATAAGCAAACGTGGTTCGAGGGCAATGGGGTCATCCTCCTTGCCTATCCACGTAAGCTCTAATTTATTTATTCTGTTCTGTGCCATTTATTTAAATAGAAACTTTTTGTTTTCAATTTTCTTTCCGACTTCTCCTATTGCATTCACAATGGAATTCCCTATATTTTCTTTTTCAAAAGATGCAAACGCAAAATTTTGAGGGGATAAATTAAATGTACCAAAATCTGTAAGGCTATCTTTTAGCGTTACAGTTATGTATCCGCTTGGAAGATTTTCTACTTCTTTATAGGGGGTAATACAAATAGTAAAATATAAACTTTCATGCGGAGGTATTACAAATTCCTGCGTTTCGAGAAACTCTTTTAGTTCCGTGAAACGAAAAGGGACATATTGTTTATCGGAATTTTTTGGTTCCCGTAATTCTGAGTCAATTGCGATATTTACTCTATCAGCTGTTGTGTTGCCTGAATTTAATATCCGCAAGAGAAAGTGACCAGACTTAGCTATAAGTTGGCAAGACAAGTATGGACTATGTTCTTCTTTCCATTGGCGTTTAAGTTCAGTCAACTGTCTTTCATTTAAATCAATGGTTTTGGCTGTTATAAATATCATTGTAAAAGAGCCAATTGAACATAAAATGTCGGCCCAAAAACTATAAAAACCTAAACTATCTGGATTATCACCTAACATACACATATTAGGGAAGTAGTGATATATTCCTCTGACAAGGATAATGATATTGAAAAATACCATTATAATTAGGAAAGAGTTGAATAAGTATTTTCTGATTGGAATATTTTTCATACTATCTTCCAATGAAAGGTTATTAACTTGGATTGCTCAATCTTTTGGGCGAGCATAGCTTCGACTTTGGATAGCAAGGTTTCCTTGCGAGAGTCAACCTCATCCTGAGCTTGGTAAAGATTGAGGCGTTTTTCACTACGCTTCTTTTCAAGGTCTTTTATAAGACGTTGAAAACGCACCTTTTCTTCAAGACGCGAAGTCTTTTTGCTCTCGCTCTTGCGGAGCTTGATTTCAGCGTCAAGGTCGCGCAACTCTTTCTCCAATCCGGCTTTTACATCCTCGGCCCAGTTGTCGAGTTTCTCCATTTCTTCCTCAAAGAAGTTATTGTTGCGTATGGCGTTGGCAGTGGTAATCTCCGACCGTTGGGCAGTGATTTGGTCAGCGAGCATAGCGGCAGTAGCTTCGGATAATTCCGAAACAAGCGGTTGTGAGCCTATACTCGCCAACTGCAATATTTTATCGGCAATGTCGGCATATATAGGCTTGCCATCGTCAGTGACACAACCGTAGAGGAAGAAGTCTTCGCGCTCGAAGGAGTCAATGGTGAGCTTGTCAACTGTAATCCAACCCGACTTGCCAACAAGTTCTTTGATTAGAACGACATTTATCGGCGAATTGGAATAGTCAAGAGTAACCTCAATCGGCCCAACGGCTGAGTTCATCAGTGTGTCAAGCATTGATTGAGCAAGGAAAGAGCCACGACGGAAAGCGATAGCATTGTCGGGCAGTGGTTTCCGCTTATCCTTGGCCGGTATCAGTATATGCTTGCCGTAGATGCGTGTGTCTAAAGATGGCAATTCCGGATAACACTCTCTGCGGTCAATGATAAACGAGCGTTCGGTTTCGTTGAAGTCTATATATTCTCCAAAAGCGTATTTAGCGAGATTCCACAGTACTGACTCATAGCGGTCGAGGTTGCCCTGTGCTTCTTCAAGGTCGCTGCGTAGTTTCTCTTTGACCGACTCATCGAAGTTTTCAAGGAGCGTTGAGCGAGCTTTGAGCATCTTGTCGGAAATCTGCTCTTGCAGTTCCTCTTGAAGTGCGTCAAAGGCTTCTTTAATCTCTTTCGGTGTGCGGCACTGTTGATATATGAGGGCAATACGTTTTTCAAAATCAACACCGTTGCCGATAGCTCCAAGCACTTCATCGGAAGCACCGAATACGCCATTGAAAAGTTGGAATTTTTGGTCGAGCAATTCGTAAACGCGTACATCGGCAGCGTTCTGTTTGTTAAGGAAGTTGATCACAACAACATCGAATTGCTGACCGTAGCGGTGGCAACGACCAATGCGTTGCTCGATACGCTGCGGATTCCAGGGCATATCGTAGTTGACAACGAGAGAGCAGAACTGGAGATTGATACCTTCAGCGGCAGCCTCGGTAGCAATCATAATGGTGGCTTCATCGCGGAAGTAATCAACAAGGGCGGCTCTCTTGTCGGCGGTGGCCGACCCGGTAATCTTCGATGTACCCTTATGTTTTTCTTTCCAAGCCTTATAGATGGCGGTGGATTGTTTGTCGGAGTTTGAGCCGTTGAAAAGTAGCACCTGACCTTTGTACCCTCGCTTTTCGAGAAGTTCAAAAAGAAAATCTTGTGTGCGGCGACTCTCGGTAAAGATTAACGCCTTTTTTGGAGCACCCAGTTCTTCGAGTTGGGCGAAGCCTTGTTCAAGTCCTTCAAAAAGTTGTTCTGCCTTTGAGTTGCGTTTAATCTTAAAAGCGAGGTCGCGAAACTTTTCAAGGTCTGCAATCTCACCCTTTATGCACTCAATATCGTGAGGAGTGAGGATTTCTTCTTCCTCCGGCTCGTCTTCATCTTCTTCATCATCGAGCCATTCATCGGTCTCGCTCTCATAGTCCTCATAGTCG